>NZ_JBIVLI010000008.1:0-319305 GCF_044751205.1 Streptomyces sp. NPDC088732
CTCGGCAACCAGCCGACGCACCAACTCCAGGACAAACGGCGCACGATCACCCTCCGCCATCCCCCGCAACCGCACAGCAAACGACGAACCAGCCGAATCGGAGGCATCGTTCGCGCTCTCCCCGTGCGCGGCGGTGGCCGCCCCTTGAAGCTCTACGAGCAGCCTGCTGGGACGCGCGGAAGTGAAACCGGGCGCAAAGCGCTCCCAGTCGAAGTCGGCGATCAGGAGGGCCGCCTCCGCAGATCCGGCGGCCTGGTGCATCGCGACCATGGCGAGGTCTGCCCGCATCGGCGGAACCCCGCCACGGCGCATCCGGGCGGCCATCGCCTCATCGGCCGCCATGCCGCCCTCGGCCCACGGACCCCAAGCAATCGACGTCGCCGCCAAGCCGTCCGCACGACGCTGCTCGGCAAGGGCGTCCAGGAAAGCGTTCGCGGCAGCGTAATTGCCCTGGCCCGCGGTGCCGATCGTGCCGCTCATCGACGAGAACAGGACGAAGGCATCCAGCTCCACGCCGAGTTCGATCGTCAGCTCGTGCAGGTTGAGGGCGGAGGTCGCCTTCGCCCGTAGGACGGTGTCAAGACGGTCCTGCGTGAGCGAGTCGAGGACGCCGTCGTCCAGGACGCCCGCCGTGTGAACGACTGCGGTCAGCGACTCGGCGTGCTCAGCCAGCACAGCGCGCAGCGCCTCACGGTCGGAGGCATCACACGCGACGACCGTGACCTCGGCCCCCAGCTCCGCCACCAGCTCAGCAGCACCCGGCGCGTCCATCCCGCGCCGGCTGGTCAGCACCAGCCGCTCGGCACCAGCCTCCGCCAGCCACCGCGCAACACGACCACCCAGCGCACCCGTGCCACCCGTCACCAGCACCGTGCCCGACGGGATCCACGACCCCGCACCCTCCGGCAGCACAGCCCGAACCAGCCGCCGCCCGAACACCCCGGACGAACGCACAGCCACCTGGTCCTCACTCGAACCAGCCAGCACGCCTATGAGCCGAGACAGCGCCCGCTCGTCCAGCGCCTCCGGGAGGTCCACCAGACCACCCCAGCGCTCCGGCACCTCCAGCGCCGCCACCCGGCCCAGACCCCAGACCTGCGCCTGCACCGGCGACACCAGCCGGTCCGACCGGCCAACGGAAACAGCGCCTCGCGTCAGGCACCACAGCGGCGCATCCACCCTTGCATCGCCCAGAGCCTGGATCAGACTCGTCGCGTCGACGAGCCCCAGCAGCGAGACCACACCGGCGTACTCACCGGCGAGCAGACCCGCCAAGGTGCCGCGGTCCGTGCCCGGCTCGACCTCGACCCGGCGCACCTCCGCACCACGCCCAGCCAGCGCATCCACCACCGGCCCGTCAACGTCACTCCCGACCGGCACGACCACCAGCCAGGAACCGGACAGACGCGCGCCGGAAACCTCGGCCAGCGGCTTCCACACCACCCGGTACCGCCAACCGTCCACCTCCGAACGCTCCCGACCCTGCCGACGCCACGCCGACAACGCCGGAAGCACCTCACCCAGAGACGCATCGCCGGAGACGTCCAACTCGGCGGCCAGGGAGACCAGGTCCTCCCGCTCCACCGCATCCCAGAACCTGGCGTCCACCGCGCTCGCCTGATCCGGCGCCGTGGCCTGCGGGGCCGCCCAGAGAACGGTCTCCGGCCAGAACCTCCGCCGCTGGAAGGCATACGTCGGCAGGTCCACGCGCCGCGCACCCGTGCCGGCGAAGTACCGGGCCCAGTCCACCTCCACGCCCCGCACGTACGCCTGCGCCAGAGCCGTGACGGCGGTCTCCGCCTCCGGACGGCCCTTGCGGAGCACGGGAACGAAGACCGCGCCCTCGCCCGTCACACACTCCTGCGCCATCGCCGACAGCACACCGTCCGGACCCAGCTCCACAAACGTGCTGACCCCAGCAGCCTCCAGCGCGCGAACACCGTCCAGGAAGCGGACAGCCTCACGAACGTGCCGCATCCAGAATTCGGGCGAGGACATCTCATCCGCTACGACCGCACCGGTGAGATTCGAGACAACCGGGATGCGCGGAGCCTCGAACGACAGCCCCGTCACCACCTCACGGAAGGACTCCAGCATCCCGTCCATGTGCGGCGAATGGAATGCATGACTGACCGTCAGCCGCTTGGACTTCCGATCCCCGAACGACTCCACGATCGCGACCGCGGCATCCTCGTCACCGGCAATCACCACAGCCTGCGGACCGTTGACCGCGGCAATGCTCACCCGCTCGTTCAGCAGCGGCAGGACCTCGTCCTCCGACGCCTCCAGCGCGATCATCACGCCACCCGTCGGCAGCGCCTGCATCAACCGCCCACGCGCCGCCACCAGAGCGCACGCATCCTCAAGCGACAGCACCCCAGCCACGTGCGCAGCCGCGATCTCACCCACCGAATGCCCCGACACGAAGTCCGGACGCACACCCCAGCTCTCCAGGAGCCGGAACAAGGCAACTTCCACCGCGAACAACGCCGGTTGCGCGAACTCCGTACGATCCAACGCCTCAGCGTCATCGCCGAACAGCACATCAAGACCCAGCCGCCCACGCACCGCATCAAGCGCCTCGGCAAACACCGGACAGGCCGCGTACAACTCACGCCCCATCCCGAGTCGCTGGCTCCCCTGCCCCGTGAACAGGAAGGCGAGCGCGCCTGTCGTCACGGTGCCTTGCACCAGGCCCGGTGCCTGGTCGCCGCAGGCCAGGGCGGCGAGGGCGGCGAGTCGGGCGGCCGGATCCCCGGCGACTACGGCGGCGCGGTGTTCCAGGGCGGCGCGGCTGGTGGCGAGGGAGTAGGCGAAGTCGAGTTCGCCCGTGTCCGCGATGCCGGCGGCCGTCGGGTGCAGGCGTTCGGCCTGGGCGCGCAGGGCCTCCGCCGTCCGGCCGGAGACGAGCCAGGGCACGACGGGCAGGTCGCGGGCCGGTTCCTGCTGAGCGGGCACGACGACATCGGGCGCCTGCTCAATGATCGCGTGGGCGTTGGTGCCGCTGTAGCCGAAGGAGGAGATGCCGGCGCGGCGCGGTCGGCCGGTCTCCGGCCACTGGACCGCCTCGGTCAGCAGGGCGATGTCGCCCGCCGTCCAGTCGACATATGGCGTGGGCTCGTTCACGTACAGGGTTTGGGGCAGGACCCCGTGCCGCATCGCCATGACCATCTTGATGACGCCGGCGGCTCCGGCGACGGCCTGCGTGTGGCCGATGTTGGACTTCACGGAGCCGAGCCACACCGGCCTGCCATCGGGGCGCCCCTGGCCGTACGTCGCGAGCAGTGCCTGCGCCTCGATCGGGTCGCCCAGCGTCGTACCGGTGCCGTGCGCCTCCACCGCGTCGACGTCCGTGGCCGACAGGCCGGCGTCGGCGAGGGCTTCCCGGATGACGCGCTGCTGGGACGGGCCGTTCGGCGCGGTGAGGCCGTTGCTCGCGCCGTCCTGGTTCACCGCCGAACCGCGGACGAGAGCGAGCACCGGGTGCCCGTTGGCGCGCGCGTCGGACAGGCGCTCGACAAGGAGCAGGGCGACGCCCTCGGACCAGCTCGTCCCGTCGGCCGAGGCATCGAACGCCTTGATGCGGCCGTCGGCGGCCAGGCCGCGCTGGCGGCTGAACTCGGTGAACGCGCCCGGGGTGGACATGATGGTGACGGCGCCGGCCAGTGCCATCGAGCAGTCGCCGCGGCGCAGTGCCTGTGCCGCCAGGTGCAGGGTGACCAGGGACGACGAGCAGGCGGTGTCGATGGTGACGGCCGGGCCCTCGAGGCCGAAGGTGTAGGAGATGCGGCCGGAGACGACGCTGGCCGCGTTGCCGGTCCCGAGGTGGCCTTCGAGGCCGTCGGCGTCGTTGAGCCACAGGTGCAGGTAGTCCTGGGCGTTGGAGCCGACGAAGACGCCGGTGCGGCTGCCTCGCAGCGTGGTGGGGTCGATCCCGGCGCGCTCGAACGTCTCCCAGGTGGTCTCCAGCAGGAGCCGCTGCTGCGGGTCCATGGACAGCGCCTCGCGCGGCGAGACGCCGAAGAAGTCGGCGTCGAACTCGGCGGCGTCGTGGAGGAAGCCGCCTTCGCGGGCGTAGCTGGTGCCCTCGCTGTCGGGGTCGTCGCTGTAGAGGTGGTCGAGGTCCCAGCCGCGGTCGGCGGGGAAGCCGGTGATGCCGTCGCGCCCGGCTGCCAGGAGCTCCCACAGGTCCTCGGGGGACGTGACGCCGCCGGGGAAGCGGCAGCTCATCGCGACGATGGCGATGGGGTCGTCGTCCGCACCGGCCCGGGTCGTCCCGCCGCGCGAGCCGGCCGGCGCCGGGTCGCCGGCCCGGTGGGTGGTGATGGAGGCGCCGTCCGTCAGGTCGCCGACGAGTTCTTCGCGCAGGAAGCCGGCGAGCGCGGTGGCGGTCGGGTAGTCGAAGACGAGGGTGGCGGGCAGGCGTCGGCCGGTGGCGGCGCCGAGCAGGTTGCGCAGTTCGACCGCCGTCAGGGAGTCGAAGCCGAGCTCCTTGAACGAGCGGCCGGGCTCGACGGAGGCCGGTCCGGGGTAGCCGAGGGCGGTGGCGACCTGCTTGCGGACGAGGTCGAGCAGGGCGCGGTCGCGTTCGGCAGGGGCGAGCCCGGCCAGCCGCTGGCGCAGGCCGTCCTCTCCCGCGGTGCCGGTGGTGGCGGCCGTCCGGCGGGCGGGCACCCGGACGAGGCCGCGCAGGAGCGGCGACAGGGCGCCGGACCCGGCCTGGTTGCGCAGCGCGGCCAGGTCGGCGTGCATGAGGACGGGAGTCGCCTCATCGACGCGGTGCGCGAGGTCGAAGAGTTCGAGGCCTTCCGCGGTGGTCAGCGGGGGCAGGCCCGCGCGCCGCATGCGGCTGATGTCGGCCTCGTCCAGGGTGCCGGCCATGCCTGCGCCACCAGTGGCGTCGTCGACGTCGCCGGCCCACAGGGCCCAGGCCATGGAGGTGGCGGGGAGGCCGTGGGCGCGCCGGTGGTGGGCGAGGGCGTCGAGGAAGACGTTGGCGGCCGCGTAGTTGCCCTGGCCGGGGCCGCCGAAGACGCCGCCGATGGAGGAGAAGAGGACGAAGGCCGAGAGGTCGAGGTCCCGGGTGAGGTCGTGCAGGTGCAGCGCCGCGTCGGCCTTGGGACGCAGGACGGCGGAGAGCCGTTCCGGGGTGAGGGAGGTGATGACGCCGTCGTCGAGCACGCCCGCGGTGTGGACGACCGCGCCCAGCGGATGTGCGGCGGGGATGCCGCGCAGGACGTCCGCGAGCGCTTCGCGGTCGGCGACGTCGCACGCCGCCCAGGTGACGGCGGCGCCCAGCGCGGTCAGTTCGTCCCGCAGCCGCTCGGCCTCCGGGGTGGCACCGCCCCGGCGTCCCACGAGCAGCAGGTGGCGTACGCCGTGTTCGGTGACGAGGCGGCGGGCGACCAGGCCGCCGAGCATGCCGCCCGCGCCGGTGATGAGCACGGTCCTTTCGGGTGCGTACGCGGTGACGGCGGCGTCGCCGTCGTCGTCCCGGCGGGCGGCCCGGGCCAGCCGCAGGGCGTGCACGGAGCCCGCGCGCAGGGTGAGTTGGGGTTCGTCCGCCGCGAGGGCCGCGTCGAGGGCGTACGGGAGGGCGCGGGCGGAGTCCTCGTGTCCGTCGGTGTCGACGAGCAGCAGGCGGTCGGGGTATTCGGACTGCGCGGAGCGCAGCAGGCCGACGACGGCGGCGTGCACGGGGTCGGCGATCCCGGCGCCGTCGCCGGTGCTGACCGCGCCCTGGGTGACGACGACCAGACGGCAGCCGGCAAAGGCCTCGCCCGCGAACGGCTCGTCCGCGCACCACGCCTGGGCGAGCGCGAGGGCGTCGTGGGCGGCGGCGTGCACGGCCTGGGCCGACAGCTCCTCCGCCGGGCCGAATCCGACCACCAAAGCGTCCGGGACAGGCGCCCCGGCTTCGACCGCCGCGGCGAGGGCGGCGAGGTCCGCGTGCACGCCGACCTCGCCGGGCAGCGCACCCGGCAGCGAGGCCACAGCGGCGGCCCCACCCACGACGGCCCAACGCCGCGGTGTGGAGGCGGTGTCGGGGGTACCCGGCAGCGGGGTCCACTCGGTGCGGAACACCGACTCGTGGTGGGCGGTACGGGCGGCCCGCACCTGCTCGGCGGAGACGGCGCGCAGCACGAGGGCGTCCACGGTGGCGACGGGCGCGCCGGAGGTGTCGGCGATCTGAAGCCGCACGCCGTCGGTGCCGGCCGGTGCCAGGCGGACGCGCACGGCCTCGGCGCCCGCGGCGTGCAGGGTCACGCCCATCCAGGAGAACGGGAGGCGTCCTTCGCCGTCGTTGCCGCCGAGCCCGCCCAGGGCGAGCGCGTGCAGACCTGCGTCGAGCAGGGCGGGGTGCAGGCCGAAGTCCCTGGCGGCCGTGGCGTTCCCCTCGGGCAGCGCGACCTCGACGTAGACGCTCTCCCCGTCCCGCCACGCGGCCGTCAGCCCGCGGAAGACGGGGCCGTAGGCCATGCCGAGCGCGGAAAGCTCCGCGTACAGGTTCTCCGTCGGAACGGCCTCGGCGCCCGCCGGGGGCCACTGGGCGAGTTCGAAGTCCGGGCGTGCCGCGCCCTGGGCGAGGACACCGTCGGCGTGCCGCACCCACGACTCGTCGGCCGCGCCGCCCTCGGCGCGGGAGGAGAGCGTGAAGGTGCGGCGGCCGGTGCCGTCGGCGTCCGGCGCGGAGACGTGGATCTGCACCTGCACGCCGCCCCGCTCGGGCAGCACCAGCGGGGCCTGGAGGGTGAGTTCCTCCAGTACGTCGCAGCCGACCTGGTCACCGGCGCGTACGGCCAGCTCGACGAAGGCTGTGCCGGGCAGGAGCACGGAGCCCATGACGGCGTGGTCGGCGAGCCAGGGGTGCGTGTCGAGCGAGAGGCGGCCGGTGAAGAGGAAGCCGTCGGAGTCGGCGAGCGCAACGGTCGCGCCGAGCAGCGGGTGGCCCACGGCCTCGAGGCCGACGGCGCGCAGGTCCCCGGCGCCGCGGCCCGACTCGATCCAGTAGCGCTGCCGCTGGAAGGCATAGGTGGGCAGGTCGACGCGCTGCGCGCCCGTCCCGGCGAAGTACGCCTGCCAGTCGACCGCGATCCCCCGGGTGTGGGCCTGGGCGAGCACGGTGGTGACGGTCTCGGCCTCGGGCCGGCCCTTGCGAAGGACGGGCACGAAGGCGACGCCCTCGCCGGTCACGCACTCCTGCGCCATCGCCGACAGCACACCGTCGGGGCCGAGTTCGACGTACGTGGTGACGCCCGCGGCCTCCAGGACACGGACACCGTCGAGGAAGCGCACGGCCTCACGGACGTGCCGCACCCAGAACTCAGCCGACGCCATCTCATCCGTGACCACGGCACCGGTCAGGTTCGAGACGACCGGGATGCGCGGGGCCGTGAACGACAGCCCGGCAACCACCTCACGGAACGCGTCCAGCATCCCGTCCATGTGCGGCGAGTGGAAGGCATGACTGACCGTCAGGCGCTTCGACTTCCGGTCACCGAGGGAATCCACGATCGCGACCGCGGCATCCTCATCACCGGCGATGACAACCGACGAAGGGCCATTCACGGCCGCGATGCTCACCCGGTCGGTCAGCAGCGGCAGGACCTCGTCCTCCGACGCCTGCACCGCGATCATCACACCGCCACCCGGCAGCGCCTGCATCAACCGCCCACGGGCCTCGACCAACGTGCACGCGTCCTCAAGCGACAGCACCCCGGCCACATGCGCGGCAGCGATCTCACCCACCGAATGCCCGGACAGGAAGTCCGGCTTCACACCCCACGATTCCAGCAGCCGGAACAGCGCGACCTCGATAGCGAACAACGCCGGCTGCGCGGACTCCGTCCGGTCCAGCGCCTCAGCGTCGTCGCCGAACAGCACATCCAGCCCCAGCCGCTCACGCACCGCGTCAAGCGCCCCGGCGAACACCGGATAGGCGTCGTACAACTCACGCCCCATCCCCAGCCGCTGACTCCCCTGCCCCGTGAACAGGAATGCCACCTTGCCCGCGACGGGCGAGCCGGTCACCACGCCCGGCGCCGCTTCGCCCTCGGACAGGGCGGCGAGGGCCGACAGCAGGCCGGCGCGGCCCTCGGCGACGACGACGGCGCGGTCCTCGAAGGCGGCGCGGGTCGTGGCCAGGGCGTGAGCGACGTCCACCGCACCCGCCCCGGTGTTCTCCTCCACGTACGCGTGGAGGCGACGGGCCTGCTCGCGCAGCGCGTCGCGCCCCTTCGCCGAGAGCAGCACCGGCACCGCGCCCCCGAAGGCGGCGGGTGCCGGGGCGTCCGGCTCCTCGGGCTCCGGGGCCTGCTCGATGATGGTGTGCACGTTGGTGCCGCTGACACCGAACGCCGAGACGCCGACGCGGCGCGGGCGGCCGGTCTCCGGCCAGTCCATGGCGTCGGTGAGCAGGGACACGGCGCCCGACGACCAGTCGACGTGCGAGGTCGGCCGGTCAATGTGGAGGGTGCGGGGCAGTACACCGTGCCGCATCGCCATGACCATCTTGATGATTCCCGCGACACCCGCGGCGTTCTGGGTGTGGCCGATGTTGGACTTGAGCGAGCCAAGGAGCAGCGGCCGGTCCTCGGGCCGTTCCTGGCCGTAGGTGGCGAGGAGGGCCTGCGCCTCGATGGGGTCGCCCAGGGTCGTACCGGTGCCGTGCGCCTCGACGGCGTCGATGTCGGCGGGGGTCAGGCGGGCGTTCTCGAGGGCCTGGCGGATGACGCGCTGCTGGGACGGGCCATTGGGCGCCGTCAGGCCGTTGCTCGCACCGTCCTGGTTCACCGCCGAACCCCGCACCACCGCCAGCACCGGATGGCCGTTGCGGAGCGCGTCGGACAGGCGCTCGACGAGGAGCACGCCGACGCCCTCGGACCATCCGGTGCCGTCGGCCGCCTCGGCGAAGGACCTGCAGCGCCCGTCGGGGGACAGTCCGCGCTGGCGGCTGAACTCGACGAAGACGTCGGGCCCGGCGAGCACGGTGACGCCCGCGGCCAGGGCCAGCGAGCATTCGCCTTGGCGGAGCGCCTGGACGGCCATGTGGAGGGCGACGGAGGAGGACGAGCAAGCGGTGTCGATGGTGGCGGCGGGGCCTTCGAGGCCGAAGACGTAGGCGAGGCGGCCGGAGACGACGCTGGAGGCGGTGCCGGTCAGGAGGTGGCCCTCCACTCCGTCGGGGAGGTCCCCGGCGCCGGCGCCGTACGCGTTGGCGGAGGCGCCGACGAAGACGCCTGCCCGGCTGCCGCGCAGGGTGGCCGGGTCGATGCCGGCCCGCTCGAACGTCTCCCAGGTGGTCTCCAGCAGCAGGCGCTGCTGCGGGTCCATGGCGAGGGCCTCGCGCGGCGAGATCCCGAAGAAGGCGGGGTCGAAGTCGCCCGCGTCGTGGAGGAAGCCGCCGTGGCGGGCGTAGGTGGTGCCCTCGTGGTCGGGGTCCGGGTCGTACAGCGACTCGATGTCCCAGCCCCGGTCGACGGGGAAGCCGGTGATGCCGTCGCCGCCGCTGTCGACGAGGTTCCACAGGTCCTCGGGCGAGCGGACGCCGCCGGGGAAGCGGCAGCCCATGGCGACGATGGCGATCGGCTCGCGCGAGGCGTCGGTCAGCTCCCGGTTCCGGCGGCGCAGCCGCTCGGTCTCCTTCAGGGATGCCCGCAGCGCTTCAACGACTTTTTCGTTCGGGGTGGTCATCACATACTCCGCACTTCGGGCACGTCAGGATCGGTTGCTGTCGTCGTCGGTGGCGCCGCCGTGGGACCCGTCGGGGTCGCCGTGGCCGTCGAGTGCCAGGTCGAGGAGGGCTTGGAGGTCCATCGCGTCGATGGAGTCCGCGGCGTCCGCGGGATCGGCGGTGTCCGCCGCGCCGGCGGGCGTGTCGTCCGGGGCGGCCAGCCGCAGCAGTGTGTCCAGCAGCCCGGCCTCGCGGATCCGACCCAGCGGGATGGTGGCCAGCGTCCGGCGCAGTTCGGCGTCCTGCGGGTCGGTGTCCACGGGATGGGCGGTCGTGGTGCCGGCGGCCTCGGGGAAGAGCCTGTGCAGCAGGTGCCCGGTGAGGGCGCGGGGGTTGGGGTAGTCGAACACGAGGCTGGAGGGCAGCCGCAGCCCGCACGCGGCACCCAGGCGATTGCGCAGTTCGACGGCGGTCAGGGAGTCGAAGCCGAGGTCCTTGAAGGCGCGTTCTGCGGCAACCGCGTCGGCGGAGACGTGTCCGAGGGCCGCGGCCGCGTGCTCGCGCACGAGGTCGAGCAGGGCCGCCTGCCGGTCGTCGCCGGTGAGTTCGGCGAGGCGCCGGAGCGTCGCGGAGGACGGGTCGTCGGTGCCCTCCGCGGCGGCCGGCGGGTCGGCGCGCAGCGCGTCCCGGACCTCGGGGAGGTCGGCGACGAGGGGGCGGGGCCGGGCCGCGGTGAAGACGGGTGCGAAGCGCGCCCAGTCCACCTCGGCGACGGTCACGGCCGCCTCGTTGCCGGCGACGGCGCGTTCCAGCGCCAGCAGGTTGTCGGCCGGGGCCATGGGCGGCAGGCCGCGGCGGCGCAGCTGCTCCTCCGCGTCGCCCTCGGCCGCCATGCCGCCGTCGGCCCACGGGCCCCAGGCGACGGCGGTCGCTGGCAGGCCCTGGGCCCTGCGGCGCTCGGCGAGCGCGTCGAGGAAGGCGTTGGCGGCCGCGTAGGCGCCCTGCCCGCCGCTGCCCCAGACACCCGCGATGGACGAGAAGAGCACGAAGGCGTCGAGGGAGTCCGGTGTGCCGAAGAGCGCGTCGAGGTTCACGGCTCCGGCGGTCTTGGCGGCCACGACGTGGGAGAGGCCGGGCAGGTCGGTGTGCTCCCCGGGGGGCTGGGAGACACCGGCGGCGTGCACGACGGCGCGTATCGGGCTGCCCTCGGCGGCCAGTCGGTCGACGAGCGCCGCGAGCGCGGACCGGTCGGCGACGTCGCAGGCGGCGAGCGTCACTTCGGCGCCGAGACCGGACAGTTCCTTCTCGAGCTCCGCCGCGCCGGGGGCGTCGGCTCCCTTGCGGCTGACGAGGACGAGCCGCTGCGCTCCGTGCCCGGCGAGCCACCGGGCCGTGTGGCGGCCGAGCGCGCCCGTGCCGCCGGTGACGAGCACGGTGCCGCGCGGGGTCCAGGTCCCGGCGGCCGGTGCCTGGGGCGCGGCGCGCTCCAGGCGGCGTACAAAGGTTCCGGACGCGCGGACGGCGAGCTGGTCCTCGTCGCCCGCTCCGGCGAGCACTGCCGCCAGGCGGTCCAGCGCCCGCTCGTCGCAGTCGGCGGGCAGGTCGACGAGCCCGCCCCAGCGGTCGGGGTGCTCCAGGGCGACGACCCGGCCCAGGCCCCAGACGTGGGCCTGGGCGGCGCCGGTGAGCCCGTCCGCGGCGACGGCCGCGACGGCTTCGCGGGTCACGGACCACAGCGGCCCGTCGACCCCGGCGGCCTCGCCCGTCAGCACCTCGGCGAGCGCGGAGGTCAGCGCGAGGCCGACGGGGACTCCGGGGTGCTCCGGGTGGGGTCGCTCGTCCAGGGCGAGGAGGGACAGGACACCGGCGACGGCACCATGTCCGCTCAGGCGAGCGGCGATTGCGCCCGGGTCGGCGTCGGCAGCGTCGAGCACGACGGGCACGACGTGGGCACCGCCGGCCTCGATGCGCGCCGTCACGGCACCCACCCAAGGGTCGTCGGCGTGGGCGGCCGGGAGGGCCACCAGCCAGACACCGGTGGGGGTGCCGTTGCCGTTCGACCACGGGTGCCAAGTGACGTGGTAGCGCCGGGCGTCCGCCTGCGTACGCGCCTGCTGATCGCGGCGCCAGAGCGAGAGGGCGGGCAGCAGAGAGCTCAGCGGCTGGTCGGCGTCGAGGCCCAACTCGTCGGCGATGCCCTTGGGGTCGGCGCTCTCGACGACCTCCCAGAAGCGGGCGTCCACCGCGTCGCGTGTGCCGTCGAATGCGGTGCGCCGCGCCGCGGGCTCGGGCCAGTAGCGCAGCCCTTGGAAGGCGTAGGTGGGCAGGTCGACGCGGCGGGCGCCGGTCCCGGCGAAGAACCGCGCCCAGTCGACCGAAACGCCACGCGTGTGAGCCCGGGCGAGGGCGGTCACGGCCGTCTCCGGCTCGGGACGGCCCTTGCGCAGGACGGGGACGAAGGCTGCATCACCGGTCACGCAGTCCTGAGCCATGGCCGAGAGCACCCCGTCGGGGCCGAGTTCGACGTACGTGGTGACACCGGCCGCCTCCAGGGCGCGGATGCCGTCCAGGAAGCGCACGGCCTCCCGCACATGCCGCACCCAGAAGTCGGGCGACGTCACCTCGTCCGTGACCAGGGCGCCGGTGAGGTTGGAGACCAGCGGAATACGGGGCGCGCCGTAGGACAGCCCCTCGGCGACCTTCCGGAAGTCCGCCAGCATCCCGTCCATGTGCGGGGAGTGGAAGGCGTGACTGACCGTCAGCCGCTTGGACTTCCGGTCCGGGAACGCCTCCACAATCCCCTTGGCAGCGTCCTCGTCACCGGCGACGACCACCGACCGCGGACCGTTGACGGCCGCGATGCTCACCCGCTCACCCAGCAGCGGCAGAACCTCGTCCTCCGACGCCTCCAGCGCGATCATCACCCCGCCGCCCGGCAGCGCCTGCATCAACCGCCCACGAGCCGCGACCAGCGTGCACGCATCGTCCAGCGACAGCACCCCCGCCACATGCGCGGCGGCGATCTCACCCACCGAATGCCCCGACACGAAGTCCGGACGCACACCCCACGACTCCAGCAACCGGAAGAGAGCGACCTCCACCGCGAAGAGCGCCGGCTGCGCGAACTCCGTGCGGTCCAGCGCCTCCGCATCGTCCCCGAACAACGCGTCCGGTCCGAGCCGTTCACCGATCGCGTCCAGCGCCTCCGCGAACACCGGATAGGCGTCGTACAACTCGCGTCCCATCCCCAGCCGCTGGCTGCCCTGCCCGGTGAAGAGGAACGCGAGCGAGCCGGCGGTGACCGTCGCCTGGACGAGGCCGGGGGCCTGCCGACCCTCGGCGAGCGCCGCGAGGGCGGTCTTCAGTCCATCGGTGTCGCCGGTCACGATCGCGGCCCGGTCGTCGAGGGCCGCCCGGGTGGTCGCCAGCGAGTGCGCCAGGTCGGCGAGAGGCGCGGCGCCGGACCCGACCACCGGCAGCAGGCGTCGTGCCTGGTCGCGCAGGGCCTCGCGGGTCCTGGCCGACAGGACGTACGGGAGGACTCCCGGCGCCTGTGCGGGGGCCTCGGCGGCCTCCGCGACGTCGCCCGGGGGCTGCTCGATGATCGTGTGGGCGTTGGTGCCGCTGATGCCGAACGACGAGATGCCGGCCCGGCGCGGACGGCCCGTCCCGGGCCACTCCCGCTGCTCGGTGAGCAGGGCGACGTCGCCTCTCGACCAATCGACGTGCGGGGACGGTTCGTCCACGTGGAGCGTGCGCGGCAGCGCGCCGTGCCGCATCGCCATGACCATCTTGATGATGCCGGCGACACCGGCCGCGGCCTGCGTGTGCCCGATGTTCGACTTGATGGAGCCGAGCAGCAGCGGCTGCTCCGGCGAGCGGTCCTGACCGTACGTGGCGAGCAGCGCCTGCGCCTCGATCGGGTCCCCGAGCCGGGTGCCGGTGCCGTGTGCCTCGACCGCGTCCACGTCGGAGGCCGACAGCCCGGCGCTCGCCAGGGCCTGACGGATGACGCGCTGCTGGGACGGGCCGTTCGGCGCCGTCAGGCCGTTGCTCGCACCGTCCTGATTCACCGCCGAACCGCGCACCAGCGCCAGCACCGGGTGCCCGTGGCGCCGCGCGTCGGACAGCCGCTCCACCAGCAGCATGCCCACGCCCTCGCTCCACCCCGTACCGTCCGCCGCGGCGGCGAACGCCTTGCAGCGGCCGTCGGGCGAGAGGCCGCCCTGGAGGCTGAACTCGCTGAAGGTGGTGGGTGTGGACATGACCGTGACGCCGCCGGCCAGCGCCATGGAGCACTCGCCCTGCCGCAGTGCCTGCACCGCCCAGTGCAAAGCGACCAGCGACGACGAACACGCCGTGTCGACGGTGACCGCCGGGCCTTCCAGCCCCAGCGCGTACGAGACACGGCCGGACATCACACTGCCCGCGTTGCCCGTCATCACGTGGCCGAGGACCGCGTCGGTGCCCAACTGCTCCAACTGTGCGTCGTATCCGGTGTAGGCGGCTCCGACGAAGACACCGGCCCGGCTGCCGCGCAGGGAGGCCGGATCGATGCCGGCGCGTTCGATCGTCTCCCAGGCGGTCTCCAGGAGGAGCCGCTGCTGCGGGTCCATGGCCAGCGCCTCGCGCGGGGAGATCCCGAAGAAGTCGGCGTCGAAGGTGTCGGCGTCGGCGAGGAAGCCGCCCTGGAAGGTGGGCGCGTCGGCGGTGGCGAGGAGTTCGGCGGTGTCCCAGCCGCGGTTGGCGGGAAGGCCGGAGATCGCGTCGCCGCCGGTCTCGACGAGGCGCCACAGGTCCTCGGGGCTGCGGACGCCGCCGGGGTAGCGGCAGCCCATGGCCACGATCGCGATGGGGTCGTCGTCCGCGCCGGCGGTTCGCGATCCGGTCGGCGCGAGGTCGGTCCCGACCCCGTCCGCGTTCCCGTCCGCGACGTCGCCGAGGAGTTCCTCGCGCAGGTGGCCGGCGAGCGCGGTGGCGGTCGGGTAGTCGAAGACGAGGGTGGCCGGCAGGCGCCGGCCGGTCGCGGCACCCAGCAGGTTGCGCAGTTCGACGGCGGTCAGCGAGTCGAAGCCCAGTTCCTTGAAGGAGCGTCCCGGCTCGACGGAGGCCGGACCCGGGTAGCCGAGCGCGACGGCGACCTGCTTGCGGACCAGATCCAGCAGGACACGGTCGCGTTCGGCCGGGGCGAGCGCCGCCAGACGCGCCCGCAGCCCGTCCTCCCCTCCGCCGTCACCGGCGGCGGCCGCGGCCCGGCGCGTGGGGCCACCCACGAGACCGCGCAGCAGCGGCGCCAGGGCACCTGCCTGGGCCTGACCGCGCAGGACCGCGAGATCGAGCTTCATCGGCAGGAGAACGGCCGCGCCGACGGACAGCGCGGTGTCGAAGAGGGCAAGGCCGTCCTGGCTCGAGAGGGCGCCCACGCCGTCTCTGGCCATGCGCTGGAGATCGCTCTCGTCCAGGTGCGTCGCCATTCCGCCCACCTGCGGGGCCCACAGGCCCCAGGCGAGGGCGGTGGCCGCGAGTCCCTGAGCTCGCCGCTGCTCCGCGAGGCCTTCCAGGAAGGCGTTGGCGGCGGCGTAGTTCGCCTGCCCGGCCGCCCCGAGGGCCGCGGCGATCGCCGAGAAGACGACGAAGTCGGCGAGGTCGAGCCGGCGGGTGAGGTCGTGCAGGTGGAGCGCCGCGTCGACCTTCGGACGCAGGACCTTGTCGAGGCGCTCCGGGGTGAGGGAGTCGATGACGCCGTCGTCGAGGACGCCCGCGGTGTGCACGACGGCGGTCAGGGGGTGCTCGGCCGGAATGGAGTCCAGCAGGGCGGCCAGCGCGTCGCGGTCGGCGGTGTCGCAGGCGGCGACGGTGACCTCGGCGCCCAGGGCTCGCAGTTCGTCCGCGAGTTCGCGGGCTCCGGAGGCGGACTCGCCGCGGCGGCTGGTGAGCAGCAGGTGGCGGGCGCCGCGCGCGGTGACGGCGTGCCGGGCGACCAGACCACCGAGGGCACCCGTTCCCCCGGTGATGAGAACGGTGCCGTCCGGGTCCCAGTCACGGGGAACCGTGAGCACGATCTTCCCCACATGACGTGCCTGGCTCAGATGACGGAACGCCTCGGGCGCCTGGCGCAGGTCCCACGCCGAGACCGGGAGCAGGTGCAGGGCACCGGACCGGAACAGGGCGAGCAGTTCGGTGAGCATCTCCTGGATGCGGTCGAGGCCGGCCTCGGTCAGGTCGAAGGCCTGGTAGGCGACGCCGGGGTGGGCGGCGGCGACGTCCTGCGGCTCACGGACGTCGGTCTTGCCCATCTCCACGAAGCGTCCGCCGCGCGGCAGCAGCCGCAGCGAAGCATCCACGAACTCCCGCGCCAGAGAGTCCAGAACCACGTCGACACCCCGGCCGCCGGTGGCGGCGCGGAAGGCGTCCTCGAAGTCGAGGGTGCGGGACGAGGCGATGCGGTCGTCGGCCAGACCCAGCCCGCGCAGGGTGTCCCACTTGCCAGGGCTCGCGGTGGCATACACCTCGGCGCCCCAGTGACGGGCGAGCTGGACGGCGGCCATCCCGACGCCGCCTGCCGCCGCATGCACGAGGACGGACTCACCGCCGCGCAAAACGGCGAGGTCGTGGAGCGCGTAGTACGCCGTCATGAAGACGATCGGCACCGACGCCGCCTCGGCGAACGTCCAACCGTCCGGCATCGGGGCGACCATACGCCGGTCGACAACGGCCAACGGCCCGAACGCACCCGGCAGCATGCCCATCACACGATCACCGGGGGCGAGATCGGTGACACCCGGACCGGTCTCCACGACCAGGCCCGCACCCTCGACGCCCATCAGGCCCGCGTCACCCGGGTACATGCCCAGGGCGTTCAGGACGTCGCGGAAGTTGAGGCCGGCGGCGCGGACGGCGACGCGCACCTCACCCGGCGCCAGCGGTGCCTCGGACTCCGGACTCGGCACGAGGACGAGGTTGTCGACCGTACCCCGGTCCCGGATGTCCATGCGCCAGGCGGTGGTGTCCGCCGGCGGGGTCAGCGCCGTCGTGGCGGGGACCCGGGCCAGCCGGGGCGCCTGCACCATGCCGCGGCGAATGGCGAGTTGCGGCTCGCCGCTGGCCAGGGCGCCCGCGAGCGCCAGCACCGAGGCGGGGTCGCCGTCGAGGTCGACCATCACGAAGCTGTCGGGGTGCTCCGACTGCGCCGAGCGCAGAAGTCCCCGCACCGCGCCGCCCGGGAGATCCGTCACCGCGCCACCGGGCACGGTCGTCACGGCACCCGACGTCAGCCACACCAGCCGCACGTCCGCGAAGCGCTCGTCCGCGATCCACTCCTGCACGGTCGCCAGGGCACCCCGCACAGCCGAATGCACCGCGTCGGCCACACCGTCGTGACCCGTCGCCGGCAGCTGGACGAAGACGGAGTCGAAGCTCGGCTCCCCCGCCGTCAACGCCTCGCGGAGTGCGGCAAGGCCGGCGTACTCCACCACCTCCGCACCCGTGGATGCCAGGCCCAGTTCGTCCTGGCCGAGCACGGCCCAGCGCCGCCCCTGGGGGCCCTCACCGCGCACAGCGGTCACGGGCGCCCATTCCACGCCGAACAGCGACTCCAGGTGGGCTGCTTCGGCGACGCGTACCTGTTCCGCCGAGACGGTGCGCAGGGCGAGGGCGTCCACGGTGGCGACGGGTGCGCCGGAGGTGTCGGCGATCTCCAGGCGTATGCCGTCCGTGCCCGTGCGCGCCACGTGGACGCGCAGCGCCTCGGCGCCGGCGGCGTGCAGGGTGACCCCGGTCCAGGCGAACGGCAGGCGTCCCACGCCCACGGTGCCGCCGAGCCCGCCCAGCGCCAGCGCGTGCAGACAGGCGTCCAGCAGAGCCGGGTGCAGGCCGAAGTCCCGTGCGGCCGGGGCGGACCCCTCGGGCAGCGCGACGTCGACGTAGACGCTCTCCCCGTGCCGCCACGCGGCCGTCAGACCGCGGAACACCGGCCCGTAGCCCATGCCGAGCCCGGCCAGCACGTCGTACAGGTCGTCCGACTCGGCGGGTTCGGCCCCCGCCGGGGGCCACTGGGTGAACTCGAAGTCCGGGCGTGCCGCGCCCTGGGCGAGGACACCGTCCGCGTGCCGCACCCACCGCTCGTCGCCGGCGCCGTCCTGGACGCGGGACGCGAGCGTGAACGTGCGCCGCCCGGTGCCGTCGGCGTCCGGCGCGCCCACGTGGATCTGCACCTGCACGCCGCCCCGCTCGGGCAGCACCAGCGGGGCCTGGAGGGTGAGCTCCTCCAGCACGTCGCAGCCGACCTGGTCACCGGCGCGTACCGCCAGTTCCACGAAGGCCGCGCCGGGCAGGATCACGGAGTCCCAGACGGTGTGGTCGGCAAGCCAGGGGTGGGTGTCCAGGGAGAGGCGGCCGGTGAAGAGGAGGCCGTCTGAGTCGGCGAGGGCGACGGTCGCGCCCAGCAGGGGGTGATCGACGGCCTCCAGCCCGGCGGCACGCACGTCCCCGATGCCCGCGACCGGCTCGATCCAGTAGCGCTGCCGCCGGAAGGCGTAGGTGGGCAGATCGACGCGGCGGGCACCGGTCCCGGCGAAGTATGCCGCCCAGTCCACCGGCACCCCGCGGACGTGGGCGTGGGCGAGCGCGGTGGTGACGGTCTCGGTCTCGGAACGGTCCCTGCGCAGGACGGGGACGAAGGCGGCGCCCTGTCCGGTCACACATTCCTGCGCCATCGCCGACAGCACACCGTCCGGGCCGAGTTCGAGATACGTGGTGACGCCCGCGGCCTCCAGCGCGCGGACGCCGTCGAGGAAACGGACGGCGTCGCGGACGTGCCGCACCCAGAACTCGGGCGACGCCATCTCGTCGGTGACCACGCCACCGGTCAGGTTGGAGACGACCGGGATGTGCGGCGCCTGGAACGACAGCCCGGACACGACCTCACGGAAAGCGTCCAACATGCCATCCATGTGCGGCGAGTGGAAGGCATGACTGACCGTCAGCCGCTTGGACTTCCGTCCCGCGAAGGACTCCACGATCGCGACGGCCGCGTCCTCGTCGCCCGCGATGACCACGGACTCCGGCCCGTTGACCGAGGCGATGCTCACGCGGTCGGTCAGCAGCGGCAGGACCTCGTCCTCCGACGCCTGAAGCGCAATCATCACGCCACCGGTCGGCAGCGCCTGCATCAAACGGCCACGCGCCTCAACCAGCGTGCACGCGTCCTCAAGCGACAGCACCCCGGCCACATGCGCGGCCGCGATCTCACCCACCGAATGCCCGGACAGGAAGTCCGGCCGCACACCCCAGCTCTCCAGCAGCCGGAACAGCGCCACCTCCACCGCGAACAACGCCGGCTGCGCGAACTCCGTCCGATCCAACGCCTCCGCGTCGTCGCCGAACAGCACGTCCAGCCCGAGCCGTTCACGCACCGAGTCCAGCGCCTCGGCGAACACCGGATAGGCCGCGTACAACTCCCGGCCCATCCCGAGCCGCTGACTCCCCTGCCCCGTGAACAGGAACGCCACCTTGCCCTCGGCCCGCGACCCCGTCACCACACCAGCGGCCGCGTCGCCCTCGGCCAGCGCGTTCAACGCGGCCAGCAGCCCCGGACGGTCCTCGGCGACGACCACCGCACGGTCCTCGAACGCGGCACGTCCCTGCGCCAGCGAGTGGGCGACGTCGACCGCGCGCAGCCCGGTGTGCTCCCCCACGTACGCGGACAGGCGGCGGGCCTGGTCGCGCAGAGCCTCCTGCCCCTTCGCCGACAGCAGCCACGGCACCACGTACGCCGGTGGGGCGGGCGGCGGCTCCGGGGCCTCCTCGGCCTCCGGGGCCTGCTCGATGATCGTGTGGGCGTTGGTGCCGCTGACACCGAAGGCCGACACGGCGGCGCGGCGCGGCGCGCCCGTCCCGGGCCACGGCATCCGCTCGGTGAGCAGGGCGACGTCGCCGGCCGACCAGTCGACGTCGGGGGTGGGCTCGTCGACGTGCAGGGTCTGCGGCAGCACGCCGTGCTGCATCGCGAGAACCATCTTGATGATGCCCGCGACACCGGCGGCCGCCTGGGTGTGGCCGAGGTTGGACTTCAGCGAACCGAGGCGCAGCGGGTGGCCCTCGGGGCGGTCCTGGCCGTAGGTGGCCAGCAGGGCCTCGGCCTCGATCGGGTCCCCGAGGCGGGTGCCCGTGCCGTGGGCCTCGACGGCGTCGACCTCGGCGGCGGAGAGCTGTGCGTTCTCCAGGGCCTGCCGTATGACGCGCTGCTGCGAGGGCCCGTTGGGGGCGGTGAGGCCGTTGCTGGCGCCGTCCTGGTTGACGGCCGAGCCCCGCACCACTGCCAGGACCGGGTGACCGTTGCGCCGTGCGTCGGACAGCCGCTCGACCAGCAGCACGCCGACGCCCTCGGACCAGCCGGTGCCGTCGGCGGAGGCGGCGAAGGACTTGCAGCGCCCGTCGGGCGCCAGGCCGCGCTGACGGCTGAACTCGACGAACACGTCGGTGTTGGGCATCACGCACACGCCGCCGACCAGGGCGAGCGAGCACTCGCGCTGGCGCAGCGCCTGCGTCGCGAGGTGCAGGGCGACGAGGGAGGACGAGCACGCGGTGTCGACGGTGGCGGCCGGGCCCTCGAGCCCGAAGACGTAACTGAGGCGGCCGGACAGGACGCTGGTGGCGCCGCCGGTCAGCAGCAGCCCTTCCAGCTCCTCCGGGACCTCCCTGAGGTCGGCCCCGTATCCCATGGCGCTGGCACCGACGTAGACGCCGGTACGGCTGCCGCGCACGGTCGAGGGGTCGATGCCGGCCCGCTCGAACGCCTCCCAGGTGACCTCCAGCAGCTGGCGCTGCTGCGGGTCCATCGCCAGCGCCTCGCGCGGCGATATCCCGAAGAACGCGGGGTCGAACAGCGTCGCGTCGTCGAGGAATCCACCGCCGGTGTTGTAGAAGGCACCCTTGCGGTCGGGATCGGAATCGGTGAGGGATTCGACGTCCCAGCCGCGGTCGGCGGGGAATCCGGAAATGGCGTCGCCGCCCTCGTCGACCAGTCGCCACAGGTCCTCCGGCGACCTGACCCCGCCGGGGAAGCGGCAGCTCATCGCCACGATGGCGATGGGCTCGGCGGCGTCGGCCTCGATCTCCTGGACACGGCGGCGGGACCGGCGCAGCTCGGCGGTCATCCACTTCAGGTTTTCCAGAAGCTTCTCTTCGTTCGAGCTGGTCACCGGAACGTCACCCCCTGGGGAATCGCGAAATGCGGCCGTACGGACATCGGTCGGGTCGTCGGATCAGCCATCGGTTCAGGATTTTCCGAATTCTTTGTTGATGAGGTCGAAGAGGTCGTCGGCGGACGCCGACGCGATTTCGATCTCCTCGTCCTCGCCCCCTCCGGTGGCCGCTCGTTCCGCCCGGTTCCACTTCGCCAGGAGGGATTCGAGCCGTGCGGTGACGCGGGCGCGTTCGGTGGTGTCCTCGGGGACGGACGACAGGAGGAACTCGAGCTTGTCGATCTCCGCGAGGGCGGGCAGTGCGGGGGTGGTGTCCTCGCCGACGACTTCCGCGCGGATGTGCGCCGCGAGCGCCGAGGGGGTGGGGTGGTCGAAGACGAGGGCGGCCGGCAGGCGCAGCCCGGTGGCGGTCTGCAGCCGGTTGCGCAGTTCGACGGCGGTCAGTGAGTCGAAGCCCAGTTCCTTGAAGGCGCGCCCGGCCTCGACCGACGCCGCGCCCTGGTGACCGAGGACGGCCGCGACCTGCGCACGGACGAGGTCGAGCACGACCCGCTCCGCGTCGGCCACGGGCAGCCCCCGCAACTGCGCCTGGAGGTCGGGGGCTTCGTCCGTGGACGCAGTGACGCTTTCCTGTCCCGCGGCGAGCGCGCGGCGCACCTCGGGCAGGTCGCCGATCAGCGGGCGCGGCCTGGCGGCGGTGAAGGCCGGGGCGAACAGCTGCCAGTCGACGTCGGCCACGATCGCGGTGGTCTCGTCACCGTCCAGGGCACGCTGGAGCGCCGCGATGGACCGGTTCGGCGCCATCGCGGGCAGTCCGCGCCGGCGCAGCTGCTCCTCCGCGCCGTCGTCGGCGACGAGGCCGCCCTCGGCCCAGGGGCCCCAGGCCACCGAGGTCGCCGTCAGCCCGCGGGCCCTGCGGTGCTGTGCCAGGGCGTCGAGGTGGGCGTTGGCGGCGGCGTAGGCGGCCTGGCCGCCGCTGCCCCACACACCCGCGATGGAGGAGAAGAGGACGAAGGCGTCGAGGTCGGCCGTGCCGAGGAGTTCGTCGAGGTGGGCGGCGCCGGCGACCTTGGCGGCGAGGACGTCGGCCACGTCGCCGGGGCCTGTCTCGGCCAGCGGAGCGAACTGCCCGGCGCCCGCCGTGTGGAAGACGGCGGTGAGGCCGGCTCCGGCCGTTCCGTCCGTTCCTGCGCCGGTCCGCGGTCCGCGCAGCCGCGCCAGCAGGTCGGCGACGGCCTGGCGGTCGGTCACGTCGCAGGCCACCGCCGTGGCCCGGGCGCCCAAGGCGCCGATCTCGGCGACCAGTTCGGCGGCGCCGGGTGCCTGCGGCCCGCGCCGGCCGACCAGCACCAGGTGCTCCGCGCCGTGGGCCGCCAGCCAGCGGGCGACGTGCCCGCCGAGGGCGCCCGTTCCGCCGGTGACGAGGACGGTGCCGCGGGGGCGCCACGGCGTGCGGTCCACCGCGGGCGCGCGGTCGGGGTCGTGCTGGATGCGGCGCGCCAGCAGGCCAGTTGTGCGGACAGCGATCTGGTCCTCGTCCCCGCGGCCCGCGAGGACGCCGACCAGCCGGTCGAGGACCCGGTCGTCCACGGTGCCGGGCAGGTCCACGAGGCCGCCCCAGCGGTCGGGGTGCTCCAGGGCCACGACCCGGCCGAGGCCCCACACCTGGGCCTGCGCGACGCTCGTCAGGCGGTCCGCCGCCGAGGTCGAGACCGCCCCCGACGTGACGCACCACAGCGGTGCCGTGATGCCGATGTCGCCCAGCGCCTGCACCAGCGCTCCCGTCAGCAACAGCCCTGCAGGCGCGGCGCCGTGCACGGGATGCGGCTGCTCGGCGAAGGCCAGCAGCGACACGACGCCCGCGACGCCGCCGGCCCCGCCCGCTCCGGCGATCTCGCGCAGGCGGCCCGCCAGTGCCTCCCGGCCGGCCTCGGCTTCGGTGACGACGAGATTCCGCACGTCCGCCCCGCGCGCCGCCAGGGCACCGGAGACGCCGGGAAGGGCTCCCTCCCCGTCCTCCGCCGTGCTCACGACGATCCACGTCCCGGACGGGCCTCCGGTGGCGGGAAGGCCCAGTGGCTTCCAGGTGACGCCGTACCGCCAGCCGTCCACGACGGACTCCTCCTGGCGCTGCCGTCGCCACGCCGACAGGGCGGGCAGCAGTGCGCTCAGCGGCTGGTCGGTGTCGACGCCCAGGGTGCCCGCGAGCGAGGCGAGGTCCGCGTTGTCGACGGCCTCCCAGAACTGTGCGTCCGCCGCACCGAACCGCCGGTCGACGTCCTCGCCGGAGGTGGCGGCGTCGGCCTCCTCCAGCCAGTAGCGCTCGCGCTGGAAGGCGTAGGTGGGCAGGTCGACACGGCGGGCGCCGGTCCCGGCGAAGAACCGCGCCCAGTCGACGGTGGCGCCCCGGGTGTGGGCCCGGGCGAGGGCGGTCACCGCCGTCTCCGGCTCGGGGCGGCCCTTGCGCAGGACGGGGAGGAAGGCAGCGCCCTCTCCGGTCACGCAGTCCTGGGCCATCGCGGACAGCACGCCGTCCGGGCCCAGCTCCATGTAGGTGGTGACGCCCGCGGCCTCCAGCGCGCGGACGCCGTCCAGGAAGCGGACGGCCTCGCGGACGTGGCGCACCCAGAAGTCGGGCGACGTCACCTCGTCCGTGACCAGGGCGCCGGTGAGGTTCGAGACCAGCGGAATACGGGGCGGGGCGTAGGACAGCCCCTCGGCGACCTTGCGGAAGTCGGCCAGCATCCCGTCCATGTGCGGGGAGTGGAAGGCGTGACTGACCGTCAGGCGCTTGGACTTGCGGCCCTCGAAGGACGACGCGATGGCGACCGCGGCGTCCTCGTCACCCGCGACGACCACCGACCGCGGGCCGTTGACGGCGGCGATGCTCACCCGTTCGTCCAGCAGCGGCAGGACCTCGTCCTCGGCAGCTTCCACCGCGATCATCACGCCGCCCGTGGGCAGCGCCTGCATCAACCGGCCGCGGGCCACGACCAGCGCGCACGCGTCGTCCAGCGACAACACCCCGGCCACATGCGCGGCAGCGATCTCACCGATGGAATGCCCCGACACGAAGTCCGGTGTCACGCCCCACGACTCGACGAGCCGGAACAGCGCGACCTCGACCGCGAACAGCGCCGGCTGGGTGGACTCCGTACGATCCAGAACCGCGGCGTCCTCGCCGAACACCACATCCCTCAACGGCACATCGAGGTATGCGTCCATCTGCGCGCAGACCGCGTCCAGCGCGTCGGCGAACACGGGGTGGGCGTCGTACAACTCCCGGCCCATGCCCAGTCGCTGGCTGCCCTGCCCCGTGAACAGGAACGCGAGCGAGCCGTCGGCCGCGGTCCCCAGGTGCAGCGAGGCCACGTCATCGCCGGCGGCCAGGGCCGTCAGCGCGGTCAGCAACCCCTCCCGCTCCCCCGCCACGACGACCGCGCGCCGCTCCAGCGCGGCTCTCGACGTGGCAAGGGTGTACGCCACATCGAGCGGGTCCAGCAGCGGGTGGGCCGCCATGTGCGCCCTGATCCTTTCGGCCTGGACGCCCAGCGCCGTCCCGTTCTTCGCCGACAGCACCCACGGCATCACCGCGGGCCGGTCCGGCACGGCCGTCACGGCGATGTCGTCCGGGGCCTGCTCCACGATGGTGTGGGCGTTGGTGCCGCTGATACCGAAGGACGAGATACCGGCGCGCCGGGGCCGTCCGGTGTCGGGCCACTGCTGCTGTTCCGTGAGCAGGGCGATGTCTCCGGCCGACCAGTCGACGTGCGGGGTCGGCTCATCGACGTGGAGGGTCTGCGGCAGGACGCCGTGCCGCATCGCCAGCACCATCTTGATGACACCCGCGACGCCCGCCGCGGCCTGCGTGTGACCGAGGTTGGACTTGATCGACCCCAGGAACAACGGCTGCTCCGGCATCCGGTCCTGGCCGTAGGTCGCCAGCAGCGCCTGCGCCTCGATCGGGTCGCCCAGACGGGTGCCCGTGCCGTGCGCCTCCACCGCGTCCACATCCGAGGCCGCCAGCCCGGCGCTCGCCAGGGCCTGGCGGATCACGCGCTGCTGCGACGGGCCGTTCGGCGCCGTCAGACCGTTGCTCGCACCGTCCTGGTTCACCGCCGAACCACGAACGAGAGCGAGCACCGGGTGGCCGTTGCGCCGCGCGTCCGACAGCCGCTCCACCAGCAGCATGCCGACGCCCTCACCCCAGCCGGTACCGTCCGCGGCAGCCGCGAACGCCTTGATCCGGCCGTCCTCCGCCAGGCCCCGCTGACGACTGAAGTCGATGAACGTTCCCGGCGACGACATGACGGTCACACCGCCGGCCAGGGCCAGTGAGCACTCGCCACTGCGCAGGGCCTGCGCGGCGAGGTGCAGGGCGACCAAGGACGCGGAGCAGGCCGTGTCGACCGTCATCGCGGGACCCTCGAGCCCGAAGGCGTAGGAGAGCCGGCCGGAGACGATGCTGGCCGCGTTGCCCGTGCCCAGGAATCCTTCGATGCCGTCGGGGATCGACTGGAGTGCCGTGGCGTAGTCCTGGCCGTTGGTGCCGACGAAGACGCCCGCCTGGCTCCCGCGCAGGGAGCCGGGGTCGATGCCGGCCCGCTCGAACACCTCCCACGAGGTCTCCAGCAGCAGCCGCTGCTGCGGATCCATCGCCAGCGCCTCACGCGGCGAGATCCCGAAGAAGTCCGCGTCGAACTCGGCGGCGTCGTAGAGGAATCCACCTCCGCGGGCGTAGAACGTCCCCTGACGATCAGGGTCGGAACTGTAGAGCTGCTCCAGGTCCCAGCCGCGGTCGACGGGGAACTCCCCCACCGCGTCCGTCCCCGTCACCAGCAGGTGCCAAAGGTCTTCCGGGGTCCGCACGCCGCCCGGGAAGCGGCAGCTCATCGCCACGATCGCGATCGGATCGTCATCGGTGGCGACCGCCGCGGGCAGATCGGCATCCGCGACCCGCACCGTCCCCAGCAGCTCACCCCGCAGATACTCCGCCAGCGCCGCGGACGTCGGGTAGTCGTAGACCAGCGTCGCCGGCAACCGCAGCTCGGTCGCCGCACCCAGCCGGTTACGCAACTCCACCGCCGTCAGCGAGTCGAAGCCCAACTCCTTGAACGCCCGACCCGCGCCCACCGCATCAACCCCGGCATGACCGAGCACCGCCGCGACCTGGGCACGCACCAGTCCGAGCAGTTCACGCTCCCGCTCAGCCGGGGGAAGGGCCGCCAGCCGCTCAGCCAGGGTGGTCGACGCCACGACAACCGACGCATCGGTCGTGGTGGCGTTCGCAGGGACAGGCGTTGCGTCCACCAGCTCGGCGAAGAGGTTGCTGGGGCGCCCGGCGGTGAACTCGGAGGCGAAGCGCTCCCAGACGAAGTCCGCGATCACGACGGTGGCGTCCGCGGCGCCGACGGCGCGTCCCATCGCCGTGATGGCGAACCCGGCCTTCATGGGCGGGACCCCGCCCCGGCGCATGCGGGCCGCCATCTCCTCGTCGGCGGCCATGCCGCCCTCGGCCCACGGACCCCACGCGATCGACGTCGCCGCCAGGCCGTCCGCACGACGCTGCTCCGCCAAAGCGTCCAGGAAGGCGTTCGCAGCCGCGTAGTTCGCCTGCCCGGACGTGCCGACCGTGCCACTGACCGACGAGAACAGCACGAACGCATCCAGCACGATGCCGAGTTCGATCGTCAGCTCGTGCAGGTTCGCCGCCGACGCGGCCTTCGCCCGCAGAACGGTCTCGACACGGTCCGGGGTCAGGGCATCCAGCACGCCGTCGTCCAGCACACCGGCCGTGTGGACGACGGCGCTCAGCGAATCGGCGTGCTCAGCCAGCACCGCCCGCAGTGCCTCACGGTCAGCGGCGTCACACGCAACGACCGAGACGTCGACGCCCAACTCCGCCACCAGCTCCGCTGCACCGGGCGCGTCCATCCCGCGCCGGCTGGTCAGCACCAGCCGCTCGGCACCAGCCTCCGCCAACCACCGCGCAACACGACCACCCAACGCGCCCGTGCCACCCGTCACCAGCACCGTCCCGGACGGGGTCCACGACTCCGTGTCCTCCGGCAGCGCCGCGCGGACCAGCCGTCGGCCGAACACACCCGTGGAGCGCACAGCCACCTGGTCCTCACCGGAACCGGCCAGCACACCCACCAGACGGGACTGCGCCCGCTCGTCCAGGAACCCGGGGAGGTCGATGAGACCACCCCAACGCTCGGGCGCCTCCAGCGCGGCCACCCGGCCCAGTCCCCACACCTGCGCCTGCGTCGGCGCGGTCAACCTGTCCGACCGCCCGACCGACACCGCACCCCGCGTCAGACACCACACCCGGGCGTCCACACCGGCATCACCCAGAGCCTGGACCAGACTTACAGTGCCGGCGAGGTCCAGCAGCGACACCACACCCGCGTACTCACCGGCGACCAGCCCCGCCAGCGCCGCGCGATCCGTGCCCGGGCCGACCTCGACCCGCTGAACGTCAGCGCCCCGGTCCGCCAGCGCGCCCACGACCGGGGCGTCGTCCGCGCCCTCGGCCGGCGCGACCACCAGCCACGCCCCGGACAACCGCGCGCCGGAGGCCTCGGCGAGCGGCTTCCACACCACCCGGTACCGCCAGCCGTCCACCTCCGACCGCTCACGACCCTGCCGACGCCACGCCGACAACGCCGGAAGCACCTCACCCAGCGACGCATCACCGGACACGTCCAACTCCGCCAGCAGCGAGGTCAGATCCTCCCGCTCCACCACGTCCCAGAAGTGAGCGTCCGAGGCATCGGCGGTGGCGCCGGGCTGAGGCGCGTCGATGGGCTCCGGCCAGTACCTTTGTCGCTGGAACGCATAAGTCGGCAAGTCGATGTACCGGTCGCCGGCCCCGGCGAAGAACGTCCGCCAGTCGACCTCCACGCCTCGCACGTGCACCTGCGCCAGAGCCGTGACGGCGGTCTCGGCTTCCGGACGGCCCTTGCGCAGCACCGGAACGAACGCCACGCCACCGTCCGTCACGCACTCCTGCGCCATCGCCGACAGCAGGCCGTCCGGGCCGAGTTCGACGTACGTGGTGACCCCGGCGTCCTCCAGGGTGCGGACGCCGTCCAGGAAGCGCACGGCATCACGGACGTGCCGCACCCAGAAGTCCGCGGACGCCATCTCATCCGTGACCACGGCACCGGTCAGGTTCGAGACGACCGGGATACGCGGCATCTCGAACGACAGCCCGAACACCACCTCCCGGAACGCCTGCAACATCCCGTCCATGTGCGGCGAATGGAACGCATGACTGACCTGCAGCCGCTTCGACTTCCGCCCTGCGAAGGAGGCCGCAATCGCCGTGGCGCCGTCCTCGTCACCGGCGATCACGACGGACTGCGGACCGTTGACGGCGGCGATGCTCACCCGGTCGGTGAGCAGCGGCCGGACCTCGTCCTCCGACGCCTGAAGCGCGATCATCACGCCGCCGGCCGGCAGCGCCTGCATCAACCGCCCCCGCGACGCCACCAGGGCGCACGCGTCCTCCAGGGAGAAGACTCCCGCCACGTGCGCGGCGGCGATCTCACCGACCGAATGCCCCGACACGAAGTCCGGCCGCACACCCCACGACTCCAGCAGCCGGAACAGCGCCACCTCCACCGCGAACAACGCGGGCTGGGTGAACTCCGTCCGGTCCAGAACCGCGGCGTCCTCCCCGAACACCACATCCCTCAACGGCACGTCGAGGTACGCGTCCATCCGGGCGCAGACCGCGTCCAGGGCGTCCGCGAACACGGGATAGGAGTCGTACAACTCCCGGCCCATGCCCAGTCGCTGGCTGCCCTGCCCCGTGAACAGGAACGCGAGCTTGCCCGCGACCGGGGATCCCGTCACCACACCCACAGACTCCCCGCCGGCCACGGACGCAAGCCGTTGGAGGAACGCGTCGCGGTCGTCGGCGACGATGACGGCACGATGGTCGAGCGCGGCCCGACCGGTTGCCAGCGCACGGCCGATGTCCACCGGACGCAGGTCGGTGCGGGCGTCGAGGCGGGCGTGGAGGCGTGCCGCCTGGTCACGCAGGGCATCCTCGGACTTGCCCGAGAGTACCCATGCCGATGTCGCCGGACGATCGGCAACCGCCTCGTCCGCCGGTGCGGCCTCGGTGGCCTGTTCGATGATCGTGTGGGCGTTGGTGCCGCTGATGCCGAACGACGAGATGCCGGCGCGCCGGGGCCGTCCGGTGTCGGGCCACTGCTGCTGATCCCTGAGCAGGACGATGTCTCCGGCCGACCAGTCGACGTGCGGGGTCGGCGCGTCCACGTGGAGCGTCTGCGGCAGCACCCCGTGCCGCATCGCCAGCACCATCTTGATGACGCCCGCGACACCGGCCGCGGCCTGCGTATGACCGAGGTTGGACTTGACCGACCCCAGGAACAACGGCTGCTCCGGCAACCGGTCCTGGCCGTAGGTCGCCAGCAGCGCCTGCGCCTCGATCGGGTCGCCCAGACGGGTGCCCGTGCCGTGCGCCTCCACCGCGTCCACATCCGAGGCCGCCAGCCCGGCGCTCGCCAGGGCCTGACGGATCACGCGCTGCTGCGACGGGCCGTTCGGCGCGGTCAGACCGTTGCTCGCACCGTCCTGGTTCACCGCCGAACCCCGCACCAGCGCCAGCACCGGGTGGCCGTTGCGCCGCGCGTCCGACAGCCGCTCCACCAGCAGCATGCCCACGCCCTCACCCCAGCCCGTGCCATCGGCTGCGGCGGCGAACGCCTTGATCCGGCCGTCCTCCGCCAGGCCCCGCTGACGACTGAAGTCGACAAAGGTCTCAGGCGTCGACATCACCGTCACGCCACCGGCCAGCGCCATGGAGCACTCGCCCTGCCGCAGCGCCTGCACCGCCCAATGCAGAGCGACCAGCGACGAGGAGCAGGCCGTGTCCACGGTCACCGCAGGGCCTTCCAGCCCCAGCGCGTACGAGACACGACCCGACATCACGCTGCCGGCATTGCCCGTCCCGAGGTGGCCTTCGAGGCCTTCGGTCTCCCCGGCGAGGAGGGAGAGGTAGTAGTCCTGTCCGTTGGTGCCGACGAACACGCCGGTCCGGCTGCCGCGCAGCGAGGACGGGTCGATGCCGGCCCGCTCGAACGCCTCCCACGACGTCTCCAGCAGCAACCGCTGCTGCGGATCCATCGCCAACGCCTCACGCGGCGAAATCCCGAAGAAGTCCGCGTCGAACTCGGCGGCCCCGTAGAGGAATCCACCTCCACGGGCATAGAACGTCCCCTGACGATCAGGGTCCGGACTGTAGAGCTGCTCCAGGTCCCAGCCGCGGTCGACGGGGAACTCCCCCACCGCGTCCGTCCCCGTCACCAGCAGGTGCCACAGGTCCTCGGGAGTGGTGACGCCACCGGGGAAGCGGCAGCTCATCGCCACGATCGCGATCGGATCGTCATCGGTGGCGACCGCCGCGGGGAGGTCGGCATCCGTGACCCGGATCGTCCCCAGCAGCTCACCCCGCAGATACCCGGCGAGCGCAGCGGACGTCGGGTAGTCGTAGACCAGCGTCGCCGGCAACCGCAGCTCGGTCGCCGCACCCAGCCGGTTACGCAACTCCACCGCCGTCAGCGAGTCGAAGCCCAACTCCTTGAACGCCCGACCCGCGCCCACCGCATCAACCCCGCCGTGACCAAGCACAGCGGCAACCTGACCCCGAACCAGTTCCAGCAGTTCGCGCTCCTGCTCACCCGCAGAAAGGGCGGACAGGCGAGCTGCAAGAGACGCAGAATTCCTGGCGTCGGAGGTTACGTCAACATCAGCGGGTCGCGTCGCACGCGCCTCGCTCAGCCGGGCGAACAGCGAGCTGGGGCGTGCGGCGGTGAATCCTGCGAGGAAGCGGTCCCACTCCACGTCGGCCACGGTGAACACGGCACCACCGGAACCGACCGCCGACCGCAACGCACTGATCGCCAGATCCGCCCGCATCGGCGGCACACCATCCCGACGCATCCGAGCCGCAAGCGCCTCATCGGCCGCCATCCCGCCCTCGGCCCAGGGACCCCACGCAATCGACGTCGCCGCCAAGCCGTCCGCACGACGCTGCTCGGCAAGAGCGTCCAGGAAGGCATTCGCAGCCGCGTAATTGCCCTGACCAGGCGTACCGACCGTGCCGCTCATCGACGAGAACAGCACGAACGCATCCAGCTCGACACCCAGCTCGACCGTCAACTCATGCAGGTTCAACGCCGACACGGCCTTCGCCCGCAGAACGGTCTCGAGACGGTCCGGAGTCAACGCATCCAGCACGCCGTCGTCCAGCACGCCGGCCGTGTGCACCACTGCCGTCAGGGAATCGGCGTGCTCAGCCAGCACAGCCCGCAACGCCTCACGATCAGCGGCGTCACACGCAACCACCGAAACCTCGACACCCAACTCCGCAACCAGCTCAGCAGCACCCGGCGCGTCCATCCCGCGCCGACTGGTCAGCACCAGCCGCCCGGCACCGGCACCCGCCAACCACCGCGCAACACGACCACCCAACGCGCCCGTGCCACCCGTCACCAGCACCGTGCCCGACGGAACCCACGACCCCGCACCCTCAGGCAGCGAGGCCCGAACCAGCCGCCGCCCGAACACCCCGGACGACCGAACCGCCACCTGGTCCTCACCAGAACCAGCCAGCACACCCATCAACCGGAACAGCACCCGCTCGTCCAGCACCTCCGGCAGGTCGATCAGACCGCCCCAGCGCTCCGGCACCTCCAGCGCCGCCACCCGACCCAGACCCCACACCTGCGCCTGCACCGGCGACACCAGCCGATCCGACCGGCCCACCGAGACAGCGCCTCGCGTCAGACACCACAGCGGCGCACCCACCCCGGCATCGCCCAGAGCCTGGATCAGGCACACCGTGTCAGCGAGCCCGAGCATCGACACGACACCCGCCCACTCACCGCCAACCAGCCCCGCCAGCGTGGCCCGGTCCACATCAGCCGCGACCTCGACCCGACGCACCTCGACACCACGCCCCGCCAGCGCACCCACCACCGGCCCGTCAACGCCGCTCCCGGCCGGCACCACCACCAACCACGCGCCCGTCAGCTGACCAGCAGCGACATCGGTCAGCGGCTGCCACATCACCCGGTACCGCCAGCCGTCCACCTCCGACCGCTCCCGACCTTGCCGACGCCACGCCGCCAGGCCAGGCAGGACGCTGCCCCAGGCAGCCTCGTCCTCCTCCGCGTCGAGAGCGGCAGCCAGCGATGCGAGGTCCTCTCGCTCCACCGCGTCCCAGAACCAGGAGTCCGAGGCAGCGGCCGGTGCGTCAGGACCGACCGCGGTGGTGGGCTCGAACCAGAACCGGCGGCGCTGGAACGCATAGGTCGGAAGGTCCACGCGCCGAGCGCCCGAGCCGGCGAAGTACCCATGCCAGTCGATCGAGAGGCCCCTGACATGGGCTTGTGCGAGGGCAGCGCCCAGGCTCTCGACTTCGGGACGGGCGGCACGCTGGACGGGGACGAACACCGCCCCCTCTGTCACGCACTCCTGGGCCAGAGCCGACAGCACGCCGTCCGGGCCGAGTTCGACGTACGTGGTGACCCCGGCTGCTTCCAACGTCCGGACTCCGTCCAGGAAGCGCACCGCTTCGCGCACGTGCCGCACCCAGAAGTCGGGAGAGAGCATCTCGTCGGTGGCCAGGGCCCCGGTCAGGTTCGAGACCACGGGGATGCGCGGCGACTCGAACGACAGCCCCGCCACCACCTCGCGGAACGCCTCCAGCATGCCGTCCATGTGCGGCGAATGGAACGCATGACTAACTGTCAGCCGCTTCGACTTCCGCCCCGCGAAGGACTCGACGATGGCGACCGCGGCGTCCTCGTCACCCGCGATCACCACCGACTCCGGCCCGTTCACGGCCGCAATGCTCACGCGCTCGTTCAGCAGCGGCAGAACCTCGTCCTCCGACGCCTGCACCGCGATCATCACGCCACCCGTCGGCAGCGCCTGCATCAACCGCCCACGCGCCGCCACCAGCGCACACGCGTCCTCAAGCGACAGCACCCCCGCCACATGCGCGGCGGCGATCTCACCCACCGAATGCCCCGACACGAAGTCCGGCCGCAACCCCCAGCTCTCCAGCAGCCGGAACAGCGCCACCTCCACCGCGAACAGCGCGGGCTGGGTGAACTCCGTGCGGTCCAGCAGACCCTCGTCCGCCTCGCCGAAGAGAGCGTCCCGCAGCGGGCTGTCGAGGTGCACGTCCAGGTGGGCGCAGACCGCGTCCAGCGCGTCCGCGAACACGGGGTAGGCCTCGTACAGTTCTCGGCCCATCCCCGGGCGCTGGCTGCCCTGCCCCGTGAACAGGAACGCCACGCGCCCGTCATCCACCGTGTCCGTGCTGACGGCGGGAAGCTGCTCACCGGCGGCCAGCCGTGCGAGCAGGTCCGCGACTTCGCGCGTGCTCCGGGCCGGGACGACCGCACGGTGGTCCAGGTGCGCGCGCCCGGTTGCGAGCGAATACGCGAGGTCGACGGGCCCCGGGGCGGCACCCGCCCCTGCCAGATGGACGCTGAGGGCGGCTGCCTGGGCGCGCAGGGCCTCGGGGGATCTGGCCGACAGGACGTACGGAAGAGCGTCGCCCGGCATCCGCGACAAGGATTCGGCGTCGTCGCCGACCTCGGTGACGACGACCGGGGCCTGTTCGATGATCGTGTGGGCGTTGGTGCCGCTGATGCCGAAGGACGAGATGCCGGCCCGACGCGGGCGGTCCGTCTCCGGCCACTCCCGCTGCTCGGTGAGCAGCGCGATGTCTCCGGCCGTCCAGTCCACGTGCGGCGTCGGCTCGTCCACGTGCAGGGTCTGCGGCAGTACCCCGTGCTGCATCGCGAGCACCATCTTGATGACGCCCGCGACACCGGCCGCGGCCTGCGTGTGACCGAGGTTGGACTTGATCGACCCGAGGAGCAGCGATCCGCCCTCGGCACGCTCCTGGCCGTAGGTCGCCAGCAGCGCCTGCGCCTCGATCGGGTCACCCAGCCGGGTGCCCGTGCCGTGCGCCTCCACCGCGTCGACATCCGCAGCCGACAGACCGGCGCTGGCCAGGGCCTGGCGAATCACGCGCTGCTGAGAGGGGCCGTTGGGCGCGGTCAGGCCGTTGCTCGCGCCGTCCTGGTTCACTGCGGAGCCACGAACGAGAGCGAGCACCGGGTGACCGTTGCGCCGCGCGTCCGACAGCCGCTCCACCAGCAGCATGCCCACGCCTTCGCCCCAGCCGGTACCGTCCGCGGCGGCGGCGAACGCCTTGATCCGGCCGTCCTCCGCCAGGCCCCGCTGACGACTGAAGTCGACAAAGGTCTCAGGCGTCGACATCACCGTCACGCCACCGGCCAGCGCCATGGAGCACTCGCCCTGCCGCAGCGCCTGCACCGCCCAATGCAGAGCCACCAGCGACGAGGAGCAGGCCGTGTCCACGGTCACCGCAGGGCCTTCCAGCCCCAGCGCGTACGAGACGCGACCCGACATCACGCTGCCCGCGTTGCCCGTGCCGATGTGGCCTTCCAGGCCCTCCGGCTCCCGGGCGACGAGGGAAAGGTAGTCCTGGCCGTTGGTGCCGACGAACACACCCGTCCGGCTCCCGCGCAGAACAGTCGGATCGATACCGGCCCGCTCGAACGCCTCCCACGACGTCTCCAGCAGCAACCGCTGCTGCGGATCCATCGCCAGCGCCTCACGCGGCGAGATCCCGAAGAAGTCCGCGTCGAACTCCGCCGCCCCTGCGACGAAACCGCCCTCGCGCGTGTACGAGGTGCCGGCACGCTCCGGGTCGGGGTCGTAGAGGTGGTCCAGGTCCCAGCCGCGGTCCACGGGGAACTCCCCCACCGCGTCCGTCCCTGTCACCAGCAACTGCCACAGGTCCTCCGGAGACCGCACATCGCCCGGGAACCGGCAGCTCATCGCCACAATCGCGATCGGATCGTCATCGGTGGCGACCGCCGCGGGCAGATCCGCATCCGCGACACGGACCGTCCCCAGCAGCTCGCTCCGCAAGAACTCCGCCAGCGCAGCCGACGTCGGGTAGTCGTAGACCAGCGTCGCCGGCAACCGCAGCTCAGTGGCCGCACCCAACCGGTTCCGCAGTTCGACGGCCGTCAGCGAGTCGAAGCCCAACTCCTTGAACGCCCGACCCGCGCCCACCGCATCGACCCCGCCGTGACCAAGCACAGCAGCCACGTGGCCCCGAACCAGATCCAGCAGTTCACGCTCCTGCTCACCCGCAGAAAGAGCGGACAAGCGACCGACGAACGAGACGGAATCCGGGACGTCCGCGACCACGCCGGCCAGGGCGGTCCGGGCAGTGTGCTCCTGACGCACCTCCGGCAGTTCACCGAACAGCGAGCTGGGGCGTGCGGCGGTGAATCCTGCGAGGAAGCGGTCCCATTCCACGTCGGCCACGGTGAACACGGCCCCACCGGAACCGACCGCCGACCGCAACGCACTGATCGCCAGATCCGCCCGCATCGGCGGAACACCATCCCGACGCATCCGAGCCGCAAGCGCCTCATCGGCCGCCATCCCGCCCTCGGCCCACGGACCCCACGCAATCGACGTCGCCGCCAAGCCGTCCGCACGACGCTGCTCGGCAAGAGCGTCCAGGAAGGCATTCGCAGCCGCGTAATTGCCCTGACCAGGCGTACCGACCGTGCCGCTCATCGACGAGAACAGCACGAACGCATCCAGCTCGACACCCAGCTCGACCGTCAACTCATGCAGGTTCAACGCCGACACGGCCTTCGCCCGCAAGACAGTCTCAAGGCGCTCAGGAGTCAACGCATCCAGCACGCCGTCATCCAGCACACCAGCGGTATGAACGACCGCGGTCAGGGAATCGGCGTGCTCAGCCAGCACAGCCCGCAGCGCCTCACGGTCGGAGGCATCACACGCGACGACCGTGACCTCGGCCCCCAGCTCCGCCACCAGCTCAGCAGCACCGGGCGCGTCCATCCCGCGCCGGCTGGTCAGCACCAGCCGCTCAGCACCAGCCTCCGCCAACCACCGCGCAACACGACCACCCAGCGCACCCGTGCCACCCGTCACCAGCACCGTGCCCGACGGAACCCACGACCCCGCACCCTCCGGCAGCGAGGCCCGAACCAACCGCCGCCCGAACACCCCGGACGAACGCACAGCCACCTGGTCCTCACCCGAACCAGCCAGCACACCCACCAACCGGGACAGCGCACGCTCATCCAGCACCTCCGGCAGGTCGATCAAACCGCCCCAACGCTCCGGCACCTCCAGCGCCGCCACCCGACCCAGACCCCACACCTGCGCCTGCACCGGCGACACCAACCGATCCGACCGGCCCACCGAGACAGCGGCTCGCGTCAGACACCACAGCGGAGCACCCACCCCGGCATCACCCAGAGCCTGGATCAGGCACACCGTGTCAGCGAGCCCGAGCATCGACACGACACCCGCCCACTCACCGCCAACCAGCCCCGCCAGCGTGGCCCGGTCCACATCGGCCGCGACCTCGACCCGGCGCACCTCGACACCGCGCCCCGCCAGCGCACCCACCACCGGCCCGTCAACGTCACTCCCGACCGGAACCGCCACCAACCACGCGCCGGACAACCGCGCTTCGGCGGTCGCCTTCACCGGCTTCCAGCTGGTCCGGTAACGCCACCCGTCGACCTTGGCCTGGTCCTGGCTACGTCGGCGCCAAGCCGACAGAGCCGTGACCATGTTCCCCCAGGACGCGGTGTCCTCAAGGCCGAGCATGGATTCGAGGGTCGTCAGGTCCTCGTGCTCGATGACATCCCAGAAGCGTGCGTCGACGGTGTCGACCGTCTTCCCGGCGGGAGTGGCAGCGTCCTGCTGGGCCTCGGGCCAGTACCGCGTCCGCTGGAAGGCATAGGTCGGCAGGTCCACGCGCCGCGCACCCGTGCCGGCGAAGTACCCGGCCCAGTCCACCTCCAGGCCCCGCACATGTGCCTGCGCCAGCGCCGTGACGGCACTCTCGGCCTCCGGACGGCCCTTGCGAAGCACCGGAACAAAGGCCGCGCCCTCGCCCGTCACACAGTCCTGCGCCATCGCCGACAGCACACCGTCCGGACCCAGCTCCACAAACGTGCTGACCCCTGCCGCCTCCAGAGCACGCACACCGTCCAGGAAGCGCACGGCCTCCCGCACATGGCGCACCCAGAAGTCCGCCGAGGCCATCTCGTCGGCGACCACGGCGCCGGTCAGGTTCGAGACCACCGAGATGCGCGGCGACTCGAACGACAGCCCAGCCACCACCTCGCGGAACGCCTCCAGCATCCCGTCCATGTGCGGCGAATGGAACGCATGACTGACCGTCAACCGCTTCGACTTCCGCCCCGCGAAGGACTCGACAATCGCGACCGCGGCATCCTCATCACCCGCGATCACCACCGACTCCGGCCCGTTCACGGCCGCGATGCTCACACGCTCGCTCAGCAGCGGCAGAACCTCGTCCTCCGAGGCCTGCAACGCGATCATCACGCCACCCGTCGGCAGCGCCTGCATCAACCGCCCACGCGCCGCCACCAGTGCACACGCGTCCTCAAGCGACAGCACCCCCGCCACATGCGCGGCGGCGATCTCACCCACCGAATGCCCCGACACAAAGTCCGGCGCCAGGCCCCACGACTCCAGCAGCCGGAACAGCGCCACCTCCACCGCGAACAACGCCGGCTGCGCGAACTCCGTCCGGTCCAGAACCGTCGCATCGTCGCCGAACAGCACAGTCCCCAGTGCCACATCGAGGTGGGCGTCCAGGTGGGCGCAGACCGCGTCCAGCGCGTCCGCGAACGCAGGGTAAGCCTCGTAGAGCTCCCGTCCCATCCCGAGGCGCTGGCTGCCCTGCCCCGTGAACAGGAACGCGAGTGCGCCGGTCGTGACCGTGCCCCGCACGAGGCCGTAGGGCGATTCGCCCGCGGCGAGGCCGTTGAGCCCGGCGAGCAGCGCATCGCGGTTGCCGGTGCCGCCGACCAGGACCGCGCGTGTCTCCAGGGCCGTACGAGCGGTCGCCAGCGTGAATGCCGCACCCAGGGCGGAGACTTCGGGCTGCGACGCCACGTGGGCGGCCAGGCGCGCGGCCTGGGCCCGGAGACCGGTCGTGCTCTGTGCGGAGAGCAGGACCGGCAGCACCGAGGGTGCCGTGTCGGCCTGGGGCTCGTCGGCACGCGCCGGCGCCGGGGCCTGTTCGACGATCGTGTGGGCGTTGGTACCGCTGAGGCCGAAGGACGAGACGGCGGCGCGCCGGGGCCGCCCGGTCTCGGGCCAGTCGACGGCTTCGGTCAGCAGGGCGATCTCGCCCGCGGACCAGTCGACGTGCGGGGTCGGCTCGTCCACGTGCAGGGTGCGGGGCAGTACCCCGTGCTGCATCGCCAGCACCATCTTGATGATGCCCGCGACACCGGCCGCGGCCTGCGTGTGACCGATGTTCGACTTCACGGACCCCAGTAGCAGCGGCTGCTCCGGCGAGCGCCCCTGACCGTAGGTGGCCAGCAGTGCCTGGGCCTCGATGGGGTCACCCAGCCGCGTACCGGTGCCGTGGGCCTCCACCGCGTCCACGTCCGCGGCCGACAGACCGGCGCCGGCCAGGGCGGCGCGGATCACGCGCTGCTGCGAGGGGCCGTTCGGAGCGGTCAGTCCGTTGCTCGCGCCGTCCTGGTTGATCGCCGAACCACGAACGAGAGCGAGCACCGGATGGCCGTTGCGCCGCGCATCCGACAGCCGCTCGACGAGCAGCATGCCGACGCCCTCACCCCACCCCGTACCGTCGGCCGCCGCGGCGAACGCCTTGATCCGGCCGTCCTCCGCCAGGCCCCGCTGACGGCTGAAGTCCACGAAGGCCTCAGGCGTCGACATCACCGTGACGCCGCCGGCCAGGGCGAGCGAGCACTCGCCCTGCCGCAGCGCCTGGACGGCGAGGTGCAGGGCCACCAGCGAGGACGAGCAGGCCGTGTCGACGGTGATCGCGGGGCCTTCGAGCCCGAAGACGTAGGAGAGCCGTCCGGAGACGACGCTCGCCGCGTTGCCCGTGCCGACGTGTCCTTCCAGTCCGTGCGTGTCACCGGTGACGAGCGAGAGGTAGTCCTGCCCGTTGGTGCCGACGAAGACGCCAGCCTGGCTGCCGCGCAGCGACGACGGGGCGATGCCGGCCCGCTCGAACGCCTCCCACGACGTCTCCAGCAGCAGCCGCTGCTGCGGGTCCATCGCCAGCGCCTCGCGCGGCGAGATCCCGAAGAGGCCGGCGTCGAAGTCCGCGGCGTCGTGGAGGAATCCGCCTTCCAGGGTGTACGTGGTGCCGGGGCGGTCGGGGTCGGCGCTGTAGAGGCCGGCCAGGTCCCATCCGCGGTCGGAGGGGAAGTCGCCGATCGCGTCGGCCCCGTCGGCGAGGAGCGTCCACAGCTCCTCCGGGGTGCGCACGCCGCCCGGGAAGCGGCAGCTCATCGCCACGATGGCGATCGGGTCGTCGTCGGCGGCCGCCGCCGCGGTGACCGGCCCCGTCACCTCCGGCTGCGCGCCCCGCAGTTCGTGGCGCAGGAAGGCCGCGAGCGCGGTCGAGGTCGGGTAGTCGTACACGAGGGTGGTGGGCAGGCGCAGGTCGGTGGCCGCGCCGAGGCGGTTGCGCAGTTCGACGGCCGTCAGGGAGTCGAAGCCCAGTTCCTTGAAGGCGCGGTCGGCGCCGACCGCTTCGGCTCCGCCGTGACCGAGGACGGCCGCGACGTGCGTACGCACCAGGGTGAGCAGCTCACGCTCCTGCTCCGCCGCCGTCAGCCCCGCGAGGCGGCGCGCCGCGGTGCCTGCCACGTCGGCGCCCGTGACGGTCTCCGCGTGCGTGATGAAGGCGCCGATCAGCGGGAGCGGCCGGACGGACGTCATGAAGGGCGCGAAGCGGTCCCAGTCGAGGTCCGCGACGGTCAGCGAGGCCTCGCCCGAGGCGACGACCGGTGCCAGGGCCGCCATGGCCGACTCGGGCGCCATGGGCGGGACGCCTTCGTGCCGCATACGGGCGTCCGTCGTCTCGCCGGCGGCCATGCCGCCCTCGGCCCACGGGCCCCACGCGATCGATGTCGCCGCGAGGCCGTCGGCGCGACGCTGCTCCGCCAGGGCGTCCAGGAAGGCGTTCGCGGCGGCGTAGTTGCCCTGGCCCGCCCCGCCGATGGTGCCGCTCATGGACGAGAACATCACGAACGCGTCCAGCTCGAAGCCGAGTTCGATCGTCAGCTCGTGCAGGTTGAGCGCCGACGTGGCCTTCGCCCGCACGACATTCTCGACGCGCTCCGCGGTCAGGCCGTCCAGCACGCCGTCGTCCAGCACACCCGCCGTGTGAACGACGGCGGTCAGGGACTCCGCGTGCTCGGCCAGCACCGCACGCAGCGCATCCCGGTCGGACGCGTCGCACGCCACGACCGATACCTCGACGCCCAGCTCCGCCACCAACTCGGCGGCACCGGGCGCATCCGTCCCGCGCCTGCTGATCAGCACCAGCCGCGACGCACCAGCCTCCGCCAGCCACCGCGCGACACGACCACCCAGCGCGCCCGTGCCACCCGTGACCAGCACCGTGCCCGACGGGGTCCACGACCCCGTGCTCTCCGGCAGCGACGCCCGCACCAGCCGCCGCCCGAACACGCCGGTCGACCGCACCGCGACCTGGTCCTCACCGGAGCCGGCCAGCACGCCTATGAGCCGGGTCTGCGCCCGCTCGTCCAGCACCTCCGGCAGGTCGATCAGACCGCCCCAGCGCTCCGGAACCTCCATGGCGGCGACCCGGCCCAGTCCCCACACCTGCGCCTGCACCGGCGACGCCAGCCGGTCCGACCGGCCCACGGACACCGCACCCCGGGTCAGGCCCCAGACACGGGCCTCCACCCCGGCGTCGCCCAGCGCCTGCACCAACGCGACCGTGCCGGCGAGCCCGAGCATCGACACGACACCCGCCCACTCACCGCCGACCAGCCCCGCCAGCGCGCCCCGGTGCATGTCCGGCTCGACCTCGACCCGGCGCACCTCGGCACCGCGCCCCGCCAGCGCGTCCACCACCGGCTCGTCGACGTCACTCCCGGCCGGGACGGCCACCAGCCACGTCCCGGACAGGCGGGCACCGGAAGCCTCGGCGAGCGGCTTCCACACCACCCGGTACCGCCAGCCGTCCACCTCCGACTCCGTGCGCCGCCGCCGGCGCCACGCCGACAGGGCGGGGATCAGTTCGCTGAGCGGACGGTCGCCGTCGAGGTCGAGTCCGAGCGCCGTCGCGAGTCCGGCCACGTCCTCCTGCTCGACCGCGTCCCAGAAGGCGGTGTCGGCGGTGTCCGGGCCGTGTGCCACGTGAGCGGCGGTCCCGGGGCCCGCGTCCATCCAATAGCGCGAGCGCTGGAAGGCGTACGTCGGCAGGTCCACGCGCCGGGCGCCGCTGCCGGTGAAGAGGCGGCTCCAGTCGACGGCCGCGCCACGGACGTGGGCGCGGGCGACGGCGCTGAGCAGGGTGGTGGCCTCGGCGCGGCCGGAGCGCAGGGCCGCGGCGAAGGCGGTACCCCGGGTGTCGACGCAGTCCTGCGCCATCGCGGTGAGCACGGCGTCGGGGCCGAGTTCGAGGTACGTGGTGACGCCGCGGGCTTCGAGCGTCCGGATGCCGTCGTGGAACCGTACGGCGTCGCGGGCGTGGCGGACCCAGTGCTCGGGATCGGTCAGTTCGGCGGCGCCGGCGGCGCGTCCGGTGAGGAGGGAGACGAGGGGAAGCGTCGGGGTGCCGTACTCGATCACCTGGGCCACGCGGCGGAACTCGTCCAGCATGCCGTCCATGTGGAACGAGTGGAACGCGTGGCTGACGACGAGATGCTTGGTCTTGTGGCCCTGCGCGGCGAAGTGGGCGGCGACGTTCTTCGCGGCGTCCTCGTCACCGGCGATGACCACCGACCGGGGGCCGTTGACGGCCGCGATGCTCACGCGCTCGTCCAGCAGCGGCAGGACCTCGTCCTCCGAGGCCTGGACCGCGATCATCGCGCCACCGCCCGGCAGCGCCTGCATGAGCCGTCCGCGGGCCGCCACCAGCGTGCACGCGTCCTCCAGCGAGAACACCCCCGCCACGTGCGCGGCGGCGATCTCGCCGACCGAGTGGCCCGACACGAGGTCCGGCCGCAGCCCCCAGCTCTCCAGGAGCCGGAACAGCGCCACCTCGACCGCGAACAGCGCGGGCTGGGTGTAGGCGGTCTCGTCGAGGAGCGCGGCCTCCGGCGTTCCCTCTTCCGCGAACAGCACGTCGAGAAGGGGGAGTTCGAGCTGGTCGTCGAGGTACCAGCACGCGTCGTCGAGGGCGTCGGCGAACTCCGGGCAGGTGTCGTACAACTGACGGCCCATGCCCAGGCGCTGGCTGCCCTGCCCCGTGAACAGGAACGCGAGCCGGCCGGTGGCGGGCTCGTCGTGGACGGCGGCGGGGGTGTCGGTGCCGTCGGCGAGGGCGTCGAGCGCCCGCAGGAGCGCGTCCCGGTCGGGGCCCAGGGCGACGGCGCGGTGTTCGAAGACCCCGCGGGTGGTGGCCAGGGAGTGGCCGATGTCGGCGGGGGTGAGTCCCGGGTCGGCGGTCACATGGCCGGCGAGCCGCCGGGCCTGGGCGCGCAGGGCTTCGGGGGTCTTCGCGGACAGTACCCAGGGCAGGAGCTCCGGCGGGCGCGAGGCGCCGTCCCCGGACACGCCGTTACCGGTGGTGGTGGCGTCCGCGTCCTCGGCCGGGGGCTCCTCGATGATGGTGTGCGCGTTGGTGCCGCTCATGCCGAACGAGGACACGCCGACGCGGCGCGGGCGGTCGCCCCGGGGCCAGTCGACGGGCTCGGTGAGCAGGGAGACGGCTCCGGCCTCCCAGTCGACGTGCGGGGTGGGCTCGTCGACGTGGAGGGTCCGCGGCAGTACACCGTGCCGCATCGCCATGATCATCTTGATGATGCCGGCGACACCGGCCGCGGCCTGCGTGTGACCGATGTTCGATTTCAGGGAACCGAGCCACAGCGGCCCGCCGTCGCCCCGGCCCTGTCCGTACGTCGCGAGCAGCGCCTGCGCCTCAATCGGGTCGCCCAGCGTCGTACCCGTGCCGTGGGCCTCCACCGCGTCCACATCGGCTGCCGACAGGCCCGCGTTGGCGAGGGCCTGGCGGATCACGCGCTGCTGCGAGGGGCCGCTCGGAGCTGTCAGGCCGTTGCTGGCGCCGTCCTGGTTGATGGCGGAGCCCCGTACCACCGCGAGCACCTGGTGCCCGTTGCGGCGCGCGTCCGACAGCCGCTCCACCAGCAGCATGCCGACGCCCTCGCCCCACCCCGTGCCGTCTGCGGCGGCGGCGAACGGCTTGCACCGGCCGTCGGGGGCCAGGCCCCGCTGACGGCTGAAGGCGATGAAGGAACCGGGGCTCGCCATGACGGCCACGCCGCCGGCCAGGGCGATGGAGCACTCCCCGGTGCGCAGGGCCTGGACGGCGAGGTGGAGGGCGGCGAGGGAGGAGGAGCAGGCGGTGTCGACGGTGACCGTCGGGCCCTCGAAGCCGAAGGTGTACGCGATGCGGCCGGACGCGACGCTGGCCGCGTTTCCGGTGACGAGGTACCCCTCGAAGCCGTCGGTGGCGTCCTGGAGCCGGGGGCCGTACTCCTGGGTCTCCGCGCCGACGAACACGCCGACTTGGCCGCCGCGCAGTCCCGCGGGATCGACGCCCGCCCGGTCGAACGCCTCCCAGGACGTCTCCAGCAGCAGCCGCTGCTGGGGGTCCATGGCGAGCGCTTCACGCGGGGAGATGCCGAAGAACGCGGCGTCGAACTCGGCGGCGTCGTGGAGGAATCCGCCCTCGCGGGTGTAGCTCGTACCGGCCCGCTCGGGGTCGGGGTCGTAGAGCGCGTCGAGGTCCCAGCCGCGGTCGGTGGGGAATGCGGAGACGGCGTCCGTGCCCGCGGCGACGAGGTCCCAGAGCGCTTCGGGGGACTGGACGCCGCCGGGGAAGCGGCAGCCGATGCCGACGATGGCGATGGGTTCGTCGCTGCCGACGGCGGCGGTGACGGGCGACGCGTCGGTGTCGTCCAGGCCGAGGAGCGCGGCGCGCAGGTGCCGGGTGAGGGCGGCGGGGGTGGGGTGGTCGAAGGCGAGGGTGACGGGGAGGCGCAGGCCCGTGCCCGCGGTGAGGCGGGCGTGCAGGTCGACGGCGGCGAGGGAGTCGAAGCCGAGTTCCAGGAAGGGCCGTTGAGGGTCGAGCACGGCGGGGGCGGAGTCGCGGAGCGCGGCGGAGACCAGCGAGGTGACCCATTCGAGCAGGGCGGTGTGCTGCTCGGCGTCGGTCAGGAGGATCAGCCGCTCGCGCCATGACGGGGCGTCCGGCCGTGCCTCCGGCCCCGCGTCCGACAAGACATCCTCGAAGGCATCCGGTACGGATTCGGAAACGGCGTGGATCTCGGACGGGAATTCTCCGGACTCATTCACCATCGCACGCTCCATTACCCCCGGACAAGAACCCAAGACCAGGGGTCACTCTCGCATGCGGGGCAAGGGCGAGAAACCCCTACCAATCCCCTACGGGCCCCTAGGCGGTAACCGGTTGACTCGGCCCTGGGCTCAGCCTTTTGACGTGCGACTGCACCAGGATGCGCGGAGAGGGGAGGCAATTGCAAGAAAGAATGGAAACTGCGGCAGGAATTCCCGGGAGCCGTGTCCGCAGGTTCGGGGAAATGGGCTTCAGGAACGCCTTCCGTTACCGGTGGACGTCCCTTCGCCCCGCGGCCCCGCCCCGCCCTCCGGGCCGCGTTCGAGGAACGGGGTGAGGAGCCCCGGCACGACCTCCTCGGCCAGGGCGATCCCGTCGGTGACCCCGACGTCCCGGACCTTGTAGCAGCCGTCGCCCGCGGCGATCGTCGCGCCGAGGGTCAGCAGACCCTTGCGGCGCTGGAAGGCGGACCGGGTGATCCTCCAGCCGATCACGCCGTCGCGCTGCACGGCGGCGGTGCGGCGGGCGAACGTGCCCGCGCGGACGACGAGATAGCGGTCGCGCAGGCCGTGGCCCAGGGCGCGGTAGGCGTCGTGGGCGAGCGCGAGGACGACGGGAACTCCGAGGAACGCGGTGATCCAGGCCGCGTGCACCGCGGCCGGGCCGAGCCACGGCCCGAGCCCCAGGAGTACGGCCACGAGGGGCGCCAGGACCAGCAGTCCGCGGTTGATCCGGCGGCACAGGGCGACCCGGGGATGTGCGAGGAACTGCGCAGTCTCCGTCGGGGACCGTTCCTCCGCGAGGACGTCGGCGGCGACCCGCAGGGCCTCCTGCCGCGGAACGGCCGGGGTGAGGGACCGCCGGCTGCGGTTCTCCTCGCTGCTACCGAGGCCGCCGGCGATCGCGTCGAGGCGGGCGGCACCGGCCCGGCGCAGCGGCATCGGCTCGATGATCTCGACGCCGCGCAGACGGCGGTGTTCCAGGGTGACGGAACGGTGGACGAGCAGTCCGCGGTGGACCCGGTAGGCGTCGTCCCCCTCCCGCTCCAGCCGGTAGCCGCTCCAGCCCTCCACGAAGGCGGCGGTGGACAGCGCCGCTCCGATGACGAGGAGGGCCACGGCGGTCACGAGGATGCCGAACCACCAGGGCACGGAGCCGAAGCGGTCGCGGACGTACACGACGACGGCGAGGTCCAGGGGGTTGATCTTCATCTCGCCCAGGACGCGCGCGACGGTGCCGACCCCGACGAGGACGGCGCCGAGCCCCCACAGGCTCAGCGGCGCGTAGCGGAGCCAGGCCCAGTCCAACTCGGCGACGAGGCCGTCGCCTTCTCCGCCGGGGCCCGGTGTCCCCGGTCCGGCGCCGGTGCGCCCGTGGGGGTCGAGCAGCAGCCGGCGGAGGTCGTCCGCATGGCTCCGGGTGATGCCGCCCAGCCGCAGTTCCCGGCCGGAGGGCGAGCCCTGTCCGCCGGTGCCGATCCGCACGGACGCGAGGCCGAAGATGCGGTGCGAGGGCTTGGCGTGGATGTCGACGCTGCGGATCCGGTCGACGGGGAGCGAGCGGTGGCTGCGGAAGAGGAGTCCGGAGCGCATTTCGACGCGGCCGTCCACGACCCGGAAGCGGGTGGTGAGCAGCCGCATCGTGCCGATCCAGGTGATCACCAGGAAGGTGGTCAGCATCGACCCGAGGGAGATGAGGGCCTGGAGGTCGGCACCGGTCAGGAGCAGCGTGAGGGCGAACAGGGCGAGCGGCCCGCTGAGCATGCCGAGGTTGACCAGCAGCAGCCGGGGGCTGAGCCGGCGCCACCCGCCGTCCTGCGCGGAGGCCGCCCGCTCACCGTCCTGCGGGCTCACGCGGCGTCACCCGGTGCGGCCTGTGTGGCCCGCGTGAGGTGCTCGACGAGATCGAGGGCGATCCGCCGGTCGATCCCCTTGATCCGTACCGCGCCGGAGGACGACGCGGTGGTGACGGTCACCCCGGAGAGCCCGAAGAGCTGCTGGATCGGGCCGCGCAGCGTCTCCACCGTCTGCACGCGGGACAGCGGCACGACCCGCCAGGTCTGCCACAGCCAGCCGGACGCCGCGTAGACGGCCTCGTCCGTGGCCTCCCAGCGGTGGACCCGGTAGCGCCAGACGGGCATGACCGCCATGTACGCGACGCCGGGCACCAGGAAGGCCAGGAAGAGCCACACGAAGACGAAGCGGGCGGGCGGGACGAAGAGGTACAGGGCTCCGAACACCAGGGGCAGCGGAAGGGCGAACACGGCGGCCTGGACGGTCCACCAGCCCAGGGCGCGCCGGTCGACACGGTGGCGCGGGGGCCTGAGCCATACGTCGTGCGTGCTGTCCACTGCTTCCGCCTCCTCGGCCGGTCGCGGGCTCAGGCGGCCCCGGTGAGGCTCAGGTCGGACAGCCGGGCCGGGAGGTCCCGGCGCCGCTTCACCTGCAGCTTGCGGTAGATGCGGGTCAGGTGCTGCTCGACCGTCGACACGGTGACGTAGAGCTTGGTCGCGATCTCCCGGTTGGTGTGGCCGCGTGCCGCCAGCAGCGCCACGCGCGCCTCGGCCTCCGACAGTACCTCGGTCTCCTTGGGCGGTTCGGCCGTCTCGCGGCCGGTGGCCTCGGCGGGTTCGGGGCCGGCCTGGCCGCCGGGCATGAACTGCACGCACAGCGGCTCGGCGCCGCAGGACTTGGCGACGTGCCAGGCCTTGCGGACGAGGATCCGGGCGCGGTTGAAGTCGCCGAGCGCCCGGTAGGCGCGGCCCAGTTCACCCAGGGCCACGGCGAACTGCAGGCGGTCCTCGCCGACTTCCAGGATGTCCACGGCCTCGGTGAGCCGCTTGAGCCGGTACGTGAGGTCGCCTCCGGTACGGGCGAGCATGAGCAGCAGCGCGCCGCGGGAGCGGCTGCCCTCGAGTCCGGTGTCACGCTGGTTCTGCTGTTCGGCGTACTCGCGGGCGCGTCCGGTGTTGCCGAGGGCCAGCCAGGCCTCCGCGGCGTCGAGCCGCCAGGGGACGAGTTCCACGGCGTCCATGTCCCATGCCTGCATCAGCTCGCCGCAGGTGAGGAAGTCGCGCAGTGCGGCGTGGTAGCGCCCGGTGGCCAGGTGGCAGCGGCCACGTGCCCGGAGGTACTGCAGGCCGAGGAAGGTGGAGAACATCGCCTCGGGAACGGGCTGTTCGAGGAGGTTCATCGCCTCCTCGTGGTTGCCCATCTGGACCTCGGTCTCGATCAGGATGGCCAGCGGCAGCGCGATGCCGACGCCCCAGCTCTGCGTGCAGATCCGCGAGAGGGCCTGGCGCGCCTGGGCGGCCGCGCCGGGCAGGTCGCCCCGGCGCAGGGCGATCTCGGCGCGGACGACGCCGAGCGCGGCGTGCCAGGCGGGGGCGTTGCGTGCGGAGCACTCGCCCAGCAGCCGTTCGCACCACGCGAGCGCCAGGTCGAGGCGGCCCGTGTAGATCAGGGTCAGCAGGGCGAAGACGAGGGGCTGGATGGTCCGGTCGCCCAGGTGGTAGCGCTGGAGGACCTGGGTGGCCTCCGCGACGGCGGCGTCCGTCCTGCGCTCCCGCAAGGTGGTCAGGACGGCCCCGGCGGCCTGGACGTAGGCGCAGTCCGCGGAGTCGTAGGGGGCCATCGCCGCCGCGACCGCCGCCGGCGTGTGCGCGCCGCCGGGGCGTACGGAACCGGACGGATCGGTGTCGGTGCCCGTCTCCGCGTCCGTGTCCGCGAAGAGCGCGGTGAGCGGCGGGCTGATCGTCGTCAGCCAGGTCCGGGCGGTGGCGATGCTGGCCTGGGCATAGGCGGGGGCCGCGGCGGTCATCTGGTGCCGCAGGGCCTCGCCCGCGCCCTCGGTCTGTCCCATCCACACCAGCGCCGACACGGCCTGGATCACGTCCCGGTCGGCGAGCCGGCCCGCCGCGAGTTCCCGGCACAGCTGCCGCAGGTGGCTCTCGGCGGCCGCCGGGCTGCTGCGCCACACCAGGCTCACCAGGCGGGATTTGAGGGCGGCGCGCTGCGGCCCCTCGGGGCAGGAGGCGACGGCCAGTTCCCAGCACTGCTGGGCGAGTTCGTCCTCGTCGTCGACGAGCGCGTACTCCGCGGCCTCCTTGAGGACCGGGATGGCCCACTCCTCGACGTTCTTGCGGGCGGCCACGAGGTGGCGGGCGACGTCGAGGGAGGCCGCGCCCTCGTGGTGGAGCAGCTTGGCGGCCCGCAGGTGCAGTGCGGACAGCGCGGCGGGGGGCGCCGCGTCCAGGACCGCTTCGCGGGCGGCCGGGGTGCGGAACGCGCCCTTGTGGAGGACGCCGCAGCGTTCGAGATCCTGCAGGGCCTGCTCGGTGGGCTTGACGTGCAGGTCGACGATGTGGCTGAGCTGGACGGCGGAGCAGCCGTCGCCGAGGACGGCGACGCCGCGGGCGGCGGTCAGCATCTCGGGGTCGCCGCGGTGCAGGCAGTTGAGAACGGCCTGCTGGAAGGTCTCACCGGGGGCGGCGGAGGTGCCGTCCTCCAGCAGTGCCTTCAGCAGCAGCGGGTTGCCGCCGGTCGTCCGGTGGATCTCGGGCGCGAGCCGGCCGACCGCCGCCTCCGGCAGGTGGTCGCCGAGGACCCCCGCGGTGCCCTCGGGCGTGAGCAGCCGGAGCCGGACGCTGGTGCAGTTGGGCTGGCGCTGCAGCTCGGCGTGGAAGGCGAGTTGGGCCGGTCGCAGCCGCACCGCCTCGGTGAGCACGATCAGCACCCGGGCCTGGCGTACCCGGCGGGCCAGGCAGAGCAGGAAGTGCAGGGAGAGCTCGTCGCCGTGGTGGACGTCGTCGACGGCGATGACGACGGTCCTGTTCCGGGCGAGGCGGAGCACCGCGGTGGACAGGTGCGGCATGATGCGCATGCCCGCCTCGGTGCCGTCCGCGGCCTGTGCGGTCTCCTCCGAGGCTGCGTCGAGCAGTTCGGTGGCGTAGGCGTGGACCTCCGGCGAGTGGTGGCCCGCGCTGTCGAGGATCCTGCGCAGGATGCCGAACGGGAGAAAGCGTTCGGAGCGGGAACCGGAGGCCTCGAGGACCAGTGCGCCGGCGGAGATCGCCTCGTCGGTGAATCTCTCCAGAAGGCTCGTCTTCCCACTGGCGACGGCCCCGTTGATCACGGCGACCCGGCCCCGGCCGCGCATCGCGCTGCCGAGGAGTTCGCTCAGGGTGTCCAGCTGCTTCCCGCGCTCGAACAGCCTTGCCCACACGGAGTTTCCCCTCCCGCTACCACACGTCTACGGAGGACGTGACGACCGCGCGCCGTGCCGGTGGGCCCGTGCGGTGCCGTCCTGTCATCTGTGCACCGCGGGGCGCGTCCCGGGCCGTTGTACGGCCCTGCCCCATACGGTCGTCCGCCAGGACACCGATGTCCGGCGGCTTTCCGCCCCCGCCGTCAGGCGGGGGCGGGCACTCGAACTCGCGGCCTGTCGGACGCGATCCCCCGTTGTGCCGAAGCGCTTGGTTCAGTTCGTCCGAGCGTCCGCGGTCAACCCCTCGGAAACAATTCTCAGGATGCGCTCCTGATGGTTCGCCAAAAAGAAGTGGCCCCCAGGGAAACAGTGAATTTCAAAATCACTGGTCGTGTGCTTTTCCCAGGACTCCGCCTCTTCGCGGGTCGTTCTCGGATCCGCGTCTCCGGTCAGCACCGTGATGGGCGTGCGCACGACGTCCTCCGGGGTGGCCCGGTAGTTCTCGATCGCGGTGTAATCGGTGCGAATTGCGGGCAGCACCATGCGGAGGATTTCCTCGTCCCCGAGAATCCTCGAATCCGTCCCGCTGAGTTCACGCATCTCCGCTACGACGCCGTCGTCGTCGCGCAGGTGCACCGTCTCGTGGCGGTGACTCGACGGCGCGCGCCGTCCGGAGGCGAAGATCCGCACGGGAGCCACGCCGTGGTCGCGCTCCAGTCTCCGCGTCACCTCGAAGGCCAGGACCGCGCCCATGCTGTGCCCGAAGAAGGCCAGCGGCCGGTCGAGCCAGGGCAGGAGTTCCCTGGTCAACTCGTCGGCGTAGCGGGTCATGTCGGTGATGCCGGGTTCGTCCCTGCGGTCCTGGCGACCGGGGTACTGCACCGAGAGGACGTCCAGCGCCGGAGCGAGCGCCTGCGACATCGGGAAGTAGAAGGAGGCCGAGCCACCGGCGTGCGGCAGACAGACCAGTCGGACCTGGCTCCCCTCCGACGGGTGGTAGCGGCGGATCCAGCGGCTGGAGGCCATGTTTTCTGCCAACTGACTGAAACTTTCCACTCAACGTCGGGACGCGATCGCGCGCTCGATGCCGCGACGGCAGCATGAACACGTTTCCTTCACAGCGCCATGTCTAGCAGAGGCGGCGAGCGGCGGAGTACCCCTAATCGGCACCCCTACACGCCTGAAACACCCCTGGTGGACACATCGACGGCCAGGGGTGGCGACCCCGCGGGAAAAGGTGTCGGGTTCGGCGGATAAGAGGGCGTTTGAAGCAGGCGGAACGCCCGTGATGCCCGAATGGGTTCGCGCCGGGTCTGGGCGTTCTCACCCGTTCTGCCCTGCGGGGACGCCGCCGGCCGAAGTGATATGAAGCACGGCCGCGGAGCCGTCGGTAAGGGTCTCCCGGTCGCGGGCGAGACGGCGACATATCACGATCCAACCGGTACTCCGCCGAACCCACGGATATCCGGGTTCGGCATTGTTGAATCCTTTTACTCGATCTCGGGGCGTGCCCGGCACGGCGTCGCGGAGCGATCGGGACCGGGCCGGTTTCGCGGGTACCGCGGCGGCCGGCCCCGGGGCTCAGGACGCCCCGGGGTCCGGCCGCCGCCGGCCCCGTACCTCCGCGCGATTCAGTCGTTCTCCGCGACCCGCTTGCCGAGGTCGAGTTCGACGCCGTCCGGCTGCTGCAGGCCGCGCTCGAAGAGACGACGGACGCGGTCTGCGTTCTCCGGCCGCCCCGCCGTCCGGAAGTAGGCGGACAACGCCGATCCGGCCTCCTCGTCGGAGGTCGGGGCGCTCTCGTCGACGAGGGCCTTGGTCCGGGACACGGCGGTCTTGTCGAACCCCGCGACACGGCGGGCGAAAGCGTCGACGAAGGCGTCCAGTTCGCCGTCGGGGACGACACGGTTGACGTAGCCGTACTCGGCCGCCAGCTCGGCCGGGAAGTCGTCCGCCCCGAGCAGGATCTCCATCGCGCGGCCCCGGCCCACGAGCCTGCCCAGGCGCCCCGTCGCGTTGCCCCCGGGCACGGCACCGACACCGACCTCGAACTGCCCGAGGATCGCCTGATGTCCGGCGAAGCGTATGTCCGTGGCCAGCGCGAACTCGCTTCCCGCTCCGCGGACGCGGCCCCTGATCGCGGAGATCGTCAGGGCCGGGACCTTGCTCAGGCGGACGAAGTTGTCCGCGTAGGGGTGGAGGCCCGTCGGGCCGGGCTTCATGGCGGCCACCCTGGCGCCGTCCGCCAGGAAGTCGAAGTGCGCCATGAAGAAGTCCGGGTTGTCGCTGCGGAAGACGACCACGGTCAGATCAGGCGCCTGCTCGATGCGGTCGACGAGAGCGGCGAGCTGCTCGATGGTGTCGACGTCGATGAGGTTGACCGGACCGTTGGAGAAGGTCACGTCCCAGTGGGACGGCGACACCTCGGTCACGTGGAACTGCTGCGTGTCTGACATGCGACGCACACTAGCTGACTTTAAAAACGAAATCCAAGTCGACGGCCGCGGCGCGCCGCGGAGCCGTGAGGTGCCACGGGCTGGACCGGACCTCGGCCCAGCCCATGGCACCCGGCCGGGGGCGCTTGCGCCCTCGGCCCGCGGACTTCCTACGGTGTGATGCGCAAGGCGTCCACCATCCCCACCGAGGTGCTGCGGTTGACGATGCGGATGGTGTGCGTTCCCTGGGTCAGTCCGGTGCGCTGCCAGACGGTCTGCTGCGCCTGCCGCGCTCCGGAGACCCGCAGGTCCACCGTCGCCTGGAAGGTGCCGTCGAGATAGACGTCGACGGGCCCCATGTCGCCGTTGCGTTCGGAGATGTAGCCGACTCCCGTGCCGGTGAAGGTGTACTGGGCCACGGAGTTCACCGTCGTGCTGTGGTGGGTGTCGTCGTTGTAGTCGCCGTAGCCCCGGCCGCTGGTGCCGTACCAGTTGCTGTCGTAGGTCAACTGGCTGTCGTTCACCATGGGGTTGGCGGTCTGGGCCAGGCCCAGGGTGGAGGTGGTGCCGCTCAGCGCCTTCTCCCCCTGGTTCGCGGTGCCGGTGAGCCGTACGGCGGTGTAGGAGGACAGCGGCTTGGCGGTGCGCTCCACCACGTACACCCTGCCGGCGACCGTCGGCAGGTCGAACTCGGCGGCGCTCGTGGTGAGCGCGGTCGTACCGCCGGTGACGTCGCGGACCCTCACCTGCTGGGTCCCCCACGGGTTCACGACCCGCGTCGTCTTCCCGTACAGGCTCTTGATGCCGATGTACTTCACCTCGCCGGCCTCACGCTCGGAACTGACGGTGAAGCCGCCCTTGGCCAGCAGGGTGAAGCGTCCCGTGAAGGAGGAGTCGCTCGGCACCGCGGGGAAGACCCGGATCTTGTCGTTGTAGGACTGGAGCAGCGACTCGTTGAGGGCCGCGAGGTGCACCCCGAGGTACTCGAAGACGCCGTTGGTGTTGTCGGTCATGCCGTTGGGATAGGTCTGGTACTTGCGGAGCATCGTCTTCATGCCCTGGTACGCCTGGTCCCCCAGCCCCAGCCGGGCCGCCTGCACGGCGTCATTGGCCCAGACGTTGCCGTACGGGAAGGGACGGGCATTGAAGGTGTTCACGGCCTTCTGCTGGTCCGGGGCGCCGATGCCGGTCCGGTCGTAGGGCCAGATGAGTTCGGCCGCCACGTTCTCCCCGTTGCGGGTCTGGGCCAGCGGCGGGGTGTGCGGCAGATAGACGTCCGCGGTGGACGGGTAGGCGATCAGGTTGTCCACGATCCGCTGCCACTGCGGCCGCAGGTCCGCGTCCAGGCCCAGGGACTGGGACGTGCTGATCGCGAGGGGGAACAGGGTGCGCACCGCGGCGAGGTCGGTGATCGCGTTCGGCACGTTCCAGTACGTCTCGTGCGCGTTCGAACTCGCGACGTAGTACTTGCCGGACGCGGAGTCGAAGGACAGCTTCGCGGCGTAGAACTTCACCACGTCCCGCATGAACGGGTAGGCGGTGTTGCGCAGGTAGGCGGAGTCGTTGGTGTACGCGTACTGGAGGTACATGTTGTACGCGGCCTCGGTGCCCGTCGACCAGATGTTCTTCGTGAAGTCGCTGTTGACGGTGCCGCGGGCGTTGCCGTCCCAGCCCATGGTCTCCGGCACCCACAGCCCGTCGACGCCGTAGCGGGTCCCGGTGTACGCCTTCAGCGCCGCCGCGTTGCCGCTGTAGAGCCGGTTGAAGCCGGCCATGAGGTCGGTGTGGTTGGAGGCGAGGAAGGAGTTGTAGACATCGCGCTGGTTCCAGAACCAGTACGCGTTGCTCCACTTGGTCTGATCACCGGTGGCCCGGAAGACGCCGTTGATGAAGTGGAACGGATTGGTCCCGTACCCACCGGCGGCGATCATGTACGTGCTCAGGTAGTAGACGTTCTCCAGGTAGTCCGCGTCCCCGGACAGCCCCGAGTACTGCACGAACGACTTGCCCCAGAAGTTGTGCCACCAGGACGTGTAGTCGCCGAGCGTCGCGCTGTAGCCGCGGCTCTTGGCCGCCGCCAGCGCGCGCTTGGCCTCGGCCACCGAGTCGTGCGAGGGCGCGTTGAGCCGGGTGCTGGCGGTGAACCAGATGGTGTAGCTGCTGGACGGGGTGATCGACAGGCGGACGGTCCGGCCGTCGACGACACGGGTGCTGTAGGACGCCCCCTCCACCGTGGCGGCCAGGGTGTAGCCGAAATTCTGCGGGTCGGACTGGCCGCGGCTGATCCCGGCGCCGGTGGAGTCGGCGTACGTGGAGACCGTCTTCCAGGTGGTGAGGTTGGGCACGTCACCGCTGTTGCCCAGCTGGGAGACGTCCCACAGGCCCAGGTCGAGGTTGACGGCGGAGACCCCGGAGCGCGAGTCCTCGACGTGCACGCCCATGACCTCGGAGTTCGGCACGCCCATCACGGTCACCGTGCGGTTGCTGTCGTACTTGGTGGTCAGGGTGCCGTCGTAGAGCGACAGGCGTTGCTGATAGGTGCTGTAGCCGCTCTCGAGCGCCGGGGTCGTGGACAGGTTGAGCAGGCCCGCGCCGAACGCCGTCTGCTGCGAGGTGTCCACGCCGGACACCTGCATGGTCAGCCCGTTGTTCTGCCAGGCCATCGCGCCCGTGCGGCCGTTGCCGACGGTCAGCCCGTGCAGGGGGTTGGTGTTGGGCCGGTTGTAGACGAGGTCGTGCTTGGACATATAGGCGGCGCGATCCACGTTCAGGGCTCCGTTGGCGGAGTCGAACGCGGCCTCCGTCGGTGCGGCCGCGGCCGGAGCCGACAGCCCGACGGCGGTCGCGGTCATGATGCAGACGGCTGCGAGCGCCGCTCGCACAAGTCTGCGCAGTCTCATCGAATGTCCTCCCTGCTGGTCATGGGGGTGCGCCGACCGGCGCCCGGAGAGCCTGGGACGGGGGTGCGACCGGTCGACGTGGAGCGTGATTGATCGGATGACTTGGTGGGACTGCTTCTTTGGCACGCTTGCTCCCCGTGCCGTACGAGGGCATGGCGAAGCGACGCGCCGGGCGGGACATGTAACGGAAAGAGCAGTGCAGGTCGCACGAGGCCGTTCGCTCTCGAAGCGCCTGCGACAAGCGGAATGACGGCGTGCGGGTACGTCACGGCGTTGGCATGGCCGTGCCACAGGAAGTGAACATCGGATGTCTTGACGGGTCAACACTCAGCGCAAAATCTGCCGGGCGGTCGGCCTTCCGCCTGCGTCACGGGGAGCGGAGAAGCCGTGGTGAGGCGAAGCCGCCCCCTCCGGCACCCTGCCGGGAAACACGGAAGGCCTCGCGGTGCGCGGTGTACCGGCGGTACCGTCAGTACATGACGAGTACCAAGGGCATGAACGTCCCCTTCACCGACGACGACGAACTCGACCAGGTGCGCCGCGCGGCGGCGGCCGCGGGCCTGCCCACCCGCGAGTTCATCCGGCAGGCGGCGCTCATCCAGGCCAACGCCGTCCCGACCGCGTTCCTGGAAGCCGCGATGGAAGCGCACGCAAAGGTGAAGGACGCGTTTGCCGAGATCCTGCCGGAGGACGGCCGTCCGAACGAGGCGTACCGCGCCGCGGACGCCGAGGCCGGCCACCGCCTGGCCGAGCTCAACGCCGACGACCAGGCGCGCGGGACCGCCGCGTGAGCCGGCCCGACGCGGTGATCTACGCGGACGTCCCGATGCTGCTGCAGGTCGCCGAGCACATCACGGGCGATCCGCAGGCCGACGACCTGGGCATCCTCCCGGCCGCGGTCGCCCGGCACCGCTCGGAGGCCATGCGGCGCGAGATCTACGGCTCGATCTGGCTCAAGGCGGCCGCGCTGCTCCACACCCTGGCCAGGCTCCCGGCCCTGGAGCACTCCAACGGCCAGTTCGGCTGGCTCGCCGCGGTCGCGTTCCTCCGCGTGAACGGCCACACCCTGACCTACGAGCCGAAGGACGCCGCGATCCTGGTCCGCGACGTCATCGCCGGCGAGGCGCCCGTCCGGCAGATCGCCCTCCAGCTCCGCCAGTGGGACACCGCCTGAACCCGCGGACGCCGAGCGGGCTTGTCAGAGGTACCCGCTAGCTTTCCGGCCATGGGAAATTCAGGCGGATCATTGACGACGCGGACCACGGAAGACCTGGGCCGGCTCATGCTGGCAGCCGGGTTCACGGACCTTGAGGACACGGAGGTGCGGGCGGAGGGCTGGCAGGTGACGGACTTCGCCGACGCCGGACGACGCAGCCTGGCGAACCTCGTCCAGAGCACACGGACACCGGCGATCATGGTGTCCTTCCTGGACAGCGACGTCGGTTTCGTCGAAGCCCTCACGCCGGACGGCAGCAGATGGCAGGGCCTGCTCAACCGCGAGATGGCGGAGAGCTACGAGATCCCTCTGGACCGCTTCCCCGTCGAGCGGGCGGTCGCCGGCGCACTCGCCTGGTCGGCCGCGGCCGGACTGACGTCCGACGAGGAAGCCATCCGGCATGCGCTCACCGGGTCAGCCCTGTTCGCGGAAGAGCTCTCCTCAGCCCTCTTGGCCGCCCTGGGGCTGCCCGGTGCGACCCGGGCCTGACATGCCGCACCGGCACGGGACGTGCACCGCTCACTGCGCACGCGCGAGCAGTCCGACGGCGACCTCGCGCAGTTCTTCGTCCGTGTCCGGGCGGGCGACCCGGCGGGGCGAGCGAGCGCACGCTTCGAGCAGGGGCAGAAGTTCCGGCGGTGTGATCCCGATGTCTCTGAGGGTGCGCAGCGCCTCCAGGCGATGCCACGCGCAGTCACCGGCGTGGGGCGCCCTGCTGGGGACGGCCAGTTCGACCAGCAGCGGGACCACCGGGCCAGGATCCGCGGTGATGCGCCAATAGGCGTCGGCCGCTTCCGCACGCGCCATGCCGTCCCGCCCAGCGAACAGTTCCCGCACCTGCGCGGCCAAAGGCGCGGCCAGGGGCCCGAGCCGACCGGCCTGGGGCAGGATCCACTCCGGCGAGTCCCCCGCCATCAGCTCGCGCAGCAGACCGATCGCGGCTCCGGGCCGGACGGTGAGCAGCGCGTGGGAAACGGCTGCGGTGGCACGCAGCGCCTTCTTCGGGTTGTCGCGTCGGGCTGCCGCGAGGCGGTCCAAGGTGGCGTTGTCGACAAGGGCCGGATCGAGGGTGCCGAGGAGCTGCATCGCACTGAACGTGGGACGAGCCCGGAATGCCTCAGCGATGTGGGCCGCGTAGGTGCGGGCCATGGCTGGGGTGAGTGCGTCGAGCAGTACCGGGTCGCCCTTGGGCAGGTGTTCCTCAAGGGCCAGGTGCAGGAGGGGTGGGAGGTGCGGGTCGTGGTGGGTGAGCAGTGCGGCGATCGCCTCGCTCGTGGGGACAGCGTTGGATTCCAGCAGCCGCAGATCGCCGCAGTGCCCGAGCGCGAGCTGCGCTGAAGCGGCAGCTTCGGGTGCCTCACGGCATGCCTCGTCCAGCAGCATGTCCCGCACCTGAGGGCCCGGATCGGCGGCACGGGGCATCCATTCGGCGAGTTGCCGCAGCAGCCAGGCTTCGCGTACGGCTGCCATCCAGTGGTCGTAGGTCACGGGTCGCGACAACGGCACTGCGCGTGCCAGGGCGGCCATGATGCGGGGTTCCTGGTCGCGCCAGTCCTTGCCCACCTCATCAGCCAGGTGGGAGCCGCGGTAGCCCAAGTCGCCCGCCGCGATCCACGCCTCGGCCACGGTGAGCGCCGCCTGCGGGTCCTGGAGCAGGACCTCGCGGAGCCGACCGTCCGGCGGGCCGGGGGACGGAAAGGGTTCTGAGCGCCCTGTTGCCCAATAGCAGCCGAGGTCCCTCGCGCCGTCAACGGCAACGATGTTCACCAACGCGGCCGGGAACGGCCGCTGCGCGCGTTCCAGCCCGAGCTGGGCGGCGGACAGACGGACTTCAGGTGCGTCGTCCGCGAGTGCCCTGGCTTCCCCGCACAGCACGGCGTCCTGGTCCGGGTCGGTCACAGCGAGGGCGGTCATGGCATCCGCCCGGGTCCATGCATCCGGATCATGTGCGGACAGATCGCTCAGGGTACCCCGTACGGCTGGATCGAGTGGCTGGGGGGCGACCACGGTCATGCGGATCGCCTGCTGCCGCACCGCGGGGTGCGGATCGGTCAGGCAGGCGGTCAGCGCTGGTAGTTCGGCCACGACCGCGGCTCGCAGCCGCCCGCGGAGAGAGTCGTGGTCGACTCCCTTCTCGGGATCTCCGGCAAGACGGGTCAGCAGGTACAGGAGACCTGCCCGGTGATATTCCGTGTGCATGGCAAGGTGCGCGAGGAAGGGTACGGCCGCGACCGTAGCCGGGTAGATCGACCCCTGGTGGTTGATGTTGTTGAAGAGCTCCTCGATCACCGACTCGCCGTCTTCGGTCTCCGGGTCCTTCTCCGCGTACAGCGCGCGGATCCATACGGGCACCTGGCCGGCCGGACCGTACGCGTCCTTCAGGGCGAACCAGTCCACCATGTCGAGTTCCTCGGGAGGTCTCATGACGGCGGAACCTACCGGCAAGCTCTGACAGCGCCCCTCCCGTGGGATCACGGCACCAGGCGAATGCCTCGCGTCACGCAGCACCAGCCAGATCCGGCGGCCCGCTCGCCCTCCGGCTGACGTGGTTGATCCACCACACGAAGAAAGCCGCTCCGAGGGGCAGCCCCATGACCGCACCCAGGATGAATCCGAGGTCCTCGGCGCTGGGCGACACCCATGATGCCGCCGCGCTGCCCGCCCCTGCCGACGCCAGCATGGTGAGGAAGATCGCGGCCACTCCGGAGCGCCGGCCCGCGGGCCGGGTCCGGTACAGGTCGGCGACGGGCCCGCTTCCACCCCCCACAGCCGCCATGCACATCAGGCCGAGGTCGTCCGGCAGCCAGCCCAGAGGCCACGCGACGAGTGCCAGCAGTCCGAGGAAAAGGAGAGACCAGAGCATGCCCGTGGCCGACTCCGCAGCCACCTCCCACGGTCGGCGCCGTGTCGGACCGGTCCCCTGCTCGCTGGTCATACCGGGAGCGTAACCGCAGGCAGCACCCCATGCCGAATGGCTGCCGCGGGCACATCGGCCCGACCGCTCGGGCGAAGGGGGGCGCCGCGTCGGTCCCTGCCACCTGCCCGGCCGACAACCACGGTGACGGCAGGCGACCGCCTGCCCTACTGTTCAGCGGATGAGCACTCTCCAATCGAGGTGGCCGAGGTGAGGCCGGCCGAGGTCCGGCACTGATCATGGCTGACCTGCGACTCGTCTGGACTCTCAGCGGACATGGCTGGGCCGACTGCACCGTTGCCGATGACCGAGCCGAGGCCGCCATCACCGCCTCGTACATCACGACCGCGCCGGAGGATCTGCTGACAGCGGTCGCCCGTCTGCTCGCCGGTGAGACGGAAACCCGTGCACAGTTCGAGGCGGAGCCCACCGCTTTCCGCTGGATCTTCGCTCGCGTGGGCAGCGACGTCCGGATTCGCCTGCTGGAGATGGCGCACAGCGGCAAGAACGACGCCGCCGGCGCCGAGATCTGGTCGAGTCGGCAGCACGTCGATGCCGTCGCCCGTGCGGTGATCCGGTGCTTCGACGAGGTTGCGCGGAAGTACGGAGACAGCGGATACCACGGCAAGTGGGGCGGGAACTTCCCCCGCGTCGAACTCGAAGCCCTCAGGCACATATGGCGCGCGGGACAACCGCCCCGGACAGCGTGATCCGGTACAGCACGACCTGCATCAATTCCACGGATCCGCCGACTGACACACTGTCACCACCCATCGGCCGACCGCAATCCCTGGAACTCCATTCACATGCTGCACGTAGTCTTCAACGGCCACGGACTCTTCGTCGCCATCGCCTTATTCCTGACCCTCGCGACAATGGCGGCCACCTATGTGCGGGCACGCCGCGGTCATCCCCGTCCGTGGGCCACCAGTTGCTTCGCCGGCAGCACCGCCGCCGTCCTGCTGCTCACCTTCTGGGGATCAGGCAGCGGGTACGTGGGGCACTGCACGATCAACCGCCAGGTGAGCGAGGCCTTCCTCAACGATCAAGGGCTTCTCAATGTCGCCATGTTCGTCCCTCTGGGCTTCTTCGGCGCCCTCGCCCTCCGGCAGCCCGTCGCCGTGGCCCTGGGCGCCGGCGCGCTGAGCCTGACCATCGAGGTCGTCCAGGGCACCGTGCCCGTGGTGGCGCGCACCTGCGACAGCTCGGACTGGGTGGCCAACTCCACTGGCGCGGTTCTGGGTGCGGCCCTGGGCTGGGCGTTGACGGTTGCGGCCGCGCGCATACGTGTCCCGGCCTGGCGAGGAAACCCCCGACCGTTCGCCTGGTCCCTCGCAGGCGTGCTCGCCGTCGACGCGTTGGCCGGATTCCTGCTCATGGAACTGCTCTTCGTCGACGCCACGAGCGTGCAGTACGGCAGCTCCGAGATGCGCAAGGCCGCCGAGGCCAGGACCCGCGAGGCCTTCGGGACTCAGCTCACCGTCCGGAAGGTGCAATACGTTCCCAGGGACAAGTTCATTCTGGCCGCGATAGGCAAGGGATCGATCATGCTGAACTGGCCCGACGACGGAGAGTTCAGCGCCGACTTCATGCCGTACCAGCAGGGCGTGGACTCCTCTCTCATCAGCTCCATCGCGGTCGTCGACAACCTTCCCGTCCCGAAGAGCGCGCAAGACGCCCGCACGATCGCCACGTACTACGCGCGGCAGCACTTCCCCTGGGCGTTGCCCGGCTCACGGATCGAGAGCCACCTGGACCCCGAAGGCGGGCCGGGGTGGAACATCGGCTGGCGCCGTACCGTCCGCGGCGTGCTCATGCCCATGCGCCTCGACGTGAAGATCGACCGCACGGGCCGGCTCTACGGCATCCGTGTGCGGGAGGTCGCCGACCCCGTCGACGTGCCGGCTACCCGGCTCACCGAGTCCCAGGCGAGGGCCGCCGCCCGCCGCAGTGCGGACCTCAACCTGCCCTCGGACGTCACCATCGGCAAGGGCACCCTCGCGCTCGCGGACCAGGAGGGGACGTGGCACACCGTCTGGCTGTTCCCCACCGGAATCGGTGACGACACGGAACAGGTCATCGCGATCGACTCCGCAACCGGGCGCTCCGTTCCGCTTCGTACGCGGGACGGCTGACCATGAGCCGGTGTGAGAGCGCACCGGCGCTGAGCCGCCCCGGCGCGCCCTCACACCACCGTGCCGCCGGGTCATGGCGCGGTTCGACCCAGGCGACGGCCCGTCAGGTCCAGCCGTCGTGCGACCACTTCTGGCAGCCGTTGACGGTGCCCGCGTGCAGCATCTTGCCGCGCGTCTCGGTGCCGTACCCGCCGTCCTGTGCGGCGCCGATGGCCTTCTGGACCGAGATCAGTGCGCTCCTGGTCGCCGGGCCGAAGTCCCCGTCGAGCGTCAGGGCCTTGCCGTAGCAGCGGTTCATCGAGTACTGCAGCGCGCGGACCGCTTCGCTGTTGTCGCCCTGCTCGAGAAAACACGTCGAGCTTCCGGACGAGGTGCCGGGCACTTCGAGCCACAGCCCGCTCACACCGGTCGCTTTCACGTTGGAGGTGCAGATCGAAGCAGAGGCGGCCGCGACAGCGGTCGTGGGAGCCGCGGCGGCAAAGCCTCCCGCGGCCAGCACCAACGCGACGGCGGGGAAGGCATGTCGTATCCGGCCCAGCCTTGTTGAGGCCATGAGACTCCAATCGAGGGGTGCACGGTCACTGGCGACTGACGCGGGAGGCTAACACGCCGATCACAGGCGGAGTGCTTCGAACTACCCTATTTTTAGGGTGACTTGGGGATCCCCAGACGCACCCCGCCCGGCCTGCCGGACCTCTCTCCGGCAGCACGAAGGGGCTGCCCACGACCGAGCGGTCGTGAACAGCCCCTCCTTCAAGCCGGTGCGACTACTTCTTGAACGCGTAGTTCATCAGCTTCGTCGCGTCCGCCGTACGGTTGGCCACCGAAGAGGAAGCGAGAACGGTGCCGATGACCGTCTTGCCGTTCCGGGTCGCGGCGAAGACCAGGCAGTACTTGGCAACCGCGCCAGAGCCGGTCTTGACCCCGATGGTCCCGGCGTAGCTGCCGAGCAGGGTGTTGGTGTTGGTCCACGTCATGTAGCGGTAGCCGCCACTCTTCGTGGTCACCTTCTGCTTGGTCGACTTCGTCTTCACGACCGTGCGGAAGTTGGCGTACTTCATCGCGTTGCTGGCGAGCTTGGTCAGGTCGCGCGGGGTGGAGTAGTTCCCCCCGCTCCCGATGCCGTCGAACGAGTCGAAGTGGGTGTTCTTCAGACCCAGGCTCTTGGCGGTCGAGTTCATCTTGCCGATGAACGAGTTGACCCGCGCTGCCCGCGAGGTGCCGGTGCCGAACTTGTCGGCGAGGGCGTACGCCGCGTCACAGCCGGACGGGAGCATCAGGCCGTACAGCAGCTGACGGACAGTCAGCTTGTCGCCGACGATCAGGTGCGCCGAGGACGCACCCTTGGAGACGACGTAGTCGCTGTACGCCTTCTGGATCGTGACCTTGGCGTCGAGATTCAGATGCGGCTGGGCGAGTACGACCCGCGCAGTCATGATCTTGGTCGTCGAGCCGGTGGAGCGACGGGTGTCGGCGGCCTTCGAGTAGAGGGTCGCGCCGGTCCCGTTGTTCATCACGAAGCCGCCCTTGGCGGTGATCGTGGGCACCGCGATCGTCGCGGCGTGAGCCGGAGCCACGAGCGCTCCGGCGGATATCACCGCTCCCGCGGTGATTGTCACCGCGGACACGCGGGACATGTTCTTTATGCCGTTTTTCAAAGTGTATACCTCAAATGTTCCTACGGGCTGACGGCATGACGATGCCGCCCGAATGGAGACTCCCGAAGAAGGCAAAAGGATGCCCATCCCATCGCAAGAATTTTCTAAGTTTCTCTCGCATGAGTACGTGCACAGAAATGGCAATTCGCCCATAAACGGGAGACTTGGGCTCCATAGGGCACGAAGTACATTGCCGCCGGAAATACGTCACGAGCGGCCCGGGGCGACCCCATCCGCCTGCTGCCCACCCGCCCCGGCGGGGCGCGGTCAGGAGGGCAGAAGTTCCACGACGACGCGACACGCAGCGGGTTCTGACGTGATGTGAAGGCCGGGGTCGTCGAACATGCGCCGCAGCGACGCAAGCCACTCGGGATTGGCGGTGGCCCGGTCGAGCGCGGTGCCCGAGTTCCAGTCGGCGACGTGGACGAATCGCGCCTCAGGCGCCTCCGCGAGCAACCTGTGCAAACGCGAGCGCACAAAACCGGGTTGAGTCGACATGATCCGGGCGTTCTCCCGGTACACCTCGACGAAATAGTCCGCCTCATCCGCGGGGACCGCGTAGTTCTTGACCACGGTGACCGGCTCGTCGACTCCGGTCTTCGACTCCAAGGATTTACTCATGCCCCTGAAGACCGGGCACGTCGCGAACTTGTGACGTCGAGGCAGGGCGCGTCGACGACGTTGGGCTGGAGCGAGAGTTCCACGATCCGGTCGTCGTTCGGGGGGCATGCTCGGCCCCTCTGCCTGACAGGCTTCACGAATCGCCTGCTTCAGTGCGGCGGAGGCCGCGGACACTCGGGTACGGACCGCTTGTTCCGCTGCCGCGCCCCCTGCGCGAAAAGCAGGTGCGTGCGGGCGCCCTCCCGGGAAATGCTGGTCACGTCCCCCCGCGCCGTGCGCGGGGCCCGTTCCCGTCACGCCTTCCCGGTCCGCCAAGGAGCCCACGCTTGCAGGGTGTTGTCACCGTTTCGCCTTCCCAGGTGCCCGAGTTGCTGCTGGGCCTTGCCACCGTACGGCCCGTGTTCCTGTGGGGCGCACCCGGGATCGGGAAGTCGTCGCTGGTCAGGAAGTTCGCCGAGTCGCTGGGGCTGGACTGCGTGAGCCTCATCGGGACCCAGCTGGCTCCGGAGGACCTCATCGGGGTCCCGCAGATCGTCGACGGCCGGTCGCGGTTCTGCCCGCCCGAGTCGATCGCCCGAGACGAGCCCTACTGCCTGTTCCTCGACGAGCTGAACGCCGCCACCCCTGATGTGCAGAAGGCGTTCTACTCCCTGATCCTCGACCGGCGTATCGGCTCGTACGAGTTGCCCGCCGGAAGCATCGTGATCGGTGCGGGCAATCGCGCCACCGACAACGCACTGGCCCGGCCCATGGCCTCCGCCCTGGTGAACCGGCTCGCGCACGTGCATCTTCGGGCCTCCGCAAAGGACTGGCTGGAGTGGGCGGCGACCGCCGGCATCCATCCGTGGATCACCGACCACCTCACCGACCGGCCGGACCACCTGTGGTCCGCCCCGCCGAAGACCGAGGAGCCGTTCTCCACACCGCGGTCCTGGCACATGCTCTCCGACGCGCTGCACTCCTTCGGCCCCGCCCTGGACGAGGAGACGCTCAAGGTCCTGGCCCACGGCATGCTCAGCCCCGCGCACGCCGTGGCCTTCTGCGGCTATGTCAAGATCGTCCGACACGCGTACGGCCTGGAGGCCATCCTCAAGGGCGACGCGACCTGGCCGCACCGCGTCGAGGACCGCGACTTGCTCTACTACCTCGCCGATTCCTTCCGCGGCCGCCTCATCAAGGAGCTTCCGGCGAACAAGGAGCATGCCTCCCCGGCCGTGCGCCAGACCGCCTACCGCGCCAAGTCGCTGCTGGTGCAGCTGGCCGAGATCTCCGTCGAGGTCGCCCAGACCGTGATCGCCGAGGGCGCCGACGACAACCCTGTGCTGCCTTCCTGGTTCTTGCTGGAGGCCGCCCGCGACATGCCGCGGCTGGTCGAGGCGCGCCGGTGAGCGGAGCGCGGGGCTCGTCGTCGCGCAAGCGTTCCGAGGTCAAGGACGACCCGGCGGCCCAAGCGTTCGCGGCCGGGGTGGACCTGCTGCGCCGCAATACCGCGCTGGCCGCCCTGTCCGCCGTCAACGGCACCTTGTGCCGCAGCAAGGACTGCGCGGAGCACCCCCGCGGCGGCGGCTGGGCCGCGGTGACCTCGGACGGTGTCGTGCACGCGGACCCGCTGCGCCGCGCGGAGCCGGAGGAGTGGGCCTGGGTGCTGGCGCACTGCCTCCTGCACCTGGGCTTCGGCCATGTCCCGGCGGCCCGGGGCACACGGGAGCAGCCCGACCGGTTCGACCTGGCCGCGCGCTGCACGGTCGTCAACCGCTTCCTGGCCACCTTCGCCGTGGGCCGGGCACCCGTGGCCCTCCCCGAGAACTTCCCGGGCGGCGACGAGGACGAACTGGCCGCGCGCTGGCGGCGCGACGGCATCCCGCCCGAGCACGCCGCGTGCGGCACGGCGGGCTCGCACCCCGACCAACTGCTGCGCCCCTGGCACCGGCCCTGGCAGAGCCCCGAGGACTGGACCGCCGCCTTCGCGAGCGCCCTGACCCGGACGATGTCGGCGGCCATGGACGTCGCCGGCGGCCGCCGTGAGGAGCTCACCGGGGCACGCCGGCCCCAGCGTCCCTGGGAGCGGGCGCTGAGCTGGTTCGTCTCCTCCTACCCGCTGCTGGGTGGCATCGCGGCGGGGATGACCCTGGTGGCCGACGCCGAACTCGCCCGCGCTCAGCGGATCTCGGTCGCCGCCGTCAACGCCGAGGCGGGCGAGATCTACCTCAACCCCCTGTGCGCGTACACCGACGAGGAATGGCGGTTCGTCCTCGCCCACGAGATGCTGCACGCCGCGCTGCGCCACGGCGAGCGCCTCGGCGGGCGCGACCCGTACCTGTTCAATGTCGCCGCCGACTACGTGATCAACGGGTGGCTGGTCGAGATGGACGTCGGGCATATGCCGGACGGACTGCTCCACGACACCGCGCTCGCGGGCCTGTCCACCGAGGAGGTCTACGACCGCATCGCCCGGGACCAGCGCAGGCTGCGCCGACTCGCCACGCTGCGCGGCAAGGGGCTGGGGGACGTCCTGGGCGAACCCCTGCCGCGCCCCGGGGAGACCGCCCCGGCCTGGGTGGACCTGGACGAGTTCTACCGGCGCGGTCTGCGCCAGGGCTTCGACCTGCACCGGCGCGAACGCGGCTTCCTGCCCGCCGGACTCGTCGAGGAGATCCAGGCGCTCTCCCATCCGCCGCTGCCCTGGGACGCCAGACTGGCGCGCTGGTTCGACGAGTACGTGCCGCGGCCCGAAGCGGTGCGCAGCTACGCCCGTCCGGCACGCCGTCAGGCCTCCACGCCGGACATCCCCCGGGCGGGCCGGAGTTTCCCGCCCGAGGAGGTGGCGCGCTGCACGTTCGGCGTGCTGCTGGACACCTCGCTGTCCATGGACAGGACGCTGCTGGGCAAGGGTCTCGGCGCGATCGCCTCCTACGCCGCCGCCCGCGACGTGACGGGCGCGCGCGTGGTCTTCTGCGACGCGGCCCCCTTCGACGCCGGCTACCTGCCCGTCGCCGAGATCGCCCACCGGGTACGGGTGCGGGGCCGCGGCGGCACCGTGCTGCAACCGGCCGTGGACCTCCTGCAGCGGGCCGAGGACTTCCCGCCCACGGCCCCGATCCTTGTGATCACCGACGGCGACTGCGACGTCCTCCGCATTCGCCGCGAGCACGCCTTCCTCGTGCCGCAGCGCGCGGTGCTGCCGTTCACCCCGCGCGGGCCGGTCTTCCGGATGCGCTGACACGCCGCTGCCGTACGGGGAGGACGGCCGGCCTCCGGGGGACGGTCAGCGGTGCTCGGGGTTGGCGTTGCCGCTGCGGCAGCCCGCGTCCCAGGCACTGCGCTGGTTGCCGTAGGCGGGGATGCCGCCGAGGTCCTTCAGGGCCCTGGCCAGGTGCAGCAGGTTCCACGTCATGAAGGTGAGGTTGCGGTTGGTGAAGTCGTTCTGCGGCCCGCCGGAACCGGGGTCGAGGTAGGAGGGCCCCGGGCCGGCCTCGCCGACCCATCCGGCGTCGGCCTGCGGCGGAATGGTGAAACCGAGGTGCTGGAGGCTGTAGAGGACGTTCATGGCGCAGTGCTTCGCCCCGTCCTCGTTTCCGGTGATCAGGCAGCCGGCCACCCGCCCGTAGTACGCGTACTGGCCGCGCTCGTTCAGCAGGCTGGAGCACGCGTACAGCCGCTCGATGACCCGCTTCATCACCGAGCTGTTGTCGCCGAGCCAGATGGGGCCGGCCAGCACGACGATGTCCGCCCGCAGGACCCGCTGGTAGAGCTCGGGCCACGCGTCGCTCTCCCAGCCGTGCTCGGTCATGTCCGGCCAGGTGCCGGTGGCGATGTCGTGGTCGACCGCCCTGATGACGTCCACGCCGACGCCCTGTTCGGTCAGGATGCTCGTGCTCCGGTCGACCAGCCCCTGGCTGTTGCTGACCTCCGGCGACCGCTTCAGCGTGCAGTTGATCATCAGGGCACGCAGGTCGTCGTAACGGGCGGGCGGGCTGTCGGCGAATTCCGGCTGGCCGGTCACGTGGGCTCTCCAGGGTGTCCGTCACTCCGTCACCGGGCCCTGCGCAGCGGCCCGGCGGCGGCTACGCGGTCGGCGATCTTCCTGCCAGAATGACGTCCGCCCACGCGGTCCGCCAGCCGATCACGACGCGACGCGCGGGCCGTGAGCCATTCGGCAGCGGGACGGCCGTCCCGAACGGCCGCCTCTTCGGACTACGTCTCGCTCGCGGTCTGTTCGCCGCTCCGCAGCCGGACGGGGTCCTCGGCGCGGATCACCTCGGCGCTGTGCTTGTCCTCGGCCTCGATGCGGACCGCCTCCTCCAGCACACGCCGCACGCTGCCGGCGGGGATGACGACGGCGCCACCGGAGTCGGCGTAGACGTAGTCGCCCGGCACGACGCAGACGCCGCCGATCTCGACGGCGATGTCGGCCGCGTACGGCATCACGGTGTCTCCGCCCCAGTGGGTGGCCTGGCCTCGGCACCACGTGGCGAACCCGTAGCCGGCGAGCTCGGAGAAGTCGCGGAGCCGCCCGTCGGCGAGCACCCCCGCCACGTGGTGGTTCTGCAACCGCGACAGCTTGGTGCCACCGGCGTGGGAGACGTCGGGATGGCCACCGCTGGACAGCACCACGACCTTGCCCTCCGGGGCGTCGCCGACCGCGCGGTAGAACACCGTGGCGAAGCCCAGGTCCTTCTCCGGCAGATCGTCGCGGTACGGCAGGAACGCGACCGTGACGGCCGGTCCGAACATGACCCGGGACGGGTCGGGGCTGACGAGGTCGACGATGTCCGCGCGGTGCCCGTGAACGCGTCCCATGGCGTCCACCAGGGACGCGCTGTCGACCTGCTCGAGCAGGGCGCGCAGGCCGCGCAGGTCCTCCGTCATCCGGACCACGCGCTCGGGCGGACGAGGGACGCGCGGTCCCGCGATCCTCCACGCATCAGGGCCTCCCGCGGTGCGAGTGCCGGCGCCGCACGGCACGGTGCCGGTCCGGGACGTGCGCCCTCGGCCCGGGCGTCCATCGGACCACACGCGATGGGACCGCGCATCCCCGCGAAGCCGGGGCCCGGCCGGTTTCTCGTGCTTCCCGCGCTGCGGCAGCATAGGAGCCCTCATTCCGGGGGTGCTGAGGCAGCGCGTACGGGCCCATGACCGCGGACACAACACTTGAAGGGGATTCAGACGTGAGCCACCACGTGCCCGCGGACCTGCTGGCGATCGTCGACGCGCTCCTGCCCGGTGCGCCGCTGGATGGCGCGCGGCTGGCCGCCGACGGCAACATCCATCACGTCGTGCTCCTCCCGGGCACCGCGGCCGTACGGATCAGCAAGCGCCCGTCGGGCGCGGAGGCGCTGCCCCGCCGGACGGAACTGCTGCGCGCCGTCGGCGCCGCCGGCCTCCCGTTCGCCGTTCCCGAGCCGCTCACGCCCGTCACGGCCTTCGACGGCCGCGCCGCTGTCGCGGTGTCGTGGATCGACGGCACCGCGCTCCCCCAAGGCGAGGGCGACCCCGCGCGGATCGCGGAACTCCTGCGGGCCCTGCGCGATGTCCCCCTCACCGCGGAACTCCGTCGCGCCCTGTCCCCCGCGCACCAACCGGCACCGGCACGAGGCTGGGCCGGCGTCCTGGCCGAGGATGTCATCCCGCGCCTGCCCGCCCGGTGGCGCGACGAAGGCCGGCGCCGGCTGGACGACGCCCTCGCGCTGGAGCCCGTACCGGACGCGCTCGTCCACGGCGACCTCGGCGGCTCCAACATCCACTGGGGCCCCGACGGCGCACTCGTCGGCGTCCTGGACTGGGATCTCGCCCTGCCTTTCGACCCCGCCGTCGACGCGGCCTGCATGGCCTGGCACGGCTGGCACACCGTCCGTGACGCCGTCGACCACGACACCTACCGGCGGGCCCGGGTCTGGGACCGGACGTTCGGCATCGAACACCTCATCGCCGTTCTGCCCGGCGCGCCGCTGTCCAACGTCGACAGCTACGTCGACCACATCGTGCCCTGGCTCGAAGCCCACGCCCACTGACGCGCGCGGTCCGGAGGAGGTGCAGCAGGAGCCCCCCTCCCGGACACGGCGGCGAAATCCGGTCAGTTGTTCGGAACCCGATTGCCCGCCCGGGCGGCAGCTGTCAGCGTCGTGCGCGGCCGCCCGGCGGCCACGCGACCCGGACGCTCATCAGATGATCCGTCGAAGGAGACCTCCGCCGTCATGAGAAACGCCTTACGCCTCCCCGCCTCGCGCCCCAGACCCGGCTGGCGTGCCAGGGTCGTCAGCTTCGCGGCCACCGCGGCGATCCTCACCACCGCCACCCTGATCGGCGCCGGCCCGGCGATGGCCGCGCCCGCGCCCATCAAGCTCACCTCGTCGTCCTGCCCGACGGACATCGTCCAGGGCCAGGTGAGCGGCTGCGTCACCGAGCTGCAGAACCTGCTCAACGCGCACGGCGCGGGCCTCCTGGTGGACGGCGAGTTCGGGGCCAACACGCTCTACGCCGTACGGGAGTTCCAGGCCGCCACCGCGATCGCCGTGGACGGCCGGGTGGGTCCGCAGACCAAGAGCAAGCTGTACGCGACCGGGGGCACCGCGCCCTCGCCGGTGAACCTCACGTCCTCGTCGTGCCCCGCGAACATCGTGCAGGGCGCCAAGGGCGGCTGCGTCACCGAACTCCAGCGGCTGCTGCGCCACTTCGGCTACGCGGTGAGCGTGGACGGCGAGTTCGGGCCGGAGACGTACAGCGCGGTCCGCAGCTTCCAGTCCTCGCACGGCCTGTCGGTCGACGGCGAGGTCGGCGCGAACACCAAGCGGGAGCTGTACGACACCGACGAGGCGCCGTCGACGGGCCTCGACCTGCGATCGTCCTCGTGCCCGTCGAACATCGTGGAGGGCCAGACCGGCGGTTGCGTCGCGACCCTCCAGGCGCTGCTCAACGGCAAGGGCCAGCACCTCGACGTCGACGGCGAGTTCGGCCCCCTGACCGTGGCGGCGGTGCGGTCGTTCCAGTCCTCGGCCGGCCTGTCGGTCGACGGCGAAGTGGGCCCGAACACCAAGAACGCCCTCTACTCCAACATCGGCGGTGGCGGCGGCAACGGTGCGCCCGCGCCGATCAACCTCAACTCCGCCTCGTGCCCGACGGACATCGTCCAGGGCCAGCGCAGCGGCTGCGTCACCGAACTGCAGAGCCTCCTCAACCACCACGGCGCCGATCTCGCCGTCGACGGCGACTTCGGGCCGATGACCGACAGCGCGGTGCGGGACTTCCAGGCCGAGAAGGGTCTCGGCGTCGACGGAAGGGTGGGCCCGAACACCAAGGCCGCCCTGTACGGCGCGGTCACCCCGCCCTCGTCCCCGCCGCCCGGCGGTGGTTACGCCAAGCTCCTCGACGTCGCCGCCGCCGAGGTCGGCACGGTCGAGGGCAGCGCCAGGGCGAACAGCTACGGTGCGTCCGTGGGCCTGTCCCTGTCCACCAACAACTACGCCTGGTGCGCGACGTTCGTGAGCTGGGTGGCCAAGCAGACGGGTGCCACCTCCTACCGCAACAGCTATGTCTCCGGCTGGGTGAAGCAGGCACGCGCCGGCAACTACCACCTGTCCGTGACGACCAACCCGCAGCCCGGCGACATCGTTGCCTTCGACTGGAACGGCGGGAGCAACTTCAACGACGGCAACGAGCACATCGGCATCGTGCGCACGGTGAGCGGCGGCGCCTCCTTCACCACCGTCGAGGGCAACACCGGCAACCCCAACGGCGGCAAGGACGGCGTCTACATCAAGAACCGCGGCACGAACCAGGGCTACGACGTGGTGTTCATCCGCGTCCGCTGACCGGCCTCCGGCGCACGCTTTGCGGAGCCGGCAGGTCCTCTCCGGGGTGGAGGGGGCCTGCCGGCTTTCCCATGACGAAACCGGCGGGTTCGCGGATTCCGAGGGTTCACGTGGCAGGAACCCACTGGCGGGGTGTGGGTTCTGAGGTGGGGGCGCGCGGGTTCAGGCGCGATGTGTCAGGCAGGATGAGGCTCCAATCGGTTGGGGAGGGCTCAGGGTGGGTTACGCGTTGCATGCGGTCATCGCAAGTGACGAGGTGCTGCGCGTCGCTTCGCGCGAGGTTCCCGGATCACAAGTGGTGCCACTTGGCCAGGGCCTGTCGCTGATGCCGATGACCGATGAGGTCTTCGATGCCGTCACGGACGGCAGCGACGGAGGAGGCCTGGGGTTCTGGCGGCTGCCAGGAGGCTTCGACACGTTGCTGGCTCAGTGGTCTGCGGCAGGGCCGCTCGCCTATGTCGAGGCCGAATACTTCGGCGGAGTCGGCGAGCAACGGGCCGCTGTCTGGGCTGACGGCGCACTGGTACTGGGGCCGCTGGACAAGCCGACGAAGAAGCGGTTCTCGCGAGCGGTCAGCCCCATCTCCCAGGCCCTGCGGCGGCTGGGCGCCCGAAGGAGTCTGGGCGAGGACGAGTTCGATGCCGTGGGGCTGGACCGCCATCGCAGCAACGAGGACTGGATCTCGTCCAGCGCCTGAGCAACGTCAGGCGGCGGCGACTTCCCGCTTCCCCCATGACCTTGCGAGGTACTGACCGTACGCGCAACGAGTGACAGTCGGCGAGGAGGCTCTCGCCTCCTCACTTGCACCGTTCTCCCATCAGAGGGCTCAAGGGAACCCGCGTGAACCCCAGTTGATTCAGGGGTTCCGGAGCAGTGCCCTGCAGGCGGCGTCGGCGATCCAGGTCCGGGCGCGGTCGAAGGGCCAGCCGCGTTCACCGACCAGGGTGATCCAGGCGTGCGGGCCGAGGTGGAACCAGAGCAGGTCGACGGCCTCGGCGTGGCTCACATCGGCGGCGAGTGATCCGAGTGCCACCAGGCGGTCCGCCACGCGGGTCAGGGCGTGGACGTAGTCGTCGGCTCCCTTGTCCAGGACGGCCTTGACGGCCGGTTCACCGGGCGGGTCGCGGTAGAAGAGCCCGTACACGAGGTCCCAGTGGCGTTCATGGGTGAGCCGGGTGCCTTCCGCGGTCAGCTCGATCACGGCGCGCGGGTCGTCGCTCGCGTCGACCGCGGAAAGCGCGTCGGCGATGGCGGGGTCGGTGAGCGCCGGCTCCAGCAGGGCCGTCAGGATCTTCGACTTGTTCCCCATGGTGCTGTACACCGTGGGCACCGCGACCTTGGCCGCCTCCGCGATCTCCCCGATCGTCACTTGCGGATACCCCTTGGCCGAGAAGAGCTCGTGGGCACTGCCGAGGATCGCTTCCCTGGTGGCTGACGCCGAGTGGGTGCGCAGGGGTGAGTGGTACTTCCGGCTGGTCACAGGAGGAGTGTACGCCCTTCACTACAAGTGACCATATTGACAATAGACACCCATATTCAATACGTTCCACCATATGATCAATTCCGCCGCTGAGCCCATGGCCGTCATCGAGACCCGCCTTGCCCACCAGGTCCACCGCGCCGCGACCACCTTGCTCGCGGAGGCCGCCCTCCGCCCGTCCGCGCCCCTGGACACGCTGGCGCAACTGCGCGACTTCCTCGTGGTGAACCTGCGCCACCACCACGAGACGGAGGACGAGGAACTGTGGCCGCAGATCGTCGCGACGGCCCCGGCCGCCGCTGAGGGGCTCAAGGGGCTGAGCGAGGAGCACGAGCGGCTGGAGGACGACCTCGACCGCCTCGCCGCCGTCGCGTTGACCGAGGACCATGCCGGGGCCGGCGCCCGGGCCGAGCTCCACGAGGCGGCCGTCGCGGTGCGCGACACGGTGCACAGCCACCTGGACCACGAGGAGCCCATCCTCTTCCCCGCCCTGCGCGCGCACGTCACCCCCGAGTACTGGGCGGAGCTCTCCCAGCGGGTGATCGCCACCGCGCCGCCCGTCGCCGCGCACCTCATGTTCGGCTTCATCGACGAGGTGGGCGCGCCCGGCGAGGTCGAGGCCATGATGGCGGTCCTGCCCGAGCCGCTGCGCCCGCTCGTCCCCGCGATGCGCCGGCAGGCAGACGCCGACCTCGCAAGCCTGCGCGGCTCCGCCGCGTAGCCCACTGCCCGAGCCGACACGGGCGGCCGGACCGCCCCCACCCCGTTCGGGCGGTCCGGCAAAGGAAGATGGCAGGCTTACGGTGTGCTGATCGAGGGATACAACGGTGGTCCGCTGGTCGCGGGCGAGCCACTGGTGGACCGCCCGGGCTTCTGGTCGAACCATCTGTGGGGCCCGTGTTGTCGTGATGCGGGCGCCGAGCCCGAGTGGTTCGGCGATGACGGAGCCGACGTCGACGCCATGTCCGACCTGCTCATGGACCCGGAGCGATGGCCGGTGTTCCGGATGCCGCTGGACGGCGGTTACGAGGCCGTGGTGGTCTACCGCAATCTCGTCGACGACTACGGAGTCGACTACTTGTTGACGCATCCCAGTTGGAGCACCGCGCAGCGAGTCGCCTGCTGGGACGGCGACTGGCACGGGGAGACACTGACCTGGCGTGACCTCATCCGCATCGCCGACAGTCCGAGCGCGACAGGCGGAGGGATCAAGGACCCCGCTGCCCGTCTTCTGCTGCTGCTCCCCTTGCTCACGGCGCACGAACCGTCCGACGAGGCGATCACGACGCTCACCGCGGCACTGATCGCGGTAGGAGCCCCTCCGGACACCGCCGGGACGGCCGCACAGCACCTGCTTGAGCACCCCTCCGGGAGCCCCTGGCACGACCCCGCGTGGGACTCGCCCCTCAGCGGCGGCTCAGGCTCCCCCACGCCCGCCGTGAGCGGGGTCCTGGCCCGCCGGGGCATCACCTGACCAGGCGTGAACCGCCGTTGCCAGGGGGTCCGCCCGCTGCCATGGTGATGACCGTGCCCGGACAGCGGAAGAGGAAGCGGCGTGTACGCGAGGAGTACGAGCGAGCTGCCGCGGCCGGAGCCGGGGGGCGCTGGGAAGTCCTTTACGAAACCGAGGACTCCGCCGAGGTTCGGGCGCTCTGGCCGAGGAGCGACCCGAGGTCGACCTGCGTCATGTGCGGGTCGACACATGGTGCGGGCGGTTTCCGTCTCCGCCGTTCTACCGGGTGAGCGTGCTCGTGCCTCCGGACGCGACCGAGTGAGGTGGTCCACGGACGACGGCCGGAGCCACCGCAGAGGCGGGAACCCCGAACCGGTACCGGCACGGGCCGCCTCGGAGGGTCACGATGCCTCGATCGCCCGCATGATCTCCTGCCCGGTCCGCGCAACGACGACGGACCAGTCGTCGTCCCGCATGAGCTGGGGCAGATGCTCGCGGTCCGCCTCCTGCCGGAGGACCACCGTCCCGCCCAGGAGAACCAGAGACGCCCCCAGCCGTTCCAGCAGTTCGGCGACAACGTCCATGATCCTCTCCCCTCCGAAGCGAGTGAAAGTGACGCTGGTGTCACTGCTGAAGTAGACATCAGCCCGCTCGTTCCGCCCCATGTCCAGCTGAAGGAATTCATTGTCGGGTACACGTACTACGACGTACGGGTCGAGGACCTCGGCCACGATGATCTTGTCCAAGGGGGCCGACTCACCACCCTCGAAGCGGTGGACATAAATGTCGTAACTCACAGAACCCTCCCCCTGGGACGGCATGGGGCGCCGCCTCCTTTGTCACTTCCGACAATGTGCACGAACTGCCGTGCCACGCAGGTCACTCCGCGGGAGCGAGTTGCTGTTCCGCCCAGATGATTTTGCCGTCCGTGACGTGGCGGCTGCCCCAGCTCGTGGACAACTGGGCGACGAGGAACAGCCCGCGCCCGCCTTCGTCGAAGCTGCGCGCGCGCCGCATGTGCGGCGCGGCGTCGCTGGCGTCGGTGACCTCGCAGATCAACGCCTGGTCCCGGATCAGGCGCAGCCGGATGGGGGCCTTGCCGTAGCGCACCGCGTTGGTGACCAGCTCGCTGACGATCAGCTCGGTGGTGAACGACCGGTCGTCCAGGCCCCAGGCGGCCAGCCGCTCCGTCACCATGCCACGCACAGCGGACACCGCGGAGGCGTCGGGCGGAACGTCCCACTGGGCGAGGTCGGCCGCGTCCAGCGTGCGGGGCCGGGCCACCAGCAGGGCCGCGTCGTCGCCGCGCCGCGGAAGCATCGCGGCGAGGACGTCGTCGCACACGGCGGCGGGCGAGGAACCGCCGGCGTCGACCAGGCACTCCTGCAGCCGCGCGATCCCGGCGCCGAGGTCGCGGTCCCGGGACTCCACGACGCCGTCGGTGAACAGCACGAGCAGGCAGTCCTCGGGGAGCTCCACCTCGGCCGACTCGAAGGGCAGCCCGCCCAGTCCCAGCGGCGGCCCCCCGGGCACGTCCAGCAGCTCGCTCGTCCCGTCCGGCAGCACCAGCAGCGGCGCCACGTGCGCCGCGCGGGCCACACAGCAGCGGCGCGACACCGGGTCGTACACGGCGTACAGCACGGACGCCCCGACCTCCGGATCGGAGGCGTCGGCCTCCCTCTCGCGGTCCATCCGGTTCACGATGTCGTCCAGGGAGGTCAGCAGTTCCTCCGGCGGGAGGTCGATGTCGGCGAGCGTCCGCACGACGGAACGCAGCCGCCCCATGGTCGCGGCCGCCTCCACGCCGTGCCCCACGACGTCACCGACGACCAGTGCCACCCGCGCGCCGGACAGCGGGATCACGTCGAACCAGTCGCCGCCCACCCCGGCCGCGAGGTCGGCGGGCCGGTAGCCGTACGCGGCGTCCACCGCGCTCTGCGCGGGAGGCTCCCTCGGGAGCAGGCTCTGCTGAAGGGCGAGCGCCGTGCTGTGCTCCCGCTCGAAGTGGCGGGCGTGGTCGATGCACACGGCCGTGGTCTCGGCCAGTTCCTCGACGAGAAGCAGGTCCTCGGCGTCGAAGGGCAGTTCGTGCCGGAGGAAGGTGACGACACCGAGCGTGATGCCGCGTGCGGTCAGCGGTGCGGAGATCGCCCCTCCCCCGGACCGGCCCGCGGGCAGGTCGGTGCCCCAGCCGGGCCAGGCGACGGCGGGGTGGGGCAGATCGACGCGCACGGCACGCCGTTCCCACAGCGCCCGGCCCGGCAGGGAGTCGCGTTCCACGGCCCGCCAGTCCGTGCGGCCGGCAGCCCGTCCGTGCCGCGCGCCGTTCACGCCGGCACCCTGCGCCGCCGGACCCCGCTCGCCGCTCGCCGCGACCAGCCGTGTCTCCACGGGGCCGTGCACGCCCGTCCGGTCGTTGCCCAGGGTCTCGGGAAGCAGGTGGACCAGCGCGACGTCGGCAAGGTCCGGCACCGAGAGGTCCGTGAGTTCGCGGGCCGTCCGCTCCACGTCCAGGGAGTGCCCGATGGTGCGGCGTGCCTCGTCCAGGAGGCTGAGCCGCTGGCGGGCCCAGAACTCCGTGGAGTTGTTCCGGGCCATGGTGCACAGCGCGATCACCCCGCCGTGCCGGTCGCGGACCGGGTCGATGTGGATCGCCCACTCGTGCGGCCGGTTCTCGCCGGGCACCTTCTCGTAGGTGAGGACGGAGCGTGCGGTCCCGGTGTCCCGTGCCTGGCGCATGGCCTCCTCGAGCGCGTGGTGCTGGCTGTCGGGCGCGAAGATCTCGGTGGGCAGCCGTCCGTGCACCTCGTCGGTGCCCGCCTTGAAGACCACGTACGAGAATGCGTTCGCCCACAGCAGGCGCAGCTCCGTCGACCAGAGGCAGATGGCGGCGCTGGACTGCGTCCACGCCCCTTCGAGCAGGCCGACGTCGCGGCCCGCCGCGTCCGTCGCGGACACCGGGCTCAGGAACCAGACCGTGGGGCCGCCTTCGGCGACCGCCCGCTGCACCTGGACGTTCGCCTCGACACCGTGACCGGCCTTGTGCCGCAGCACCGTGCGGTTCGGCCGGTCCTGCCGGGTGCGGCCGGCCGGCGGGGGACCCTGCTGCCCGTCGGCGACGAATTCGTTCACCGGGCGGCCCATTGCCTCGTCGCGGTGGTAGCCGAGGATGGCCTCGGCCTCGTCGCTCCATCCGTTCACCCGGCCCCTGCCGTCGACGGACACGACCGCGATCAGGCAAGCGAGGGCCGGCCCTCCGTGCGTGCCCCCCGACTCCGCGATTCCTGTAAGCATGGCCGGACCCATCCCGTCAAGGCGATGTCGGCTGATTGTACGGCGTAAAAGGTACGAACGGGTTCAACCCGGTCGGCATCCACGACCGGGCTGCCGGGCTCCGGCACCGCGAGCCCCTTCCGCGGACCGCGCCCCGGCCCAGGACGCCGTGCCCCCGGGCTCACGACTCGGCGGCCAATGCCGCGGTCACCCTCTCTCGCGGGGCAGTGCCGCCACGAATTCCGCGAGGTCCGCCGCCTGGGGCGGCCTCTGACCGCGGAGACAGCGGTGGTAGTGACCGGCCACCAGCCGGCGCAGCTCCGCCTCGTCCGGTTCCGCGCCGGTCAGTTCGAGGTGGACCCGGTGGGGTTCACCCGTCATCCGAAGGGGCCTGGCCAAGGCGTCGAAACCGCAGATGTACTCGCCGGGCTCCTCCCACCACGCCTCGGCGAACGCCTGGTCCCTGAGGACGTACATGTGGAACGCGTCATCGAAGATGATCACAGGCCCGGTCGGTCTCGTCACGCCGGCATTGTGGCGGGCGATCCGTCGGCCACTGCGACCGGCCCGTCCGGCCCGGCCCGTCCGGCTCAGCTCGGAAAAGCAGGCCGCGTCGCACACCACGGCGCGGTAGTACCCTTTGGTACGAAATGCTGACTTTCGTCGACTTGTACTACCCGTAGTGGTCCGCTCGGGGATGTGTGAGAGGACGATGATCTATGAGGTGCACGGACCGCACGCGTTCCGAGGACGCCGGTCGCCCGGCGGGTGGCTCGCCCGTACATCTGGACGCCGCCTTCAAGGCGGACGCGCCGAACCGCTACGAGGCGCTGCGGCGGCAGGGCCCGGTGCATCGGGCGGAGCTGTACCCGGGTCTGTACGGCTGGCTGGTCGTCGACTACGACCTGGCGCGTGAGGCGCTGACCCACCCGGCCCTGCTCAAGGACCCCTCCCCCGCGGCCGACGCCCTCGCGGCCGCCGATTTCGTCCTGAACAAGCCCGGAGTGGGCCTCGGGGGCCACATGCTGGAGGCCGACGGGCAGGACCACACCCGCCTGCGGCGCCTGGTGTCCGGGGTCTTCACCCCGCATCGCACGGCCGGGCTGGCCCCGCGCGTCCGGCAGATCGCGGAGGACCTGATCGACGCCATGGCGTCACGCGGTACCGCCGACCTCGTCGAGTCCTTCACCGCGCCGCTCCCCATGACCGTCATCGCCGAACTGCTCGGCATCCCCGACGAGCACCGCGCCCGCTTCCGCCTCTGGAGCAGGAAGGCCCTCGACACCGCGGCCGAGGACCACCGCAGTTCCGTGGCCGGCCTGCACGGCCTGGTGCGACGGCTCATCGACGAGAAGCGGGCGCGCCCGCAGGACGACCTGATCTCGGCGCTGGTCGGGGCGCGCGACGAGGACGACGGACGGCTGACCGACGAGGAGCTCGTCGGTACCTGCATCCTCATGGTCATCGCGGGCCACGACACCACCGTGAACCTCCTGGGCAACGCCCTCCTCGGGCTGCTGCGTGATCCGGCGCAGTTGCGCCTGCTCGAAGGGACGCCCGACCTCATACCGGGAGCCGTGGAGGAGTTCCTGCGCTACGACAGCTCCGTCGAAGTGGCGTCCCACCGCTATGCCGCCCGCGACCTCGAACTCGGCGGCCACTTCATCCCCCGCGGAAGCATCGTCGGCATCGCGCTGTGGTCCGCGAACCGTGACGCACCCATGCCCGCGGGTGAGGCCCCCTCCGTGCTCGACGTGTCACGTCCTGCCGCCCGGCACTTGGCCTTCGGCCACGGCATCCACCACTGCCTGGGCGCTCCCCTGGCCCGGCTCGAGGCGACCACGGGCCTCGAAGTGCTGCTGCGGCGCATCCCCGGCCTCGAGGCGGCCGTCCCTCTCGACGAGATCGACTGGATCCCCTCCGGCATGATCCGCGGCCCGCTCAGCCTGCCGGTGCGTTACGGGCCCGTCCTGCCACGAGGCTGACGCCCTCTCGTCCGTGCTCCGCGGGGCTCCGCGGCGGGAATCAAACGTGGCCGCCGAGCGCTGGGCACGGCGTGAAGAAGATCGGATTCCTCTCCTTCGGCCACTGGTCGCCCAGCGAGCACTCGCAGGCCCGGTCGGCCATGGACGTCCTGCACCAGTCCATCGACCTCGCGGTCGCCGCCGAGGAACTCGGCGTGGACGGTGCGTACTTCCGGGTGCACCACTTCGCCCGGCAGGCGGCCAGCCCCTTCCCGCTGCTCGCGGCGATCGGTGCGCGGACCTCGAAGATCGAGATCGGCACCGGCGTGATCGACATGCGCTACGAGAACCCGCTGTACATGGCCGAGGACGCGGGCGCGGCCGACCTCATCTCGTCCGGCCGGCTGCAACTGGGCATCAGCCGCGGCTCACCGGAGCAGGTGATCGAGGGCTGGCGGCTGTTCGGCTACAACCCCGCGCCGGGCGAGACGGACGCCGACATGGCCCGCCGCCACACCGAGGCGTTCCTCACCGTCCTCGGCGGCGAGGGTTTCGCCACGCCCAACCCGCGGCCGATGTTCCCCAACCCGCCCGGGCTGCTGCGGATCGAACCGCACTCCGAGGGGCTGCGCGACAGGATCTGGTGGGGCTCCGCCTCGAACGCGACCGCGGTCTGGGCCGCCGAGCTGGGGATGAACCTGCAGAGCTCGACGTTGAAGAACGACGAGTCGGGCGAGCCGCTGCACGTCCAGCAGCGCAAGCAGATCGAGGCGTACCGCGAGGCGTTCCGGAAGGCGGGCCACGACCGCGAGCCGCGGGTGTCGGTCAGCCGCAGCATCTTCGCGCTGACCAACGACCTCGACCGGGCGTACTTCGGCCGCGACCGCGGCTCCCGGGACCAGGTCGGCATGATCGACGACACGACCCGGGCCGTCTTCGGGCGTTCCTACGCCGCGGAGCCGGAGGAACTGGTGAAGCTGCTGCGGGACGACGAGGCGATCCAGGCCGCGGACACCCTGCTGCTGACCATCCCGAACCAGCTCGGGGTCGACTACAACGCGCACCTGCTGGAGAGCATCCTCACCTACGTGGCACCCGAACTCGGCTGGCGCTGAGGGCGGGTCAGCGGTGGCCGGAAGAGGCCATAGGCCCTGTCCTGCCTGAACGCCTCGACGATCGTGCGCAGCCACGGGCTGCGCACGGCCGGCAGCCGGACCAAGGTGTGCTGGAACGTCCGCCAGTCGGCCCGGAAGCGTTCGTCGCGGCGCGGCGGGAGCGACTCGTCGCGCAGGACGTCCAGGGGTATACGGCCCGACGCGGGAAGGGACGAGTACGGCTGGGGGGAGTGCAGCCACCGCCACACCGCCGACGGCAGGGGCACCGAGTACGCGGCGGGCGCCGGGCCGGCGGGGGCCCAGGTCCGGCCGGTCCCGGGATGGACCGGCACGAGGAGGATGTCGGCGCCCTCGACGGGGACGGGCCGTCCCGGTCCTGCCAGGACGGCGTGCCGGGCCGGCGCACCGGCGGGCAGCATGGTGTCGAGTGCGTGCTGGAACACCGTGGCGGTCATGCCGTCGGGGACCTCCACGGGCTGCCCTTGGGAGGCCACCAGCAGGTGGGCGAGGGCCCGGCCGGCTGCCGCCGTCCATTGCGGGCTCCACGACCAGTGGCGGCCCGACCCACGTCGTTCCCCCCACGAGGTGATCGGCTCGAACGGCGGCGCGCTCTCCGCCTTTTCCATCAGTTCCGCCCAGGAGAGCGGCGCGGCGTCCGCACCCACCCGGACCCGGCGCACGGCGTCCGGGCCGAGCCGCACCAACTGCCAGAGCGAGCAGTCGTCGAAGCGTGTCGCGACGAGCAGGTCGCAGCCCAGGCAGGCCATGTTGGGCCCGTCGGCCCCGTCGATGCCGCAGCAGGCGCCGCCGCGCTTCCCGGGGATCAGCCGGGTCCCGTGGATGTCACCGGGTGCTATGACGATCTGCCCGGCCGGGGCGTCGGACAGCGCGTGCACGGGCGCGTAGATGCCGCGTGCCTCCGCCTCGCCCGGATCGAGCTCGTCCCACAGCCGCCACGGCCTGCCCCACGGATCCGGGTCGACGGCGAAGGTCCCGGACTCCATGAGCACTGGAAGCTGGAGGCCGTTCCCGTACACCTGGCGGGCATGGACCGGAAGCGAGACCTGGGAGAGAGGGACGGTCAGCTCGGCGCCGCACCGGGCGCAGACGAAAACGAACAAGGGCCCTCTCCGGTCGGGGAACGACTGCATCGTCGCAGACCCGCGGGTACCGGCCAACCGGATTCCCGTCCGTCGTGGGATTCGTCAGGGCCGACGGGTCACGCGCTCGTGGCGTGAGGGCCGGCGGGCTCCTCGCGGGCCCGGTCCGGGGCCGCGATGTCGGAGGCGGCGCCGTGTCCCGTGGAGGGCGGTGCCACGCGGCGTCGTATCCGCTCGCCCTGGCGGCCGAACAGGCAGAGGACTTCGGCGGGCTCCTGGCCGCTGTTGCCGAACCAGTGCGCCATCCGCGTGCTGAACTCCGCCGACTCGCCGACCCTGACCTGCAGGTCCATGTCGTTGAGAACGAGACGCAGGCGGCCGGCCAGAACGTACATCCACATGTGCCCCTCGTGGGTCTGGGGCACGGGATCGGTACGGCCCGGGGGCACGATCAGCTTGAACGACTGGATCGGGCCGATCTCCTGCGCGAGCGGCAGACGCACCATCCCGTTCCACGGCTGCGGTGCGAGCCGGTTGACGGGGCCCTCCGGGGGTGCGACGTGGATCACGTCGTCCAGGGCGATGCCCAGTGCCTGCGTGATCGGCAGCAGCAGTTCCAGGCCGGGGCGCCGCCGGCCGGCCTCCAGTCGCGACAGGGTGCTCTTGGAGATACCGGTCGCCTTGGCCAGCGCGGTCAGGGTCACGCCGCTCCGCAAGCGGAGACGTCGCAGCTGAGGGCCCACTTCGGCCAGTGTCTGGGTGATGGCGCCGGAAGATTCCACGTCCAGGGGAACGTGGTGTTCCCCGGCCCGATTCCCGGAAACAGCAACACTTCTTGTCCGGCTCCCTGGCGCTCGCCCATCGTGGCGGTGCGCGCCTGCGGTGCGGTTCGTACGAACAGTCATGGTTCGACACGTTCCGCGGTGAAGCGCGCACATTTCTGGCGTTCTTTTCGACACGACCGATGGGCGGGAGACATGATGGGCAACTGGGGCACGGACGGCTGGGCGGTGGCGCCGGGTGAGGGTGAGCGTGTGGAGCCGGGCGGCCGGCACTGGCTGGAGGTGCTGGTACGCGGCAAGGAGGTCGGCGACGCCCTCGGGGTGTTCGTCTTCACCCATGACGTGATCGCCGAGAACCCTCCGCACGCCCACCACGACTTCATGAAGGTCATCTACATCCTGGAGGGCCACTACGACTTCCGGGTCGGCGACGCGACCTTCTCCGGAGGACCGGGGACCGTGGTCGTGGTGCCCAGGGGCAGCCAGCACACCTTCACCACTCCGACCGGCGGACGGGCGCTGTTCGTGTCGTCGCCGTCGGGGAACGAGGAGCTCTTCCTGGAGATGGGCAAGCTCGGCCCGCACCCCACCGAGCGGCAGCTCGCGGAGCTCAACGAGCGGTTCGGCACGAGAGGGCCGGACGACCACGAGGCGTCCTGGCAGCAGATGCACGAGGCCGAGTAGCCGGAGCGCGACGGGCCGGCCGGCGGTGGCGTCGGCCGGTCACAGGCCGTCGAGGAAGGCACTCACGGCCTCGGCGAAGCCGGCGGGGTCGGTCTCGTGCACGGTGTGCCCGGTCGCCAGGGTGACAAGCCGGGTGCGGGGGCGCCGGGCCGCCATGGCCGCGGCGTGTTCCGCGGTGAGCGTGTCGCTCCGGGTGCCGTGGACGAGCAGGGCGGGGCAGTCGCCGGCGAGCCAGTCGTCCCAGTGGTCGCCGTTGACCTGGGCAACGGAGGCGACCATGTCCTGCGGGCGGAAGGCCAGGCCCCAGCCGTCGGGATGTTCGCGGATGGCGTCGGTCAGGTAGCGTGCCGAGCCGCCGAGTTGTGCGACCAGGGCCGCACGGGTGGGCGCCCGGTGCGGCCATGCCAGGCAGAAGGACAGGTCGTCGTCGATCTCCACGCCGATGTCCTCGATGATCAGGGCGCCGACCGCGTCGGGGTGGTGCGCGGCGAGCTGGTAGGCGTTGACTCCGCCGAGCGAGTGGCCGAGCACCACCACCTGAGGCAGGCCGAGGTGGGCGAGGAGCGCTGCGGCGTCGTGGACGTAGCCTGCGCGCGAGAAGTCCGGCGGCCGGTCCGAGAAGCCGTGTCCGCGCTGGTCGAGGGCCACGACTCGCCACGCGGGTGCCAGTGCGCGCGCCAGAGCCGTGAAGGTGCGGGCCTCGCTGAAGTGGCCGTGGAGGGCGAGCAGGGGCCTCCCCGGGCCACCGAAGTCGAGGTAGGACAGGCGCCGCCCGTCCACCTCGAATGCCGCGCGTGCCGGCTCGGGTTGGAACATCGGCTTCATACGGGTCGGCCTGCCCTGAGTGTCTCGTGGTCCGTGGGTTCCTGCGGGGGGTCGAGCCGGGCGATGAGGGCGCGGCCGACCCGCTGGAGTTCCTCGTCATTGCCGATGCTCTGGAACCTGCCGCCGCGCCGGGGCAGGGCCAGTTGCTCGCGGAGCAGGGGCAGGGCCGGCGCCGCGAGGGGACCCATGCGGTCCAGGCAGGCCACGACATGGTTGGCGGTTTGGGGGTTCTCCGCCATGGCCCGCAGCAGGGCGTCCACGACGGCCGGCGCCTCGGCCTCGCCGCCGATCCCCCAGAGGGCCGCCGCGCAGTGCACCCGGATCCAGGTGTAGTCGTCCGCCAGGTGGTCCCGCAGGCGGGGCAGTGCCACGGAGGCTGACGGGCCCATCTCGGCGAGCGGGTCGGCCGCTTCACTGATGCCGAAGCTGAAGTCGTCGTCGAGGAGGCCGAGCAGGAGCGGCAGCATCTCGGCCCGGTCGCGGCCCACGGCCCACAGCGCGGCTACGGCGGCACGACGTACGTGCACGTCCGAGGCCACGGTCAGAGACCGGATCACGTCCAGCGCACCGGCCGCCGCCGGCCCGAAGGCCCTCAGCGCCTGCAGGGCCGACTGCGTGACACGGGCCTGCCCGTGGCCCGGCGCGGCAACGAGTGTGTGCACGACCGCCGGAACCGCGGCCGCGTCGCCGAGTGCCCCCAGGGCGGAAAGGATCGCGCAGGCGCTCATCTCGGTCCACTGCCGGGAAAGATCGACGCGGCGCAGGTGGTCGCAAAGCCGGGGCACCAACTGGTCGGCGGCCTGTGGCAGATGCCCTGCCACCTGGATCGCCCGCCAGGCGTCCACGTCGCTGTCCAACGCGGTCAGCAGACACGGCAGCGCGCGTACGTCGCCGAGGCGCGCCAGCGCCCGGACGGCCTCTTGGTGGCTTCTCCGCAGCGGTGCCTCCGGCGCCGCCCACACATCGGGGCCGTACTGGACGAGTTGTGCGTCGATGTGCGCGGCGAGAGCGTCCCGGGCCGGGGCGGCGATCGGGTGGCAGGATTCCAGGACGGCCGCGGCCTCGGCGGCGACCTCCGCGTCGGCCGTGGTGAGCTGGCCGGCGACCAGCAGGAGCAGCCGGGTGTGGTCCCCGCGCCAGGCCCGCATCAGCTCCCCGCTCATACGGACCGCGTCGAGCCGGGAACCGGGGTCGGGGCTGCTCAACTGCTCGGCCAGTACAGCGGTGCGCTCGGGCACCCGCGCGCCCAGGGCTTCGTGGAACGTACGCAGCAGGGCCGTTGTGGGTGCGAGCACGCGCGTGTGCCGGTCGAGATCCGCGAAGGCCTCGACGATCTGGGGCGCGACTCCGTCGGTGGACACCGCGGGGCTCTCCGGGACCGGTGCGATGCGCCGCACGGGTATCGCGCGGGCGGTCTCGCGCAGCAGGCCGACGGCGGCCGGTACGACGTCCTCGCCGATCTCGTCCGGGGCGCACCGGGCCCGCTGGACCAGGGCCGCCAGACGGGTCGCGGGACCCTGGTCCGGGTCGGCCGCGAGTCCGGTGAGCCAGTCCATGACCTGCCGCGAGGCCACCGGCAGGCGCAGGGCCAAGGTGGCCGCCGCAGCCGCGATCCGCAGCCGCGCGGCCATGCCGCGCTCGGCGGCCAGCCGTTCCCGCAGTACCGCGGCGGCCCGGTCGGCGTCGTCGAGGAAGAGCCCGAGCCCGGGAATCGCGGCCAGGCGCACGCCCGGGTCGGCGTCGCGGGCGAGTTCGGTAATCCCGTCCGCACGTTCGCGCAGGAAGGCGACGGCTTGTCCGCAGCCCATCGGCGGGTAGTACTCGATCTCCGTGCCGTCGACCTCGAAGCCCCGGTCGAGTGACTCCCGGCCGATGCTGACCATCAGCGCGACGACGGCCGCCCGGTCGGGCGTGGCGCCGTCGACAGCCAGCTCGAACAGGAAGGGGAGGCTGGCCGCCGTGGGCGGGTACACGCTGCCCTGGTGGTGGACCGCGCTGTAGAAGCGGTCGAGGGCCTTGCGGCGTTCCTCGGCGTCCGGGGAGCGCAGCGCCCTCAGCAGCCCCGGCACCTCCTCGGCGGAGCCGTACGCGTGCTCCATTGAGGCCCAGTCGATGTCGTGAAGTCCGTCGAACATGTCGTGAACGATGCCAGGAGGCACTGACAACGGGGTTGTTCCGGGCCGCGAGTAGGGGCGTTCGGACGGCGGACGGCGCGCCCAGTGCGGGCTCGGGCGGCTGCCCCACTGGCGGCGAGGGCCGGTCCCTCAACAGTCTCGCGCGACAGGAGAGAACACGTGGTCGTCTTCCGCTGCCGCAATTGCCAAGCCGTGCTGAGCCGCGCCGTGCGTGAGGTCGAACTGCCGGAGTACGACGACGCCCCGCTGCCCTTCAGGATGCCCGAGGGCCACGACTGCCCACCGCGCATGGCTCCCGGCGCCTTTGCCGTCGAGTACCTCTCCGTCCCGGGCCTCGACCAGTACCCCGGTCTTCAAGGCGCGATGCCGGTAGTGCAGTTCGTGCTGTGCCCGCAGGACGTACTCCGCCTCGAACCGATCCGCCTCGGCAGCCGGCGCGCCGGCTGTTGCGGGCCTATGGGACTGGACGGGGCCAACCTCGCCTGCGCCGGCTGCCGTACCGAAGCGGCCGTCGAGACGGCGGACTGCGCCACGCCCCAGCAGATCGCCCTCCTTGTCCCGGCAGTTGAGAGGACCACGGGCGGCGGTTGAGGCGGCCCGGCCGGTCACCGACCGTGCGGCGGACCGCCTTCGGCTATTCCAGCCACATGCCGTCGCGCATGATGACGCTGCCGCGGAGTTCCGGCTCGCCGCGCCACGCGCGCACGGTCCTCGGGACCACGCGTACGTACACGAACGCAGCCGCTTCCTTGCGTGGGTCCCAGCCGAACTTGCCGGCGAACGCCTCCGCCGCGCTTGCGGGCACCTCCTGGTCCGGGAAGCACTCCGCCTCGCCCTGGAGGAGGACCACGTCGAAGGTGTCCGGCAGCGACACGTGCACGCGCGGATCCCTCCGGATGTTCCGTACCGTCACGGACGTGGCCCCGGTGCACATCCACACGGCTTGCCCGTCCCACAGGAACCACAGCGGCACCTGGTGCGGCCCGTGTTCGGGGTGAGCCGTCGACACCCATACGTCCCGCTCGGTGCCGAGCCGTTCGAGCGCGTCGCGCATGCGCTCCGCGGAATGACGCCGAATGCCTTCCGTGCTCTCCATGGGCCGACCCTAGTCAGGCGGGAGCGAGCAGCGCCTGAGCCGCGGGACCTACTCCCGGCGACCGAGGTACACCTCGGCCTTGGAGCGGGCGGCGGTCGTCCCTGCGTGGATTGCCCCGGTGACCTACGACATCACGCTCGCGCGCGTGCGAGCGGGCCTGACGCTGCAGCAGACGCTCGACCTCCTCAACGCCGGCTTCGACCCCGATGCCGACCTTCCGCAGCTGCGGGGTCGCCGGGACGCGTGCAGCTCGACTACTCGGGGGACACGGCTGACATCGAGGTGGCGTACCGCTACTCGGGGCCGGCGGCGTCGGCGGTGATGGACCTCGTCTACCGCATCGCCCGTATCGTCGAGGAGGAAAGCGGCCTGACCGGCTACGACTTCGAGGTCGACCAGCCCGTCCGAACCGGTGACCCGGCCAGAGCCGCGGCCAAGGTGAGCGGCGTCTCGGAGTGGGCGTGGGATCACCTCGCCCAGCTGTGTCACGAAGGACGATCTCGTAGCCGCCCTCGTCCAGGGCAGCGATGGATGCGAACCAGGCGTGATCGTCCTCATCAGGCTGGATCACGGCGAAGGTGTTGTCGGAATTCGCACAGGCGTGGTGCCGGCACTGTCAGACGGCCGCGTCTGCGCGAGTCCGAGGTATCGCCTGCAGGGCGATATCGACGGTGGCATGGAGGGCCGCACGTGCCGCACCGGCAGCAGCGTGCACCGCGTTGCCCTCGCTGACCACCATGACGTAGCGGGCGAGTGCGTGAGGGTCGGTCCCCGCGGGCAGGTCGCCCTCCTCGACGGCGCGGGCCAGTCGCTGCGCCAGGGCACGTTCGCCGGCGAGGCGGCTGTCGGCCAGGAACGTGGCGATACGGCCGCTGTCGCTGCCCTCGGCCAGGCCTCCCTGCACGGACAGGCATCCGGAAGGGCGGTCGGCACGGGTGAGCGCGTCGGCGTTGGCCCGGAGGAAGGATTCGACGACCTCGTGCGCGGTCGGTTCGGCGAGGGCCTCGCGGGCATAGGCCATGTCGGCCTCGGCATAGCGAGCGACGGCCCGATGGAACAGCTCCTCCTTGTTCCCGAACGCCGCGTACATGCTCGTGCGGTTGATGCCCATGGCCTCGGTGAGGTCAGTGAGCGACGCACCCTCGTACCCCTGGCGCCAGAAGACCTCCACTGCACGCTCCAGCGCGGCATCCGCGTCGAAGCCCCTGGGTCTGCCGCGTACCGCCATGACGCCTCCTGTGTCAGCCCTCCATATTTTAACCGAGCGGTACGGAATAGGCGTACCGGTGCCTCGGTTCTCCCCTACCGAACGACTTAAGTACCGAACGGTACGGAAATGGAGAACCCCTCATGGGACAGCTGGACGGCAAGACCGCCCTCGTCACCGGCGCCACCTCCGGCATCGGCCTGGCCGCCGCGCGACGGCTCGCCTCGGAAGGCGCCCACGTCTTCCTCACAGGCCGCCGTCAGGAAGCGATCGACGAGGCGGTGGCCTCCATCGGCGACCGCGCCACCGGAGTACGCGCTGACATCGCGAACCTCGACGACCTCGACCGCCTCTTCGCGCAGATCGAGCGGCACAGCGGCCTCGACATCGTCTTCGCCAACGCCGGCGGCGGCGAGTTCGCGGCCCTGCCCGACATCACCTGGGACCACTACGCCGACACCTTCAACACCAACGTCGGCGGCACCCTGTTCACCGTGCAGAAGGCACTTCCGTTGCTCACCCCCGGCGCATCGATCATCCTGACCAGCTCCAACATCGACACCAAGGGAGCCGCCTCCTTCAGCGTCTACGCCGCGACCAAGGCCGCGCTGCGCTCCCTCACCCGCAGCTGGGCGGCGGAGTGGTCACCCGTGGCATCCGCGTCAACAGCATCGCGCCCGGGCCGATCGAGACGCCCGGGCTCAGCGGCCTCGCGGGCGGTCCCGAGGCCGCCGAACAACTGCTTCAGGGCCTGGCCGCCGGAGTCCCCATGAAGCGGCTCGGCCGCCCGGAGGAGATCGCCGAAACCGTCCTCTTCCTCGCCGGTGGGACCAGCAGCTACATGACCGGTGCCGAGATATACGTCGACGGCGGGGCCAGCCAGATCTGACCACCACAGCCGACCGCCTGAACCTCCGCTCCTGACACGTCCGCACCGGGGCGGCCGGCCGAGCTCCCCGAGCCGACCGGCCGCCCCGGCCGTCCTTGAAGGAATCGCCATGCACCCCGTGACCGACCTGCTCGCAGCCAACCTGCACGAAGTCTTCGGCAACCGCGACCCCGTGTCCCGCCGCGCGGCCATCGACCGCATCTACACCGAGGACGTCGTCTTCACCGACCCAGAAGGTGTCACCACCGGCCGCGACGCCATCGAGGGCAAGGTCACCACCCTCCTCGCCGAGGCCCCGGCCGACTTCGAGTTCACCGAGGACGGCATGCGCTACGCCGGCTCCCGCACCGGAGCTCTTGCCTGGGCCTTCAGTGCGCCCGGCAATTCCGCCGTCCGCGGAATCGACGTCATCACCGTCCGCCACGGAAGGATCGCCACCATCCTGACCATGTTCACCGCCTGACTTCCGTCACGTTCTCAAACACGGCCCAGCCCTCGGCGGCCTGCGCCGAGGGCATCCGCGTTCGCCGGGCGATGCGGCGTCACGCGTCCGCGGGCACCGCGGAGGGCCGGCCGGTGGCCCAGGACGGGAGGTACTCGATGCGGACGACGGCGCACGTGATCGAGACGCCGCCGCCGTGGGCCACGATCAGCACGTGGTCGCCCGGGCCGACTTCGCGTGTTTCGACGAGGTGGTTGAGGCCCACGATCTGGTCGCTGACCGTCATGTGCCCGAGTCGGCGCCCGAGTTGGAGCAGCCCCTGCTCGGTGCGGAGGCCCATGGGGGCGAGGATGCCCTTGAGGTAGCTCTCGCGGCCGGTGAAGATGTGCGCCACGCGGGTGATGTCGGCGACGTCGAGGCCCGCCTCGGCGATCGTGCGCAGGGCGAGTTCCGTCCGGAGTTCCCCTTGGCGTCCCACGGCCTCGGAGATCGCCTCGTCCTCGGGCACGGCCGCCGCCGGCCGGTCCTCGGCGTCCGCGTCCACTGTCGTGACGGGAGGGAACTCCTCGTCGCGGAACCGCTCTTCGACCTCGGCGGTGGAGCCGCTGCTGATCGACAGGAGCCGGGCGAAGCCCGGTTCCTTGGTGAGCACGACAGCGCTCGCCCCGTCGCCGAGGACGCCGTTCTCCAGGGATGCCCAGCGGTTGAAGTGCGGGGTGCTGAGGTTGTCGGCGCCCGTGACGAGTGCGGCGGCGCGCTCGGGGACGGCCCGGAGGTAGCAGGCGGCGAGTTCGAGGGAGCCGATCAGGCCGTTGCATGCCTGGCTGACCTGGTAGGAGGGGATGTCCTGGTCGGTGATGTGGCGCAGGATGTAGTGCTGGGGCGACCAGCCCCCGGGCCCCTGTCTGTGCATGCAGGCGTGGATGTGGAGGACGAGGTCGTGGGGGTGGCTGCCGGCGCGTCCGGTCGCCTGGCGTGCCGCGAGCACGGCCATGTCCGGCGGCGGTGTGTCGCCGGCGACGGCGGCTCCGGTCCACCCCTGGAACTCGTGGTCCTCGGGGTCGTACAGGCCCAGTTCCACGGCTTTGCCCGCGTCCAGGACGGCGGGGACATGGACGCCGAGTCCCGCGATGTACAGGTCGGGTGTCTTCACTTCGCGGACGCTCCTTCCGGCGCGTGGTCGGCCGTGGTGGCGGCCTTCGTTTCGGCGACGGCCCGGGCCAGGGAGTCGACGGAGCTGTCGCGGAGGACCTTGACCATCGGCAGCTTGACCTTGAGGCGGCGGTCGATCTCGTTCCTGAGCTGGACCGCCATCATCGAGTCCATGCCCATCCTGCTGAGCGGCCGGCTCGCGTTCAGCCGCTCCGGGTTCAGGCCGAGGATGGCGGCGGCCAGCTTCGTCACCGTTTCGACGACCCCCGGATCCGTCTCGTCCCGGGGTGCGGGGACAGGCGTGATGTGACGTGGTGCCGTCCGCGCCGGGGCGGGCCGCGCCGGGGCGCGGTCGAGGAGTTCGCCGAGCAGCGGGACATGGGCCGCCTCGGGATGGACGCGTGCCCAGGACGGCCAGTCGATCCGCAGGACGACGCGGTGCGAACTGCCTTCGGCGAGGATGCCGCCCAGCACGCCGAGCCCCTCGTCGGGCGAGAAGCTCGCCATGCCGTGGGGGACGAGGCTGCGGCCGGTGTCCTCCTCGTGGCGGGCGATCATGCCGACGCCGTCCCAGTAGCCCCAGTTGACCGAGGTGGCCGGGGCGCCGGCGGCGAGCCGGTGGTGGGCGAGGGCGTCGAGGAACGCGTTGCCGGCCGCGTAGCCGCCGAGCAGGGGCGATGACAGGACGGAGGAGCCGGAGGAGAACAGGACGAACATGTCCAGGGGCATGTCCTGCACCAGCCGGTGGAGGTTCCAGGCTCCTGAGACCTTCGCGCTGAGGAGGGCTTTCAGGTGCTCGGGGGTGGTGTCGGTCACCGGGACGGAGTCGTAGGTCCCGGCCGCGTGGAACACGCCGCGCAGCGGTGCCTTGCCCCGGTGGGCCCTGTCGGCGAGGAGCGCCCGCATGGCCTGGTGGTCGGCCACGTCGACGGCCGCGTACTCGACGTCGACGCCCCGGCCCGCGAGGTCGCGCAGCGGGCCGGGGTCGGGCAGGGAGGTCCGGCCGGTCAGGAGGAGGGTGCGGGCTCCCTGGTCGGCGAGCCAGGACGCGAGCCGTGCACCGATGCCTCCCGCGCCACCGGTGATGAGGTAGGTACCCGCGGGGCGCACGGGTGCGGAGGACACGGGTTCCCGGTGGCGCGGTGCGGCGGGCAGCACCTCGTCGGGGAAGGCGATGACGGCTTGGACGCCGCGCTGACCGGACGTGCCGGTGCGCTGGATGATCCGGCCGGCTTCGGCGGCACCGACCTCGCGGTGGGGCAGCGGGGAGAGCTCCCCCTTGCCGACGACTTCGGCGACGGCCCGCAACACCGAGCCCGCACGCCCGGGCTGATACCGCATCAGGTGGGCGATGTCGACGGCGTGGAGGGAGAGGTTGGGTGCGGGAAGGGTCCGGTCGAAGGGCGCGGCATCGACGTCTTCGGGTCCGGTGAGCTCCACGAAGCGGCCGTAGGGTGCCGCCAGCGCGAGGTCGGCACGGCGGCGTGCGGCCGTGCTCAGGACGGTGTCGAATCCGGGTCCGCCGGTGACCGTGCGGTCCGTGACGTGCCGGGCGCCACGCTCCGTCAGCCGCTGCCGCTCGTCCGCGCTCGTGGCGACGGCGTGGACGTCCGCGCCCAGCCATCGGGCCACGTCGACCGCGGCCAGATCGACTCCGGTGCTCGCCGAACGCACCAGTACGCGGTCGCCCTTCCCGACGCGGGCGACGTCGTGGAGCGCGTAGTACGCGGTGAGGTAGGCCCTCGGCAGGGCGGCCGCCTCGGCGGGCGTGACACCGCTGGGCAGCGGCGCGGTCAGGACCGCCTTCGTAACGACGTGCGAGGCCGTCGCGTTCTCGGCGAGGGCGACGACCAGGTCGCCGACGGCCACGTCGCGCACGCCGGCCCCCACGGCGACGACCGTCCCGGAGCAGCCCGTGCCCAGTGCCGGGTCCTCGCCGGAGGGGGCGTCGGGGTGGTCGAGGGCGGCGTGCGAGACTCGGACGGCGACTTCGTCCGCCCCCGGCGCGGGCGGCGTGAACGGGGTCAGCCACCGGTCGCCGGGGGTGCCCGGCCGCGGAAGGGAGAGCCGCACGGCCGCCGTCGGTCCCGGCTCCGCGGAGGCCTTGCCGCGCGCGACCAGGCGGGCGACTCGGCGCGTGCCGTCCCGCAGCGCGAACTGGTCCTCGTCGTCCGGCCCGAGGAGGTCCGCGACCAGGGCCTCGACGCTCGTGAGGTTGCGGTCGAGGTCCACCAGGCGTGTGCGCAGCTCCGGGTGCTCGGCGGCGAGGGTGCGTCCCAGGCCCCACAGCAGCGCCTGGAAGGGGGCGACGTGGCGGTCCTCGGGGGCGACACGCTGGGCGTGGCGGCTGACCAGCCACAGGCCCGGGGCGCCGGGGTGTTCCCTGGCGGTCAGGGCCTGGGCGAGGTGGACGACGCTGCCGCAGGAGAGCAGTTGGGCCCGGTCGATCTCCTTCCCCGTGGCCTCGCGTCCCGCTGTCGCGTCCAGGGACCACAGGTGCACGATGCCCCGGAGCGGGCCGCGGTCCGCGATGTCGTCCAGGACCGCGGCGTACTGCGCGGGGTCGGCGGGGTCGATGCGGTACCGGTCGCCGGCGGCCTGGTAGCTCGCGGCGGCGGTCACGACGACGGTGTCCTGGCCCTCGGCGGCGAGTCCCCTGGCCACGGCGCGTCCGAAGGGGCCGCTGTCGCTGAGGAGCACCCAGGTTCCGCGGCCGGTGGGCGTGGTGGCAGGGACGGTGCGGGGCAGCGGCGTCCACCGGAGTTCGTGGAGCAGGCTGTCCAGGTCGTCCTCCGGCCGGGCGGGGGCGGGTGAGCGTACGGGGGCGGCGTTCACGGGGGCCTCCTCGAGTGCCGGGGCGTGGCCGGCGAGGTACTGGATTCGGGCACCGCGCATCTCGGCGAGGAGGCGGCCGGTGGGGTCGGCGACGCGGATGTCAGCGGCGAAGGAGTCCTCGCGCGCGGTCGGGACCAGGCGGGCGTGGCTGAACACCTCGCGGCCGGGCCGGTGGTAGGAGCGGTACTCGTCGATGCCGCCGAAGACGAAGACGCTCTCGGTGTCCGCCACCGTGCGCGGACGGGCAGCGGTCATCACATGGCAGGCGGCGTCGAGCAGCGCGGGGTGGAAGTGGTGCTCGGCAAGGGCGGCGCGCAGTCCTTCGGGGCTCTCGACGCGTGCCAGCGCCTCGCCGTCCCGGCGCCACAGTTCCGCCAGCCCCCGGAACACGCCGTTCCACTGGTTGCCGCGTTCGGCGTTGTAGGGGTAGAACTCGGCGGCGTTCTGGTGTGTGGGAAGCGTCTTCCGGACGGCCGCCAGGTCGACGGCAGCCGGTTGGTCCGGTTCGTGCAGGGCGCGGGCCGTGGCCTCGGCGTGCAGGACCCACTGGGCCTCGCCTGCGGATCGGCCGAGGACCTGGAGCTCCAGGCCTTCCTCACCGTCGACGGCGCTGACCCTCAATGTGGGGGCGGGGCCGTTCCCGTCGAGGTAGAGGGCCTGGCGGTAGTGGACGTCGGTCAGCGCCACCGGTCCGTCACCGAGGAGCTGACGGGCGGCTTCCGTGAGCAGTTCGAGATAGGCCGTGCCGGGCACGATGACGGTGTCCTGGATCCGGTGGTCGGCCAGGTAGGCGTTGCGGTGCGGGTCGAGCGGGCCCTCCCAGGTGGTGGTGCTGCCCGCGGCCGCCGTACGGGTCCCCAGGAGCGGGTGGCCGGACGCGGTGTCGAGCCGGGGTCGCGCGGGCGCCGTGGGAGCGGGCGTCCAGTGCCGGGTGCGCTGCCAGGGGTACGTGGGCAGCGGCACGCGGCGGCCGCCGTCCACGACGGCCGCGAGGTCCAGCGGCACTCCTGCGGTGTGGAGGTTCGCGGCCGCCGCCAAGAGGGCGGTGCGTTCGCCCTCGTCGCGGCGGAGCGAACCGACCGCGGTGGTGGTCTCGCGGCCGGCGGCACGACCGGTCTCCTTGACGCCGTTGACCAGCACGGGGTGAGGGCTCATCTCGATGAACACGGTGTCGCCGGTGTCGAGTCGGCGGCGCACCGCGCCGACGAAGTCGACGGGTTCCCGGAGGTTCCTGGCCCAGTAGCCGGCGTCCATGCCGGTGCCGTCGACGACCTCGCCGAGCAGGGTCGAGTGGATCGGGACGACGGCCCGGCGCGGGGTGAGGTCCTTCAGCGCGTCCAGCAGGTCGTCGCGGAGCGCGTCCGTCTGCGGGGAGTGCGAGGCGAAGTCGACCCTGACGAGCCGGTTCGGTGTCCCCTGCGTGTCGAGTGCCGCCAGGACCTCGGCGAGGGCGTCCGCGTCCCCGGCGAGCAGCGTCGAGAAAGGGCTGTTGGCGGCCGCGACGGAGACGGTGTCCTCGTGGCCGGCGAGGGCCCGGGCCGCCTCGTCGGCGGGCAGCGCGACGACGGCCATGGCGCCGCGGCCGGCCAGGCGCTTGGCGATCCGGCTGCGGCGGCAGATGACGGCCGCGGCGTCCTCGATGCTCAGGGCTCCCGCGATGTACGCCGCCGCCGACTCGCCCATGCTGTGGCCGATGACGACGTCGGGCTCGACGCCCCAGGAGCGCCACACCTCGGCAAGGGCGATCTCCATGGCCCACAACGTGGGCTGGACGACGTCGAGTTCGGCGAGGCGTTCCTCGCGGCCGTTCCGCAGGAGGTCGATGACCGACCAGCCGGTCTCGGCCCGGACCGCGGCGTCGCACGTCCGCATGGCTCGGGCGAACACCGGCTCGCCGTCGAGCAGTTCACGGCCCATGCCGATCCACTGGGAGCCCTGGCCGGGGAAGACGAACGCGACCGAGGGGCGCCGGGCGGGGTCGGTGTACTCCGACCAGGACAGGGAGGGTTCGGGGTCGTCCTGGGTGAAGGCGGTCAGCGCCCGTACGGCCTCCTCGCGCGAGGAGACGGGCAGCGCCAGCCGGCTGTCGAAGTGGGAACGGTGGAGAGCCGCGCTGTGGCAGATGTCGCGGAGCCGGTGCGCGCGGCCGTCCTCGCCGGCCAGGAACCGTGCGACGGACGCGGCGAGCGCCTTGAGCGCCTCGGGGGTCGCGGCGGAGAGGGTGAGCAGTTCCGGGCGCTCCTGCGCCGGGTCGTCCGCTGGCGCGGGGGCGGGCACGTGTTCCTCCAGGACGACGTGGGCGTTGGTGCCGGAGATGCCGAAGCTGTTGACGCCCGCGAGTGCGGGCCTGCCGGTGTCGGGCAGCGGCGTGCTCCCCGTCGCGACGGTCAGCGGAAGCGTCGTCCACGGGACGGCGGGGCTGGGTTCGTGGAAGTGCAGGCTCGCCGGGACGACGCGGTGTTCGAGGCAGAGCACGGCCTTGATGAGCCCGGCGATGCCCGCCGCCGCCTCGCTGTGCCCGATGTTGGTCTTGACCGAGCCGACGAGCGCGGGGCGGCCGGCGGGCCGGCCGGTGCCCAGGACCTCGGAGAGCGCCTGGAGTTCGACCGGGTCGCCGACGGGGGTCCCGGTGCCGTGCGCCTCCACGTAGTCCACGTCGGCCGGGTCCACGCCCGCGTCGGCGTACGCGCGCACGAGCACGTCGCGCTGGCCCTCGACCGCGGGGGCCACCATGTAGCCCCCGGACCGGCCGTCGTTGCCCACCGCGGAGCCGCGCAGGACGGCGCGGACGCGGTCCCCGTCGGCCAGGGCCTGGGAGAGGGGCTTCAGGATCACGGCGGCGATGCCCTCGCTGCGGACGAAGCCGTCGGCGGAGGCGTCGCCGAACTTGCAGCGGCCGTCCTTGGCGAGCATGCCCGCGCTGGAGTACGCGACCCCGATGTCGGGCTGGAGCAGCAGGTGGGCCGCGCCCGCGACGGCCATGCGGCATTCGCCGGAGCGCAGTGCCTGCACGGCGTGGTGCACCGCCACCAGGCCCGAGGAGCAGGCCGCGTCGACGGTGAGGCTGGGGCCGCGGAGGTCGAAGGCGAAGGACAGGCGCCCTGACGTGGTCGCGCGCAGGCCGGCCCCCGTCATGTCGTACAGGTCGAAGCGGTCCCGTGCGGCGCGCTGCACGTGCCAGTAGTCGTCGCCGATCTGGCCGATGTAGACGCCGGTGTCGGAGCCGGCCAGCACGGACAGCGGGACGCCCGCGTCCTCCAGGGCCTCGTGGGCGACCTCCAGCAGCAGACGCTGCTGGGGGTCCGTCTTGTCGGCCTCGCGCGGGGTGATGCCGAAGAAGCCGGCGTCGAAGTCCGTGACCTGCCCGACGAAGCCGCCCCACCGGCTGACGGTGCGGCCGGGGGTGCGCGGGGTGGGGTCGTAGTGCGGGCCGACGTCGTAGCGGTCGGCGGGGATCTCGGTGATCGCGTCGGTGCCGTCGCGCAGGAGCGCCCACAACTCGTCGACGGTGTCGGCGCCGGCGAACCGGCCGGCCATGCCGATGACGGCGACGGGTTCGGCCGGCTCCCGCTCCGGTGTGCGGCTGGGCTTGTCGTGCACGGGCACGGTCTGTTCCTCGTGTCTGGGTGGGTGGCCTCGGGGAGGCCACGCGGAGTGGTGCTGTCCGGACTGCTGCTGGGGGCTCGGGGGCGGGGCTGCGGACTCAGTCCTGGCGCCGGGTGACGGCCAACCGCCGGTCCGCCCGCTCCTGGACGGCGTCCAGGTCGTGCTCGGTCTCGGCGTCGGGTGTCGCGTCGGGCAGGTCGTCCTCGAGCCGCCGCAGCGGCCGGTGGACGAGGCCGAGGGTGCCCCAGGCGGCGATGCACAGCCCGCACACGATCATCAGCAGGGCCATGCCGCGTCCGGGACCGGTGCCGAGCACGTCGCCGAGTGCCGGATGGCCGCGCAGGACGGGGGCGAACACGCCGTCGGCGAGCGGGCCCGCCGCGAGGAAGCCGATCGGCTGGGTGGCGAGCGCGAGCATGACGTTGGTGGCCATGACCCGGCCCTGGAGTTCCTGTCCGACCTTGACCTGGATGATCGACAGCCAGTGGGCGTTCATCACGGCCATGGCGCCCATCCGCAGCGCGAGGCCGGTCGCCACCACGGGCAGGGACGCGTGCAGGCCCATCACCACCGTGCCCGCGCCCACGCCGAGGGTGGCGGCGATCATGCCGATGGCCCGGCGCCTGGTGCCGCCCCAGGGGATCATCAGCAGTCCCCCGAGCACGCCGCCCGCGCCGCCCACCGTCGTCACCAGGCCGAGTTGCGCGGTGCCGGCGAAGGAGAGCACGAGTGGCTGCACCGCGACGAAGACCACCGAGGCGAAGAGGTTGAGCACGGCGGCGAAGCCGACGAGCAGCAGCAGCGGCCTGCGCCGGACGACGAAGCGCCAGCCCCCGGTCAGTGCCCGCCCGAAGGACTCCCGCCGGCGGGGGAACATGCGGTCGGGGAAGCGGACGGCCAGCAGGGACGCGATGCCCGCGGCGAACGCGCCCACCCCCACGCCCACGACGCCGGACACGCCCGCGAACGCCACGAGCACGCCGCCCAGGAGCGGGCCGACCACGGTGGCGAAGCCGAGTTCGAGGCCCACGAGCGCGTTGGCCTGCGGCAGATAGGGCTTGGGCACCAGCTGGGCGGTGGCCGCCAGGTACGCGGGCCGGTGGAAGGCGGTCGCGACCGAGGTGACGGCCACGATGAGGCACACGCCCGCCAGGGACATCCGGCCGGTGGCCAGGAGCACCGCGAGGGCGGCCATGGCGAGTGCGCTCGTGCCGTCGGCCGCGATCATGACGCGGCGGCGGTCCACCCGGTCGGCGACCGTTCCGCCGACCGGGGTGACCAGGAGTGCGGGCAGGGTGGCGAGCATGGTGACGAGCGCGAGGTCCAGCACGCGGCCGCTGCGCTGGTAGGCCCACACCCCGAGCGCGAACATGCTGAGGCTGCCGCCCAGCATGGACAGGAACTGCCCGGCGGCGACCGTGTAGAAGGCCCGCAGGCCGGTGGGCCGCGCGGCGCCGGTCCCGGCGAGCGGCCGGGGCAGGCGTCCTTCGGTCCAGTCGGTGATCCGGGCCGCGAGCAGGGCGGCGAGGGCAGTCGCCTGGTGCCGCAGGAAGTAGTGCCCCGCCTTGGGGATGGTGGCGAGTTCGACCCGGTCGGCGAAGGCCCCCCATTCGCGGTGGCGCTCCTGGTACAGCTCGGTCGAGCGGTCGGCCTCGCCCACCACGCACAGGACGGGCGCGGCCAGCGCGGCGCGCGGCGCGGCCAGTTCCCTGGCGTACCACGCACGGGCCTCGGCCGAGTCGTGCCGCATGGCGCGCAGCGCGGTCCGCGTGGTCGCCTCGTCCATGTCGTCGAGGATTCCGCCGGTCGTGCGCAGGACGTCGCGGTAGTGCCGGCTGGAGGCCCAGCGCTCCAGCGGCAGGACGCGGTTGACCCAGGCGGACGTGCGTCCCGGCAGCCGCGCGGACGGGAAGTTGCCCGCGACGGCCACGCCGAGCACGTCTCGTCCGGCGGCCTCCAGCCTGCGGGCGAGTGCGACGGCGGCGGCGGATCCCACGGAGTGCCCGTAGACGACCAGGGGCCCTGCGACGGTCGCCTCGATCTCCGCGGCGAGCCGTTCGGTGAGTTCGTCGAGCGGCAGGAACTCCTCGGCGGGGCGGGCGGGGTCGTGTCCCGGCAACTCGGCGGCGAGGAGCGCCAGATCGTCCGGCAGTGCCGCGGCGAGCGGCTGGTAGACGGCCGCGGACCCGCCGCCGTACGGGACGCAGACCACCGTGGCCCTGGGGTTCGGCGACCCGCTCAGGCGGTGCAGCAGACGGCCCTGCCCGGTGTGGGACGCGTCGAGGTGTGCGGCCAGTTCACGCACGGTGGGGCGGGTGAACATGTCGATGACCCGCAGGCCGGGGTCGCAGGCCCGGACGGCACGGACGGCGGTGAACGAGTCGCCGCCGAGCGCGAAGAAGTCGTCGTCGATGCCGACGGCGGGCAGTCCGAGGACCTGTGCCCACACCTGGGCGAGACGGTGCTCGGTGGGGGTGCCGGGCAGGACGCGGTCCCCGGCGTCCTGTGCGGCGGGGCGCGGCAGGGCGGCCCTGTCGACCTTGCCGTTCGGTGTGAGCGGGAAGCGGTCGAGCACGGTGAGGGTGGCGGGCACCATGTACTCGGGCAGCCGGTCGCGCAGTCCGGTACGGACCTCGCGGGAGTCGAGCCGGGTACCGGGGTCCGGCACGACCCAGCCGGCGAGGCCCTGCTGCCGCCCCTCGCCGACGGGCAGCACCACGGCTTCGGCGACTCCGGGCAGCCCGCGCAGGGCCTCGGCGACGTCGCCCGGTTCCACCCGGTAGCCGCGCACCTTCACCTGGTCGTCGACGCGGCCGCGGAACTCCACCCAGCCGTCCGGCCGCATTCGCAGGAGGTCGCCCGAGCGGTACAGGCGCTGCCCGTCCGCGGTCACGAACCGCTGCGCGGTCAGTTCCGGTGCGCCGATGTAGCCGCGGGCGACCCCGGGGCCTCCGACGAGGAACTCCCCCGGTATGCCGGCGGGCAGCGGGCGGCCGTCCCGGTCGGCGAGGAAGCCGGTGGTGTTGGGGATCGGGCGGCCGAGCGGGACGATGCCGGCGCGCAGGCCCTCCGGTACGTCGTCGACGTCGCAGACCGTGCGGACCATGGTGGATTCGGTGTGCCCGTAGTGGTTCTGCACCCGCAGTCCGGGGCGGGCCGCGCGGGCGCGTTCGACGATGGACCAGGGCAGTGCCTCGCCGGCGAACATCAGCAGCCTGCGCGGCAGGACGGCGCCGATGTCGCCGTGGGCGGCGAGCAGTTCGAAGTGGCTGGGGACGAGCTTGATGACGTCCATGGGGTTGCCGGCGAGGTAGCGGGCCAGCGCGGCGGGGTCCATGGCCGTCTCGCGGGCCACGAAGTGGAGGGTGCCGCCGGTGGTGAGGGCCGCGTGGAAGCAGGTGTGGGCGAAGTCGGCCGCGATGGTGGACATCACGGCGTAGACGCCGCCGTGGACGTCCTCGCCCAGTCGTTCCAGGACGCCGTCCAGGTAGTCCGTCACGCCGCCGTGCTCCACGGCGACGCCCTTGGGCGTTCCGGTGGACCCCGAGGTGAAGATGACGTGCAGCAGGTGGCCGGGGCCTACCGGGACGTCGGGCCGGTGCTCGGGGCGGTCCCGGAGCACGTCCGGGTCGTCGAGGACGACGACGTGCCTGCCCTCTCCACGGACCGCGTCGGCGAACTCCCGCACGGTCACCACGGTGCGGACCCCCGCGGTCCCCAGGATCGAGGCGATCCGGCTCGCGGGGTACATGGCGTCCAGGGGGAGGTAGCCGGCGCCGGCCTTGAGGACGCCGTGGAGGGCGGCGGGCAGCGCCACCGAGTGTTCCAGCAGGACGGCGACGGGCTGGTCGGGAGTGACTCCGGCGGCGATCAGCGTGTGGGCGATGCGGTTGGCCGCGCGGTCGAGTTCGCCGTAGGTCAGCCGTCCGTCGGGGGCCACGACGGCGAGCGCGTCGGGGGTGCGGTCGGCCCACCGCTCGACGAGCGGGTGCAGGGTGCGGGGCGGGTCCTCGCGCACCGGGCCGCGCAGCACCGAGTCGGCGGTGGGCGCCAACGCGGCCTCGCTCACACGCCCTTCGGGGTCGTCCAGCATCCGCGCCAGCAGGTTGCCGTACCAGGAGGTGACGGCCCGTACGGTCTCGGCGTCGAAGAGGTCGCTGCGGTAGTTGAGGGTGCCGGTGAAGCCGGCGGGCCCTTCGGCCAGGGTGAGGTGGAGGTCGGACTTGGCGGAGAGCACGGGTCTGCTCACGGCGTCCGCCTCCAGTCCCGGGAAGGCGGACGGTTCGTCGTCCAGGACGATGAAGTTGAACAGGGTCTGCACGATGGGGGCGGTGGTGGCGCTGCGGTCGGGACGCACCCGGGCCACGAGCCGCTCGAAGGGCACGTCGGCGTGGGCGAACGCGTCCAGTGCCACCTCCCGGGTCCGCTGCAGGAGTTGCGTCCAGGTCGGGTCGCCGGACAGGTCGGTGCGCATGACGACGGTGTTGACGAAGCAGCCCACCATGGCGTCCGTGCCGGGGTGGCGGCGGCCCGACTCGACCACGCCCACCGGCACGTCGGTGGTGGCGCACATGCGCGACAGCAGTGCCTGCCAGGTCGCGAGGAAGACCATGAACGGGGTGCAGCCGGTCCGCGCGGCGAGCGCCCGGACCCGCTCGGCGCGGTCGGCGGCGATCTCCAGGTCGACCTCGCCGCCCTCGGGGCCGGCGACGGCGGGCCGGGGGCGGTCGGCGGGGAGGTTCAGCTGGGGCGCGAGGCCCGACAGCCGCTCCTCCCACCAGTCGAGGTCGTCGGCCGGTTCGGGGCGGGAGGCCAGCCAGGCGGCGTGGTCGGTGTGCTGTGCCGGGAGCTCCGGGGCCTCGCGCAGTCCGAGCCTTGCCGCGTACAGGTGCGGCAGTTCCGCACGGATCAGGCCCATGGACGTGCCGTCGATGGCGATGTGATGGAACGTCAGCGCGAGCACCGAGACATCGCCGGTCCGGAACAGCGCGGCGCGCATCGGCGGCCGCCGCGCCAGGTCGAACGGCCGGTCGGACTCGGCGGCGAGTGCCGCCTCCAGGTGTTCCGGCGCGACGTCCTCGGCGAGCACCGGCACGTCGTCGGCGCCGCCCACGACGGTGACGGGTGCCCCGTCCCGTTCCTCGATCCGGCCGCGAAGCACCTCGTGCCGCTCGGCCAGGTCCCGGACGGCGCCGAGCAGGGCCTGCCCGTCGACTGATCCGCGCAGCCGCAGGACGACGCGGGCGTGGAACGCGGCACCGCTGGTGCCGAGTTGTTCGAGGAACCACAGCCGGGCCTGCGCGGAGGTGAGCGGCACCGGCGCAGACGGGTCGGTGCGGCGCGGCAGGGTGGCGGCGGGTTCGGCGAGGGCGGCGGCGAGCCGCTGCTCCAGCAGCGCGCGGGTGCGTTCCCGTGCGTCGGTCGTGGTCATGCGCGCGTCTTCTCCGAGAGCCCCGGCTCCCATGGCGTTCATCCTTCGGCAAGCGTGTGTGCTGTGAACTTCCGGCAGGTCCGGCACCGGGGCCTCAGGGACCGGGTGTGCCGGACGGCGGCCGTGTGGTGATCCTGAGGCGGCCGATCGCCTCCTCGGCCCGGCGCACCGCCTCGGCGGGCGTCGCGGCGCAGCTGAGGGCGTACGCGCTGCGGTCCTGGGAGCTGCGGAGCGTCTCGACCCTCGCGCCGGGCCGTACCAGGACCTCGCAGTGGATGACGTCGGGGACGGCGTAGGCCTGGGTCAGTCCGTCGACGCTCTCCACCACGCCGGGTGCGGCGTGGGTGAACCGGACGGCCGCCGCCCGCTTGGGGTGCCGCGGCAGCGGCTGCGGAAGCGGGCGGCCCTTGAGCAGGGTCCAGTAGGCGCGGACGAGTTCGATGTCGTAGGCCCACTCGATCAGGTCGACGATGCTGTCGCCGGGCAGGCGGCCGGCGCACTCGATCAGATAGGGCGTGCCGTCCTCGACGATCCACTCGCAGTGGACGACACCCGTGCCGAAGTCCGTGGCCGTCACGATCCGCCCGGTCTGCTCCCGCAGCAGGGCGTCGAGATCGGCGGGCAGCTCGGCGGGGACGAGCTGCCCGCGCTCGACGGGCCGGGGCCCGGGGAACATGACCTCCTCGGTCACGTTGCCGAACACCACGCGGCCGTTCGAGACCAGCAGTTCCACGCTGAAGGGCCGGCCGCCGACGTGGTGTTCCGCCACCATGCGGACGGCGACGTCCCGGTCCGGCATGGAGGCTCCGTCCCGCTGGGCCGCGCACTCCGCGAGGCTGCCGGACCAGGCCTCGTCGGCCTCGTCGGCGGACCGCAGGATGCGCGCACCGAGGGAACCCTGCAGGTCGACCGGCTTGAGCACGACGGGCCCGGGGTGCGCCGCCATGAACGCCCGCACCTCCGCCGCACTGGCCACGGCCTGCGACGCGGGGTTGGGCAGTCCGGCCCCGCGGGCGGCCTCCCGCAGCAGCGACTTGTCGCGCAGCAGCCGTGCCGCACCGGAGCCGGTCCCGGGCAGCCCGTACCGCTCGGCCAAGCGCGCGGCGAAGTACGTCGCGTACTCGCCCGTGGGCCCGACGGCCGCGGGGGCCAGATCGGGGTGGGCGTCGAAGAACTCGTCCGCGGCACCTTCCCGTTGGTAGGGCCACTCGATCAGTTCGCGGATCACGGGCACGGCCCGCGCCTGGTCGCGGAGCCCGCGCTTGCGGACGACGTCGGGTTCCTCGACGACGATCACCGAGCCGTCGGGCTCGAAGCCTCCCACGGCGAGCAGGGACGCGTAGGTGAAGCCCACCAGGACCAGAGGGCACGATGAGCCGTACGCGGGAAGGGTGTTCGGCGCCGTCATCGCGACTCACCGTCCGGCTCGGCCGCGAGGCGGTCGAGCATCGTCAGCTCCACGTGCTCGGCAAAGTCGGCGAGCACCGGGCGGTCGAACAGCGCCCGCACCGGCAGCCGCTGGCCCAGGGCCTCGCGGAGCCGGCCCATCACCCGGGTCGCGGAGAACGAGTCGCCGCCGAGCCGGAAGAAGTCGTCCTCGCGTCCGATCGCGTCGGTGCCGAGGACGTCGCCCCACACCTTGGCCACCAGCTGCTCCATCATCGACTCCGGGGCCGTGGCCGGCCGGTCCGCCTCGGCGGGTTCCGGCAGCGCGGCGCGGTCCGTCTTGCCATTGGGTGTGGTGGGGAAGGCGTCCATCAGCACCCAGCGGCGCGGGACCATGTAGTCGGGCAGCCGGGCGGCGAGATGGCCTTCGAACGACGTGTGCCCGGGCGTGCGGGGCACGACGTAGCCCACGAGGTGCTTCTCACCGTCGGGGCCCGCGACGACGACGGCCGCGTCGGCGACGCCGGGGTCTTCGCGGAGCACCGACTCGATCTCGCCGAGTTCGATGCGGTGGCCGCGGACCTTCACCTGGAGGTCGGTGCGCCCCAGGAATTCCAGCTGCCGGCCCTGCCACCGGACGAGGTCGCCGGTGCGGTAGCACCGCTCGCCGCCGGGGCCGGTGACGAAGCGCTCGGCGGTCAGCTCCGGACGGTGGAGGTAGCCGTCGGCCACGCCCGCGCCGGCGATCCACAACTCGCCGGCGCTGCCGGGCAGGGCGGGTCTCCCCCACCGGTCGACCACGTGGACGCGCGTACCGGGGATGGGGCCGCCGATGGGGACGGCGTGCTCGTCGGCGGGGTGTTCGACGCGGCCGATCGTGGAGTAGACCGTGGTCTCGGTGGGCCCGTACGCGTTCCACAACGCGCCGACGCGCCCGGCGAGTTCACGGGCGAGTACGGGGTCGAGCAGTTCGCCGATGCTGATCACCCGCATCGCGGGACGGTCGGCCCAGTCGGCGGTGTGCAGCAGGCGCAGTGCGGTCGGGGTCGCCGTCGCGACCGTCACGCCGGTGCGCTCGATCCAGTCGGCCAGGGCGTGGCCGTCGGCGGTCGTGTCGCGGTCCGCGAGGGCGAGCCGGGCGCCATTGGCGAGCGTCACCCACAGCTCGTAGCCGAACACGTCGAAGGTGAACGGCACCACACCGAGGGTGACGTCGTCCTCCGTCATGCCGGGGCTCGCCGACAGGGCGGCGACGAAGGCGGCGAGATTGGCGTGGGTGACCTCCACGCCCTTCGGCCGCCCGGTCGAGCCGGAGGTGAACAGGACGTAGGCGACCTGCCGCGGATCGGGCTCCGGCAGGTCGGCGGTGAGGGCCCGGGCGGCGGCTTCGTCCACGTCGGTCACGTCGATCACGGTGACGCCCGGCAGGGCGCCGGCCACCGCGGAGGCGGTGCCGTCCGCCAGGACGCACCGCACGCCCGCGTCCTCGGCCAGGCGCGCCAGCCGGTCGGACGGGTGCTCGGGGTCCAGCGGCACATAGGCCGCGCCCGCGCGCAGGACGGCGAGCAGCGCGCCCGGCAGCCGCCGTCCGCGGGGCAGGCAGACGCCGACCGGCTCACCGGGCCGGAGGCCCTGCTGGGCGAGAACGGCCGCGACCTGCCCCGACCAGGCGGCGAGTTCGGCGTAGTCCACCGTGCCGTCGGCCGCGACGACCGCGACGGCGTCCGGCCGGCGGCGGGCCTGGTCGAGGACGGCGGTGACGACGGTGGCCGGGCGGCCTTCCGGCAGGGCGTGGCCCGTGGCGGCCGAGCGCAGTTCCGCGCGGTCCGCGGCCGAGAGCGGGTCGAGTCCGAGGATCGGCCGGTCCGGCTCGCCGAGCGCGGCCTCGATCAGTGCGATGTACCAGCGCGCCCAGCGCCGTACGGTGGCCCGGTCGAACAGGCCGGTGCGGTAGGTCAGCGTGCCGGTGAACCCGGTGCCGTCGTCGACCAGGGCGAGCGAGAGATCGGTCTGCGCCGCCTCGCGCGCCGTGTCGACCGGCGTCGCCGCCAGGTCGGCGAACCGGTCGGTCGCCGCGGGCAGGCCGATGACGTTGAGCACCGCCTGGAACAGGGGGGTCGAGTCCGGGTCGCGTTCCGGGCGGAGTTCGCGCACGACCTCCTCGAACGGCGTCTCGGCGTGGTCGAGGGCTTCCAGGACCCGGGCCCGGGTGCGCAGCAGCGCGTCCTTGACCGTGGGGTCGCCCGACAGGTCGCCGCGCAGCACGAGGGTGTTGGCGAAGCAGCCGACCATGCGTTCCGTGCCGGGCCGGTTGCGTCCGGACACCGGGACGCCGACCGGCACGTCCTCGGTGCCGGCCAGCCGGGCCAGCAGCGCCTGCCAGGTGGCCAGCAGCACCATGAACGGCGTGCAGTCCAGTTCCGCGGCGACCTTCCGCAGCCGTACGGCCAGATGCGCCGGGAGCACGACCGGCTCGGACGCTCCCGACCAGCCGGCCGCCGGGCCGCGCGGCCGGTCCACCGGGAGGGCGACCGGGGTCAGGCCGTCCAGGTGCGCCGTCCACCAGGCCAGGTGCGCGTCCGCGTCCGCGCGGTCGCGCCCGGTGCGCTGCCACTCGGCGAGGTCCGCGTACTGGACGGTGAGCGGCTCCGGAGCGGGGCCGGTGCCGCGCCGCGCCGCGTACAGGGCCGACAGGTCGTCCAGGACGGTCGTCCACGACCATGCGTCCACGGCAATGTGATGCACCGTCAGCACAAGGACGTGCTCGGCGGCGGACACCCGCAACAGCAGGGCCCGCAGGGGCGGTTCGGCGTCCAGCGCGAACGGGCGCGAGGTCTCGGCGCGCACGGCGGCACCGACCTCGTCCGCGGCGGCCCCGGTCACGGGCATCGCGAGGGACTCGGGGGCGGCCGGTACGGCCACCGGCCCCGCCTCCGTCTCGGCGACGACGGCACGCAGCACTTCGTGACGGGCGCCGAGGTCGCACACCGCTGCGCGCAGGGCCTCGACGTCGAGCGGGCCGCCCAGCCGCAGCGCGACGCTGGTGTTGTAGGCGTCGCTGTCGGGACGCAGCCGCCACAGGAACCACAGCCGCTCCTGTGCGGGCGACAACCGGACCGGGGCGCCGGGGTCCTGGCGCCGGGGCACCGGCCCGGACACCGCCGGCCCCTCCGTGCGGCGCTCCAGCTCGGCGGCCAGGTCGCGCAGCACCGGCCGTTCGAAGACGACGCGCACCGGCAGCCTGCAACCGGTGGCCTCGGCCAGCATGCCCACCATCCGGGTGGCCGCGAAGGAGTGACCGCCGAGCGCGAAGAAGTCGTCCGCCGCGCCGACCCGGGGCAGGCCGAGAAGGGCCTCCCAGACCCGGGCCACCGCCTGCTCGGCGTGCGAGGCCGGTGCCGCAGGGGCGGTCCCGGGCTCGACGGGCCGCGGCGCCTCCCGCAGGGCCGCCCGGTCGGGCTTGCCGTTGGGGGTCAGCGGGATGCCGGTCACCACGACGATCGCGTCCGGCACCATGTGGGCGGCCAGCGACTCCCTCAGCCGCGAGCGGATCGCGTCCGCCCGGATCGTGCGGCCGGGGGCGGGCACGACCCAGCAGGCCAGCCGCCGCTGGTCCCCGTCCCCCTCGGGCAGGACGACGGCGTCGGCGACCTCGGGCAGCGCTCGCAGCGCGGCGGTCACCTCGCCGGGTTCGACCCGGTGGCCGCGCACCTTGACCTGGTCGTCGGTGCGGCCGAGGAACTCCACCTCGCCGCCGTCGCGCAGCCGGACGAGGTCGCCGGTGCGGTACCAGCGCCCGCCGTCCGGGCCGTCCACGAACCGCTCGGCGGTCAGGTCCGGGCGCCCCACGTAGCCGCGGGACACACCGGGCCCGCCGAGCAGCAGTTCACCGGGGACGCCGGCCGGCCGGGGCCGGCCCGCGCGGTCCACGACCAGGCCGGTCACATTGGGCAACGGGCGGCCGAGCGGCACCAGTTCGGTGCGCCCCTGCTCGGTGACCTCGTCCACGTCGCAGACGAGCGACATCATGGTCGCCTCGGTGGGCCCGTAGTGGGTGTGCACGCCGAGACCGGGCCGCACCCGGCGGACCTCCTCCACCAGGGACCACGGGCAGCCCTCCCCGCCGAGGACCAGCAGCTTCGCGGGCAGGACGGCGGCCAGGTCGCCGTGGCGGGCGAGCATGGCCAGGTGGCTGGGGACGAGCTTGACCACGTCCACCCGGTGCCGCGCGAGGTACGCGGCGAAGGCCCGCGGGTCGGTGGCGGTCTCCCGGTCCGGCAGGTGGAGGGTGCCGCCGGTGAGCCACGCGCCGTAGAGGCAGGCGAGGCCCAGGTCGGCGGCGACCGTGGACACGATCGCGAAGGACCCGCCCGCGACATGGGGCATACGCGCGGTCAGACCGGTCACGCAGTGCGCCAGGTTGCCGTGCGTCACGGCCACGCCCTTGGGCGCGCCGGTCGATCCGGAGGTGAAGACGACGTGGGCCAGGTGTTCGGGGGCGATCCGCACGGCGGGGCGCGTGTCGGGCCAGGCGTCGGAGGCGGCACCGGGTTCCACGACGTCGGCGAACCCGCGGACGCGGTCGGCGGGTTCGCCCGTCGTCACGACCAGCCGGGCGCCCGCGGTGCGGAGCAGGGCGTGGATGCGGGCGGCGGGCCAGGCCGTGTCCATCGGCAGGTACGAGCCACCGGCCTTGAGGACGGCCAGCACGGCCGTGGCGAAGCCGGTCCCGGGGTCCAGCAGGATGCCCACCGGCTGGTCCGGGACGACGCCGAGGGCGATGAGCCGGTGCGCGAGCCGGTTGGCCCTGGCATCCAGCTCGCGGTAGGTGAGGGAGCCGTCCGCCGCGGTCACGGCGGTCGCGTCGGGGCGCTCGTCCGCCTGGCGTTCGACGAGCACGTGGACCGGCACTTCGGCCGGTTCCGCGGCCGGGCCCGCCAGGGCGGGACCCGTCGCCGGTTCCAGGGGGATGTCGCCGACCGGACGTCCCGGGTCGAGGGTCATCGCCTCCAGCAGGGCGAGGAACCAGCGCACGATCCTGTCCGCGGTGCCGGGCTCGAACAGGTCGCGCCGGTACTCCAGCCGGCCGTTCAGCCCCAGGCCCGGGCCTGAGTCGGCGAGTTCCATGCCGAGGTCGAACTTGGCCGTGCGGGGCGGCACGTGCGACCACTCGGCCCGTGTGCCGGGCAGCGCGGGCGGCGCCACCTCGTCGTACAGGTTGAGCAGCACCTGGAAGACCGGGGTGGCCGACAGGATCCGCTCGGGGCGGAGCCGCCGCACGACGTGCTCGAACGGGACGCGGGAGTGGCCGAAGGCGTCAAGGGATCCGGCCCGCACGCGGGCGATCAGGTCGCGGCCGGAGGGCTCGCCGCTGAGGTCGGTGCGCACCACGACGGTGTCCAGGAAGCAGCCGACGACCGGCTCGCTCGCCTCGGTGTGGCGGCCCGCGTGCGGTACGCCCACCGCGATGTCCGTGGTGTCGGCGAGCCGTCCGAGCAGGGCCTGCCAGGCGGCCATGAGCACCATGAACGGGGAGGCCCCGGTCTCCGCGGCGACCGTGCGCACCCGGTCCGCGGTCGCGGGCGGTACGGCGACCGGTGCCGCCGCGCCCGGCCAGGCCGATTCCAGGGTCCGCGGGCGGTCGGTGGGCAGGTCGAGCACGGCGGGCAGCCCGGCCAGCTGCGCCGTCCACCAGTCGAGCCCGTCCGGCGCGTCCGGCGCACCCGGCTCATCGGGCCTGTCGTGGGCCAGGTCCGCGTACTGCGGTGCCGGGGGCAGCGGTTCGCCGTCCCCGCGCCGGACGGCGTAGAGGGCCGCCAGGTCCGCCATGAGGATGCGCTGGGACCAGCCGTCCGTGGCGATGTGGTGCAGCGTCATGGCCAGCACCCAGCTGCCCGGCGTGCGGAACACCACGGCGCGCATGGGCGGTTCTGCCGTGAGCCGGAACGGGCGGCCGGTCTCCTCGGCGAGCGCCGCGTCCAGCTCGTCCGCGCCCAGGTCGGTGACGGTCACCGGGACCTCGGCGGCCGGGCGGGTCCGCACCAGCGGCTCGGGGCCGTCCGCGTCGACGACGCCGCGCAGCACCCGGTGCCGCTCGGCCAGGTCCCGCAGGGCGCCGGTCAGCGCCGGCTCGTCCACCTGTCCGGTGAGCCGCACGACCACGGGCACGTTGTACGCCGCGCTGTCCGGTTCCAGCAGCGAGAGGAACCACAGTCGGCGCTGCACGGGCGACAGCGGGGCAGGCCCTTCCGCGGCGGCGGTCGCGGGGAGCGCCGTTGCCCGGGCCACGGCTTCGCGGCCGGCCGCGAAGCGCACCGTCAGCTGTTCGCGCAGGCCGTCGCCTGTGTTGCTCATGTTCCTCTTCTTCGTTCTTTCGCCGGGCTCGCCCAGAGGGTTCCCGCCACAGTGAGCGGCACGTGCGCTTCCGGGTGCGATTCCGGTTGCGCTTCCGGTGGAGCGGAAACCCGGGCACGCATTCCTGGGACGGTCCCTTTCTGGTTCCGGGGAGGCCGTCGTCCTCCAACCGTGCGCGACGCGGGCGGACTTCTGTTTCCAGGGGTGTCCGCGGATCATCATGAATCGGACCCCGGCCGGTCACTCGGCGATTGACGCTTTCATGACGGCGATCGATCCCGTCTTGACGTGATCCACACGGGCCGCCCCCGTACGATCTGGTGCGGCGGATGCTCCTTGTCGTGCACGGGACCGCTGACCGATCGAGCCGGAATGGCGACACCGGGCCGTCGGCGACCTGGTCGCACCGATGAATGCGATGCCGGCGAGTACGCCGATCGCAGCGAGCTCCCCTTTTCAGAAAGCTGAGAGACCGTGATGATGAGCCTTGAGCCAGTGGAAGAGCTGGTCTCCGCCACCGACTCCCGATATGTGTGGTCCTATCCGGTCGATCAGCCCGTCGCGGGCTCGCGGGAGAAAAAGGTCCGGACGGTCTGGTACGTCGGGCTGCCGCTCACATCCGCTCATCGCGGCAGCCACTCCGGCGGCGGTGCCCTGATCGACGACGCGGGCGACCAGTCCCGCTACGCGAATGAGGGAACGGTCTATCCGCATTCCTCGCTGGTCGAGATGATCACGTATCAGAACGCGTGCTTCCCGGAAATCGGCTGGCAGTACCTGGACATGAGCCATCTCGACTGGGAGAACGTGCGGGCGCGGATCCAGGCGGACCCGCCGGACGTGGCGGCCTTCACCGTCTATTCCTCGACCGCCATGTGGGCCTACATCGTCGCCGCCGAGATCAAGCGGGTGAATCCGCGGGCCGTGATCGTCTTCGGCAACGACCACCCGGGGATCCTGCACCGCGAGGTCCTGACGGGCGCGTACGGGTCGAAGATCGTGGACTTCGTCTGCACCGGCAACAACGGGCCTTTCACCATGATGGGGCTGCTGTCCTGGCTCGAGGGAGGGCTGGAACTCTCCCGGATCCCGTCGCTGGCCTACCGGGACGCCTCCGGGGAGGTCCGCAACCAGCCGGCGCCCACCTATCCGCTGAACGAGCGGATGCTCCCCGACTACCGTCTCATCGAGGCCGAACTGGAGGCCCACTACGACGACGCGTTCAAGGTCTGGTATGCGTCGCACTACGCATTGCAGCGCATGGTCACCTTCCCGCTCGACGGCGGCTGCAACTGGGGCCGGCGCCCCACCCGCCGGTGCCTGCACTGTTCCATCCAGGGACTGACCCCGAAGACGACCGACGTCAACGCGGCCGTCTCCGCTCTGGAGATCCTGGTCGGCGAGCTGAAGTCCAATGTCTACGCCGCCGGCGACTCCACCCTGGGAATGTCGAAAGCGCAATGGGGCGGGCAGACCTCGTTCCTCGACGAACTGGCCGAGGCCTGCGCCGCGTCGGAGATCCTCCGGGGCGAGCGGTTCATGCTCGCCTACGGACTCGTCTACGAATTCCTGCAGTCCGCCGAGCTGTGCAAGGGCTTCGTGAAGACCTGGAACGTCGGCATCGAGGCGTTCGACCCCAAGTTGCTGAAGGACAACTCCAAGGGCATCAACAAGGGGCCCGACCGGGTCATCGAGGCCCTGGACCTGGCGCAGAGCCTCGACTACAAGATGTACCTCTCGGGAATCCTGGGCCTTCCGGGAACCACATTGCGGCAGTTGAAGGAAGAAGTCGACAACTGGCTCTCCATAGCGGAGACCTACGCGGGATCGATCACCACGATATCCGTCGCCGCGCCCGCGATCATTCCCGGCTCCCGCATGTACCGTGACGCGTTCAAGCAGCACGCGGTGGTCCGGGAATGGCACGGCGAACTGCTTCCCATCAGGAAGCTCTCCGAACTGTACATCCGCGAGAACACCGAAGTGGAACTGGCGGACGTCGAAGCGGCCCTCACCGAACTCGGCCGCGGGGTCATCGCCCTGGACAACGCCGGCGGCAACATCAAGTTCGGCGGCTACATGCTGGGAGGCGTCGACCACGAGGAGACGTACGAACGCCGTCTGCTCCAGGAGATCTTCACCCAACTCCGCTGACCCGCCGGCCGACCGGCCCGTCAGGGGTGGCACCGACGCTTCGGTGCCACCCCTGACGGGCCAGGGCTTGATCAAGTTCCTCGAGTCCGAGGATTCTCAGCAGGCCGATGGCGAGGTTGCGGAGGGTCGCCATGGCGCGGGGTGCGGTGCCGGTGTGGATGGTGAGGCGTCCTCGGCCAAGGTCACGTCTCTGACCTGGTGCAGTACTACGGCAAGAGGAATCAGAACTACGGCCACCTGGAGTCGGGCACCTGGGGAAGTACAGGGCCATGGGCATGACCTTCTGGTTCGACTGGTCGGACAACGTTGCATTCAGCGGAAAGTTCACCGTCATGAACATCTGCGCCAAGAACCCGAACCTGAACGTCCACGGCCTCTTCACCTGAGACCATACGGGTTGCTCACCGCCGGGGGAGAAGTGGGCAACCACTTCTCCCCCGGCTTTCCTTGCCATCGGAAGGCAGCGATGATGTCGAGTTTCTCGGACTGGCAGGACCGGATGCTGCGAGCGGTCTGGCGGCACGGGGAGCAGCTCCCCGAGGAGGTACTGACGTGGATGGCCGAGCTGTACAGCGAGCGTGGAGAAATTCGCGAATCGGAGTTCTGTGAATCCTGGACCGCGCGAACCTTCTCCATGGCGAGATCGGCCTTCGAGACGGTCACCAGGTCGGCGGAGCAGGACACCGGGAAAGGGGCCACCGGCGACGACTTCTGCTGCATCGACTACGTGCGCGACCCGGACCTGGGACCGGTCGGCGTGGTCCACATCAAGTCGGCGGAGGTCTCCGCACCCGATTCGGCAGAGGTTCTGGGTGCTGTGGCGGAAGGAGTGCAGGAATTCGTCATGAGCCACCATCGCGTGACCTGGCCCGTCTGCCACGAGCACGACCGCGGTCTGCATGTGGGTTACTTCCATGAGACCGCGGTCTGGAAATGCACAGGAGGGAATGCAGAGGGTCACGTGGTAAGAGCGATTGATCCTGCCGTTCAGCCGTAAAGCACGGCGGGGCGTCGAGGGCGCCGCACAAAACCGCGTCAAAGCACTTATTGCAGGCGGGCCCCGCCAGGGCTTGGGCGAGTGGGGTCGGGCGGTTGGTCGTGCCACGGTCGACGCCGCCGCTCAGTCCGGGGCGCCCCGGTCCTCACCGGTCACGTCGTCGATCAGCAGCGCCTCGACGGCGGTCGCGAAGTCGGAGAGGACGGGGTGGTCGAAGAGCAACTGCACCGCCACCTGGACCCGCAAGGCCTCGCGCAGCCGGCCGACGACGCGGGTGGCGGCGAGGGAGTGGCCGCCGAGCGCGAAGAAGTGGTCGTCCGACCAGACGCGGGGAACGTCCAGCACCGACGTCCAGACGTCGGCGACGAAGTACTCGGCCTCCCCCTGCAGCGGCACCCGGGCGCGCCCCGAACTCTCCGGGGGCTGCGGAAGCGCCGCACGGTCGACCTTGCCGCTCGGCAGGGTCGGCAGCGCCGCCGACGTCAGCCATCGGCGGGGCACCATGTGGTCGGGCAGCAGGCGCCGAAGCCGGGCCTCGACGGCCGCCGTGTCGACGCCGTCGGGGACGAGGTGGCCGACCACATGGGCGGAACCGCCCTCGCCGGAGACCGCCACCGCAGCGTCAGCCACCTCGGCGTCGGCCCGCAACGCGGCCTCCACCTCCCCCAGTTCGATCCGGTAACCGCGCACCTTCACCTGGCTGTCGCGGCGGCCCCGGTACTCCAGCGTCCCGTCGCCCGACCGGCGGACCATGTCGCGGGTGCGGTAGCACCGTTCGCCGGGCACGAAGGGGTCGTCCGTGAACGCCGCCGACGGCAGGTTCCGGTAGCCGCGGGCCACGCCGCGACCGGCCACCCACAGCTCGCCGGTCACCCCTGGCGGCACCAGGCGGCCGAGCGGATCCACCACGTAGCAGCGGGCGCCCGCCACGGGCCGGCCGATCGGGACCGGCCCGTCCGGCGACTCGGTCACGCGGTGCACGGTGGTCGTCACGGTCGCCTCGGTGGGCCCGTACGCGTTCCACAACTCATCGACTCTGGCCAGCAGTTCACGGGCGAGCGTCGCGTCCAGCGCCTCGCCGCCGGTGACCGCCCTCGTCCCCGGGCCTCCCGGCCAGTCCGCGGCGAGCAGCATGCGCATCGTCGTGGGGGTCAGGTCCACGAGGGTGACGCCACTGCCCGTGATCCGCTCGGCCAGCGCGTACCCGTCGTTGGCGCAGGCCCGTTCGACGACGACGCAGCGGCCTCCGGCCGCCAGCGGTGTCCAGATCTCCTGGGCCGAGATGTCGAAGGACAGGGGCGCGACGGCCGCCATCGCGTCCTCCGGTCCGACCCCGGGCGTCACGCGGAATCCCTCGACGCAGGCGGCCAGGTTGGCGTGGGTGACCTCGACACCCTTCGGGCGGCCGCTCGACCCCGAGGTGTACAGGACGTAGGCGAGGTCGTCGGGGCACGCCCCGGGCAGCGCGCGCACGGCGTCGCAGGCGAACAACGCGTCGCCGTCGAGCGCGCCGGGCAGGCCGGGTACGGCAGGCCCGCGCACGATCACGGCCTTGACGCCGCCGTCCGCGGCGAGCCCCGCAAGCCGTTCGGCCGGCTGGTCCGGGTCGAGCGGCAGATAGGCCGCGCCGGCCCGCCACACCGCCAGCAGGACCGCGGGCAGCAGATGATCGCGGGGCACGCTCACGCCCACGACGTCCCCGGCGCCTGTCCCGGCGGCGAGCAGTCCCGAGGCGGCACGGGCGGACAGGACGGCCAGTTCGGCGTAGGTGAGGGATCCGCCGGGGCCGGTCACGGCGACCGACCCGGGCCGGGTGCGGGCGGCGTCCAGGACGGCGTCCAGTACGGTCGCCGGCATCGACACCGGCAGCGCGGGTCCGGCGGCGGCAGCCAGCAGGGAGCCGCGCTCCCGGGGGCTGACCAGTTCGAGTCCGGCGAGCGGCAGACCGGGCTGTGCCAGCCCGGTGCGCAGGATCCTGAGCATGCGCTCGGCGAAGGCCTCGGCGTCGGTCCGCGTGAAACGCCCGGTGGCGTACTCGATCTGGAGCTCGGCGGCGGTGGACGTCCGCGTGACGAAGACCGAGAACTCGTTGGCCGCGGCGCCGCTCCCCCGGTCCGAGCGCAGGTCGAGACGGAAGGCCCCGCGGGACACCGTCGCGGGCTCGTCGAGCGGCAGCATGGTGATGACGACCGGGGTACGCGACGCGCCGGCGCTCCGGTGGGCGGGCAGACGGTCGATCAGCTCGCGGGCGGGGAACTCCTGGTGGGCGAGGGCGTCGACGGTGGTCGTGGCGCAGTGCCGGACCAGGTCCCGGAAGGTCTGTGCGCCGTCGATGCGCAGCCGCAGCGGCAGGGTGTCGACCAGGGGGCCCAGCAGGCGTTCGGTCCCGGTCCGGTGGCGGCGGGCGGCGGCCGCGCCGATCACCACGTCGTCGTGTCCGGCCAGCCCGCCGGTGACGAGTCCCAGGGCTGCCAGGTAGCAGGCGAACGGGGTCGTCCCGGTCTCGGCGGCGAAGCGGGCCAGGCGGGCCGGCAGGGACTGCTCCAGGGTGACGGTCACGCGGTCCGTCGCCCAGCCGGGTGCCGCATCGGCCCCCGGCAGGTCGTCGGGGATGACGGCGCCTTCCAGCGCGGTCCGCCAGTACGCGTCCAGCCCGTCGTGGCGCGGGCGGTCGCCGTCGAGTTCCCGCTCGTGGAGGGCGAGGTCGCTCACCTGCAAGGGGAGGTCGTCCACCGGGTCCCCGGCCAGCTCCGCTGCGAGTTCACGCAGGAAGACGGCGACGGAGGCGCCGTCGAAGGCCATGTGGTCCACGGCGACGACGAGTTCGCCGGCGTCGTCGGCGGTGCGCGCGAACGCGGCCCGCAGCAGCGGGGTTTCGCTCCCGAGGTCGAAGGCGTGCCCCGCCGTCTCCCGGTGCAGCGCGTCGAGACGCCCCTGCCGCTCGTCGGCGGTCAGGGCGCGCAGGTCGGCCACGACGACCGGCACGGACACCGCGGGACCCACCACCAGGTACGGCTCGGTGTCGAACCGGACGGTGCCGCGCAGCACTTCGTGGCGGCGCACCATGGCGTCCAGCGCCTCGCGCACGGCCGGTCCGCTCACCGGACCCGCCACGCCGATGCGCATCGTCAGGGTGGTGACGGGCGCGTCCGGGGCCAGTTGGCGCAGCAGCCAGAACTCGCGCTGCATGGCGGTGAGCGGGTAGCGGCTCAGGCCGGGCGTACGGCGCGGGGGCGGTTCGGCGGCGATGGCGTCCGTGGTCTCCATGGCAAGCGCCAGGGATGCCGCGGTGGGATGGTTCAGGAAGGTCGCGAGCGGCACCGGCGTCCCGCGCCGCCGTCCGAGCTCGCTGACGACGCGGGCGGCGGCCAGCGAGTGGCCGCCGAGGTCGGCGAAGCGGTCCTCGGCACCGACCTGGTCGATGCCCAGGACCTCGGCGACCACGTCCGCGACGAGCCGCTCGGTGTCGTTGCGGGGAGCCGTGTACGGGGCGTCCGGCCGCCGTCCGGCGGTGATGACGGGCAGTGCCGCGCGATCGACCTTGCCGGTGGGGTGGACGGGGAGCCGGGGCAGCACCGCGATGCGCCACGGCACGGCGTGCCGCGGCAGCCGCGCGGTCAGCCAGGCGCGCAGTTCCGCCTCGGTGGCCGTGTCCGACTCGGCGTATCCGACGAGCCGGTCCTCGGCGGCCAGGACGACGGCGTGCCGGACGCCGGGGTGGTCGGCGAGCACGGCCTCCACCTCACCCGGTTCCAGGCGGACGCCGCCGACCTTCACCTGCTCGTCGGCGCGTCCGACGAAGTGGTAGGTGTCCCCCAGCCGCCGCACCAGGTCGCCGGTGCGGTAGCCGAAGGAGCCGAAGCGCTCGGCGGTCAGTTCGGGGCGGTCGAGGTAGCCGCGGGCGACGACCGGCCCGGCGATCCACAACTCCCCCGTCTCTCCTTCCGGCAGGACCGCGCCGTCCGGGGAGCGCACGGACAGTTCCGCGCCGGCGATGGGGCTCCCGATCGAGGGGTTGCCGGTGCCGTGCCGGTCCACCTCGGTCATGGTGCAGCACACGGTGCACTCGGTGGGGCCGTAGCCGTTGACCACCCGCCGCACCTGGGGGTGGGCGTAGACCCGGTCGCACAGGGCCCGGGTGACCAACTCGCCGCCGGTGATGACGGTCCGTACGTTCGGCGGCAGGGTGTCGCGCAGCAGCGCCGACAGGGCGGACGCCGCGGCGATGAGCACGGTCACCTCGGACCGGGCCGGGAGCGTCGGCACGGCGAACAGGTTCTCCGCCAGGATGACGGTGCCGCCGGCCGCCAGCGGGGCGCAGATCTCCACGGTCGACGGATCGAAGCACACCGACGTCGCCGCCAGCATGCCGCCCAGTTCGTCCGCGGAGAGGAACTCCGTGAACCAGCGGATCAGGTTGTACAGATTGCGGTGCTCCACGACCACGCCCTTCGGCGTACCGGTGGAGCCCGAGGTGTAGATGACGTACGCAGCGTCGTGCGGATCGGGCCGCACACCCAGGGTGTCCGCCGGCCGGGTGTCCTCGACGGGGACGGACACGGCGGACGGCGGCACGATGTGCTCCGTGCCCCTGGAGGTCAGCACAGTGGAGAGCGAGGCGTCCTCCGCGATGAACCTGATGCGCTCCTCGGGGTAGGCCGGATCCAGCGGCACATAGGCGGCACCGGCCTTCAGCACGCCCAGGAGCGCGGGAATCAGCCACTGGTCCCGCTGGACGCACAGACCGACACGGTCGCCGCGGCGCACCCCGGCGGCGTGCAGTCGCCCGGCAATTCCATTCGCCAGGCGATCCGTTTCGGCGTATCCGAGCCGGATGTCGCCCACCACCACGGCCGTACGGTCCGGAGTTCTCCGCGCTTGCTGCTCGAATGCCTCGTGCACACAGGACGCATTCACATGACGATCAGTTCTCATTGGGCTCACTGTCCACCGTGCGCATTGAGCATGCCGCGGCCCAGCACCGCCGCAATTCTCCGACTCGACTTGTTCTCAAACGGATGTGAACGTTAGCACCGCCGCACCACCCGTAACGGGCGGCGAAATCAAGGCCGCGTCAAGGCCGCGTATGAATTCCGGGAACGCCCACACCGCGTACGTGGCACCGGCCGGTCACCGGCATCGGGGAAGGGCCGGAGCCTTTCCCCGACGACGGCATTCCGGGCGGCGCGGCCAAGAACTACCGGCTACCGCCCGGCGGACGACCCGGCTCCTTTCAGGTGCCGGTCCAGGAACCGGCAGCCGTCCTCGAGTTCGAACCAGGGGGTCCCCGTGTGTCCGCCGAGATTGGCGTGCAGTGTCTTCTCCTTGCTGCCGAAGGCGTCGAACAGGTCCAGGGCCCGTTGCCGGGGGTTGCCCTGGTCGTCCCACTGGAGCAGGAACAGCAGCGGGACGGTGACCTGACGCGCCTCCTCGCGCTGGGCACGCGGCACGTACCCGCCGGCGAAGAAGCCGGCGGCCACGATGCGCGGCTCGGCCACCGCGAGCCGGATGCCGAGGGCGGCCCATCCCCCGGAGTACCCGACCGGGCCGGTGATACCGGGCAGTTCGAGGAGGGCGTCCAGTGTGGTCCGCCATTCCGGGACCGCGTTCTCGACGAGCGGGCCGATGAAGGACTCGAAGATGTCGTCGACCGGCTCGCCGGCCTGCATCGCCCGCCGGAGGTCGGCGCGGGCCTGCTCGTCGGCTTCGGAACGGGGACGGTCACCGCACCCGGCGGCGTCGATGGTGGCCACCGCGTAGCCGCGCGCCGCGGTGTGGCGGGCCCGGGCCACCAGCCGGGGATCGGCCTTGGGCAGGCCGTTGTTGTGGGACATCAGGACCAGCGGGGCCGGTGCGGAGCCCGGGGTCCACAAGGTGCCGGGGATGTCGCCGAGGGTGAATTCGCGCTCGACGACGCCGTCGTCGAGGCGCTGTTCGGAAGTGAAGTGCACGGTCGTGCCTTTCGGGAGAGCTCGTGGAACGGCGCTCCCGGACGGCCTACCGCCCGACCGTGACCCCGGAGGGGAGCACCCATGTCGATACTGCGTCCACGGGTACCACCTCCTCGTTCTCTCGCACGGCCTCGCGGAGACTAGCAACCGCCGCCGCGGTCCGCCAACGGGTTTTCGCGAAGTCGTCGCGTGGACGGTGTCACATACGGCGCCGCCGCCCTGTCGTCATGGTCGGAGAGCACGCCAGTCGCGCAGCGGAGGTTCCACACCATGGGCGTCGAGCCGTCACGGCGAGCCGAAGGCCACCTGCACACCGACCAGCCGGCCAGGCTCCTGGCAGGACTGCGCACGGACGCCGAACGGTCCGGCACGCGGGGCACCCTCGACACCCCGTGGGGCCGGTGCACGCTGGAGACCGGGCCGGACTCGCTCACGATCCGCGTCGAAGCCGCCGACGAGGACGGCCTCCGGCACGTCCGGAAGCTGGTCTCCGACCGCCTGCGGGAGATCGGCGGAGGCGAGGCGGCCCACGTCGCCTGGCGACCGGCCGGACCCGCCGCGCCCCGCCCCTCGCGACGGGGCGGGAAGCTGGTTCTCGCCCTCGTCGTCGCCGTGGTCGTCGCCGCCCATCTGGGCCTGGGCGGTCTGCTCCTCGCGTCCGGCCCGTGGAGGCACTGGGCCCTCGGCGCCCTCCTGGCCGTCGTCCTGGCCAAGGCCGCCTTCCTGATGCTGCGCCGCCGCAGGGCCCGCCGGGTCGCCCAGTCCTGATCGGCGCCTGACGCTGCCGGGGCCCCGCCCGGACGCACCTCGCCCCGCCGCGGTAAACTGCTGACAGCGGTGGTCCTCGCGACTGCCGCGCGGCGGTGGGGCCCGCCGTACCCGAACCGCGGTGAGGATGCCGCCAACGGTCCCTACTTGTGACGATCCGCGCCCGCGACACGGCGCCGCACGAGTAGGAGACGTATGACCTCGCAAGAGCCCTTCGCGCCGATGACCGAGCCGATCGATCCCGACATCCCACAGCCGGCTCCTGCGCCGCCGCGGGCTTCGCAGGTCCGGGGGCAAGGGCCTGCCGTGGGTGTCGTCGCGATCGGAGGAGTCCTGGGGGCGTGCGCCCGCTACGGCGCGGGCCTGCTGTGGCCCACCGCGCCCGGCGCCTTCCCGTGGACCACGTTCGCGGTCAACGCGGTCGGCTGCGCCGTGATCGGGATCTTCATGGTGGTCATCACCGAACTGTGGTCCGCGCACCGGCTCGTACGCCCCTTCTTCGGCACCGGCGTCCTGGGGGGCTTCACCACCTTCTCGACCTACACCGTCGACATCCACACCCTCATCCAGGACGGTCACGCCCAGACCGCGCTGGCCTACCTGGCCGCGACCCCGGTCGTCGCCCTCGCCGCGGTGTGGGGCGCCGCGACCGGCACACGCCACCTGATCGCGAGGAGGCAGACATGACACGGCTGCACGGCAATGCCATGCGCTTGACGATCTTGATCGGCGACAACGACACCTGGCACCACAAGCCGCTCTGCACGGAGATCGTCCACCGGGCACACAAGGCCGGCCTGGCAGGCGCCAGCGTCTTCCACGGCGTCGAGGGCTTCGGGGCCTCGTCGCTCATCCACACCGCCCGGCTGCTCTCCATGAACGAGAACCTGCCGGTGGCCGTCACCGTCGTCGACCACGAGGAGCGCATCCGCGCGTTCCTGCCGCAGCTCGACGAACTCGTCACCGAAGGCCTGGTGACCCTCGACGAGGTCGAGGTCATCCGATACGTAGGACGGGGAAACCACTCGTGAACTGGGCACTGGTCATCGCGGGGGCCATCGTCGGCGCGCCCCTGAGGTATCTCACCGACCGAGCCGTCCAGACGCGGCACGACACCGTCTTCCCCTGGGGCACCTTCACCGTCAACATCGTCGGCTGCCTGGTCCTGGGCACCCTCGCCGGCGCGGTCACCTACGGCGCCGCCTCCCGGTCGGTGCAACTGCTCGTCGGTACCGGATTCTGCGGGGCGCTGACCACCTACTCGACGTTCTCCTACGAGACGCTGCGCCTGGCCGAGACCGGAGCGAGGTTCTTCGCGGCGGCCAACGTCGTCGCGAGTGTCGTCGCCGGCCTCGGGGCCGCGTTCATCGGGGGCGCGCTCGCCCAGGCGATCTGGGCCTGAGCGGCGGGCAGCGCCGCTGCACATCGAGCGGCGGGTGTCGCGGTTTCAAGGCCTGCCGCATCCCTGAAGTGCCGTAAACGGTCCGCGGCTCAGGTGGTCGGATCGGTCAGGGCAGTATCGCGGGTGTCCGTTCCGCCCAGTTCCTCGGTGATCGCCAGGGCTGTCCGCAGGAGCGCGGACTCGGTCCCGATGGCGTGCTCCGGTAGCGAGGAGGTGGTGCCCACCAGGGCCACCGTGGCCGCGACGTCATGTTCGTCGAAGACGGCCGCGGCCAGGACCACGCCATCGATCGACGGCACCCGGATCCGGCTGAGACCGCGGGACCGGCACGGCTCCAATTGGTTTTGGAGCTTCGCCCGTTCTTCGTCCGGGATGCGGGAGAGGTACCTCTTGGTCCTCTCCTGATCCCCGGACAGCGCGACGAAGAGCCTGGTCTGCGCCGAGTCGGGTCCCAGGGTCGACCCGATCCGGACGGTGATCAGAATCGGGTGGGTGCCGGCTTCCGACACCAGCGAGACCACCGGACCGGATGCGCCCCACACGGACAGCACCACGGATCGGCCCGTGTCGAGCGACAAGGCGTCCATATGGCGAGGTGCGATGTCCAGCACGCGCCGCTGGCCCTGGGCGACGGCGCCGAGCTGCAGAAGCAGCCGCCCGGGGACGTACGCCGTCGGGTCGTCCGGCGCACGTTCAAGAATCTCGTCGAGGACCATCGAGGTGAAGTAGCGGTGCACGGTGGTCCGGTTGAGTCCGATCCGTGCGGCAGCCTCGGCCACGGTCACCTTCGGCTTGTTGAGCGTGAACAACCGCAGGATTTCCGCGACGCGGTGCACCGCCTGGATGTCGCCGGTGCCGCCCCCGCTGGTCAAGCCCGCTCCTCACGTTGCTTTCACGTGCAACGAACTCTACCGAGCGCCCGGCACGGGGTTCAAATGGACAGGAGTCCGGCTGCGTTCTCCCCGGTCATCAACGTGATGTCGGCCGCTGCCACACCCTCGTCCAAGAGCACCCGGACCATCCTGCGGTACGCGGTGACCGGCAAGGGGTTGCCTTTCTGCCCGAGGTCGGAGGAGAGGATCGTCCGGCCGGGGCCGGCTGCCCGGTAGAACTCCGTGATCCGGTCGAACGGCTTGTCCTTCGGGTCCCGGCCGACCAGCATCGCCAGGCAGTGCTCGACAAAAGCACCAGCGCGGCACCAGTCGGCAATGCTCGAGGGGGAGGCGCCGAGGACGAAGTCGGGGTGGCTGATCACGATCCTTGTGACGCCCGCTTCGAGCGCGCCCGGGATCAGCACGTCGATCTCGGCGGCCGGCAGGTGCCCGCAGTTGAGGATGGCGGACTCGGCGGCGATCACGTCGAGGATGTCGCGGGTGGCGGCGTTGAGCTTGCCGGACTCGTCGAGCACACTGATCGGCTCGTTCTCCCGCAGCGGCACGCCCGCGATCGGGAATCCACTGTGGTTGTGCGCATGGAAGTCCAGGTGTGCCCGCGAGGCGATGGTCGGGAACCACACGACCTTGCCGCCCATGCGCAGGGCCAGTTCGACGGCGTACGGATTGAGCCCGCCGACGGTGTTGTTGAGCGCGATACCCCCGTAGACCTTGACGGGAATGTCCCGCAACCCGGCCTGTTCCAACGCGAGGATGTCGGTCTGCATGCTGTGGTGGTGGGATTTGGCCACCAGGGCGCGGAATCCGAGGGATGCGGCGTCGGCCGCAGCGTCCATGATGGACATCCGACGGGGGAACGGGCTGGGGGCGGGGTGGGTGTGCAGGTCGACGGCGCCGGTGAGCAACGCGTCCACCTCGGGGTCGGCGTGCAGCCGGTCGGCGTCCAGCATCGGGTCCCACAGTGCGTTCGCGGTCTGCGTCATGGGTTCGTCCTCGTCTCGTGGTCAGGTTTGTGGTCGGTTCGGGCTACTTGACGGCCATCGCGTTGGGCGGTGAGCCGACCCCGCCCCGCAGATTGAGTGGCTTGGCCGTCAGCAGGAACTCGTACACGCCGTCCTCGGCGCAGTCCTCGGCCAGCTCGTCGAGCTTCCACAGTTCGCCGATGATCAGCCCGAGCAGCGCGATGAGCGGGCGGTGCATCATGCCGTTGTGGGAAGGGCCGCGCGGGGGCGGCGGTTCTTCCGGGTCGACCCAGCCGGAACCGGCATCGACCGGAAAGGACTCCAGGCCGCCGTTGTCCGACGCGGCAAGGGAGATCTGGTGGTCCCACAGCCACGCGAGCATCTCCTCCGACTGGTGCAGGCCCGGGCTGCCGGTGCGGGCCGCACGCTGCTCCGGTGTGGAGTTCAGCCAGTGCCGGGCCCATCCGGTGTGGAGCAGCAGGATGTCGCCCGGGCGGAACCCGACCCCGAAGTGCCGGGCCATCGCGTCGAGGTCGGACGGTGTGATGCCCTGCGGCGCGTCGGGCGCCAGGGGTTCGCCGATGCTGTCGAACCAGCGCACGGCGTCGAGCAGGACGCCCCGGCCCACGATGCCCTTCTCGGCGAGGAGCTGGATACCCAAGGAGGGTGTGCCCACGTCGATGTCGGACTCCTCGACGCCGCCGTAGAAGCCGTAGCGGGGGTGGCGGATGTGCCGGAGGCCGTCCACTTGGGAGGTGGACTGGAGGTAGAACGAGTCCAGCCAGTCGTCCCGGTGGTGCGGGTTGTTGGAGAAGATGTGGTGAGCGGTCGGCGGCCGCGTGCCGGTCAGGCTGGGCACGAACGCGTTCAGTGGGTAGTCCAGGTTGAACACCCGGCCCCGCTCGACGAGTGCGGCGCCGGCGAGGGCGGTCCGCGGTGTGAGGAAGTTCAGCGTGCCGAGCTGGTCGCCCGGGCCGAACACGTTCCACGAGGAACCCGGTGGGGCGTCGGTGCGGCGCAGCAACTCGTCATACCGTGGAACGGTCGCGGGGGTGGAGTTCATTGGTTCTCCCGGGTCGGGGGCGTGAGGTGCGTATCCACGGCAGCAGGAACGGCACGGCGACCGCGTTGAGTACGGACAAGGTGAGATAGGCGAGGACGTAGTCCTGCGTGGTCGAGTAGATCTGGCCGAGGACCAGCGGTCCGGCCGCGGACCCCAGGCTGGTCCACGTCTGGAACTGGGCGAACTTCCTGGGGAAGTCGTCGATCCCGAACAGCTCCACGATCACCTGTGATCGGATCAGGATGGTGTTGCCCAGGCTCTGTCCGATCAGTGCGGCTCCGAGGAACAGGACCCAGCCGTACGGTGCCAACCCGACCAGGGCGACCCCGACGGCTTGTGCGCAGAAGCTGGTCATCGTCCATCGGTGCAGGCCCAGCCGGCGGATACCGGCGCTGCCGACCCACCGTGACGCGACCGCTGCCCCCGTCGCGACGGCGACCGCCAGGCGCGCGCCGGTGAAGTCCCGGGACAGCCCGGTGGCCACGATGTAGGTGGTCGCGCCCAGCTGCGAGGCGCTGATCAGGCTGAACGCCACAACCAATGGCCAGTGATGGAGCAGCGGAACCGACCTGGCCGGCAGGACAGGCATACGCGTCGGTGTCGGCCGTGCCGCTGTCGCCCAGGTGCTGAGGGCCAGTGCGCCGCAGCTGACCACAAGGAAGCCCGCCGCGATCAACAGGAACGATCGGGTGGCTGCCGCCTGGGTGGTCAGCAGGAGGGCCAGCACTGGTGAGACCAGGATGCCGCCGGCCGAGGAGCCGGAGGTCGCCAGTGCCATTCCGGCTGTGGGTCTGCCGTTGAAGACCCGTACCAGCACGATGGTCCCCACCACCACGATTCCGCCGCTGAAGATCGCGCCCAGCGTCGTGAACGCCGCGATGACGACGATTCCGGTGGGACGGACGGCCATCGCTGTGATGGCCGTCGTCCCGCCCAGTACCGCGCCCAGCATCACCAGGTTCGGGCTGCGCTGTCCCAGGCGGGCGAACAGCGGCCCCGTGAGTGCGCCCACCACGAAGAAGCCGGTGCTCCCTATGGACAGCTCCGCCGCGCTCACTGTGCCCGAGCGGAGGAACGCCGCGATGTAGATCGGGATGCCGTAGACCGCGACACCGCTGCCGGCGGTCTGCAGGACGAAGACAGCGACGGCGACGGGCGTGGCTTTCCTGTCCGGGCGCATACCTGGCCTTCGTGCGGAGTGTCATGCCTTGGCGCCGGCCCGTTCGCCCACCGTGTTCAGGTCGACCCCGCGTGTCTCCGGTCCGACTGTGACGGCCAGCAGGATGATCACCCCGCCGAACGCCGAGAGGATTCCTGCGGTGTAGTGGAAGGGCACGAGATGAGCCAGCCACAGCTGGTAGTAGGAGAAGAACGCGGGGATGACGACCGCGGTGCTGTAGGCGACACCCCAGCCCGACGACCGGACCGCGGTGGCGAAGCGTTCGTTGATGTAGGCGGGGAGCACACCGAGCGAGCCGACGGTGAACACGTTGGTCAGCGCGGCCAGGATGGTCAGTTGGACCCAGCCGTGCACGTTCCCGCTGCCCATCAGGGTGAACGTGACCGGCGTCAGCAGGACGGTGGTGGTCGCGGCGATGTAGAGCGCCCGCTTGCGGCCGATCCGGTCGCTCAGCCAACCGTAGAAGAGGTAGGTCGCCATGCCCGGCCACGCGTTGACGAGCTGGGTGTGGGCGAGGTCGGAGGCGGTGTAACCCTTGTTGGACAGAAGCAACTGCGGCATGACGCTGCCGAGCATGTTCACCGCGAAGAAGACGCCGGTCATGATGGCGTACGACTGGAGGAACGCCCGGCCGGACGACCCCTTGAGCATGTCGCGCAAGGGAGACTTGGAGTGCGACGTCTCCTTGTAGACGTCCGAGTCCTCGACCCTGCGCCGCAGGAACCAGGCGACCGCATAGGACAGCAGGGCGCCGATGAGGAACGGGATCCGCCATCCCCACTGGACGTACGGCGAGTGCAGCCCGGCGTTCGGCGCGAACAGCAGGACGATGGTCGTGAGACCGGCCACGAAGAACGGGCCGCCGCTGGCTGAGCACTGGACGAGCGCGCCGGTGAATCCCCTACGTCCCTGGGGTGCGTACTCCAGGGCCATCGGCGTGGCAGCGGTGTACTCCCCGCCGAGGAAGATGCCTTCGATGAACCGCAGCCCGATCAGCAGCGTCGTGGCCAGTGTGGCGCCGACCTGTTCGGCGCCCGGCAGGAGTGCGATGAGCAGGGAGATCGTGCCGAACCCGTAGATGGTGACCGACCCGACTCTTCGCCGGCCGATCTGGTCGGCGAAGTGGCCGAACAGCAGGGCGCCGACGGGGCGGCCGATCAGGGTCGCGGCAAAGGTCATGCCGACGAACACCGACAGTTGGCTGGGCGAGAGGCTGGACTGGAAGTAGACCATCGCGGGCAGCAGGGACGTCGATGCCACGTAGATGGAGTAGGAGTCGACGGCGAAACCCGCCCAGGCACTGGTGATCGCCCGCCGTCTGCGGGCCCGTAGGTCGGAGTCGCTGGGTCTGGCACTGACTTCGGTGATGGAGGACATGGCTGAGGTCCCTTCGGCGCTGAAGGCACGGCGTATGGCGGAGTGGGTCAGTTGCCCGGGGCCGGGTACTCGTCGGCGTTGAGTACCCAGCCGGGCTGGGCGGAGAAGTCGTGGCGTGGGCCCGAGAAGATGTCGATCAGGTGGTTCACACCCGATCCGATGGCCTGCGAGGTGTGCACCGTGGGCGGCGGAATGATGGCCACAGAGGGGCTGCCGACGCGGGCATGGTCCTCCGGCCGCCAGGAGGTGGCGTCGGGGCCCCACGGCGTCTGGATGTGGTGGACGTAGGTACCCGCGACGACCAGGCTGCATTGTTCGAAGTCGTCGTGCGTGTGCGGCGAGAGCCGGTGCGGATCACGGGGACCGTTGCCCGGCTTGAAGAACCCGACCATGAAAGCGCGGGTCCGGAAGAGCCGGCCGAAACGCTTGGGGTCCTCCGGAACGTCGGCCATGAGGTAGGTCCGCCAGCGGTAGCCCCCGACCGGCTCCGGCCATGGCTCCAGCGGTGCGACTCGTGGGTGCGGCTCGGCGTACCGATCGGCGTTGGCCGCCCGTTTCGCCCACTCCGCCTCGTCGGACTGGATGAGTTGCACGATCGGGCCGGCGCCTGTGCTGACGATCTCGCTGGAGCCGGGCGGGACGACGACCAGCGCGGGGCCGGTGACCGTGTGCTGCTCGCCGGATCCGGTTCCGCGGATGGCGCTGTTCCCGTCGATCAGCAGCACGACCTGTTCGGATGCCAGCTCGGCCGAGAAGATGGTGTCGCCGGACTCCGGCTGAGTGTGGATCAGCACGAAATTCTGCCCCCGGACGATCCACTGCCGACTGCCCGCCCCGGTGACGGCGCTGGGCGCGGTGATGGAGAAGTCGAGGAACTGCGGCGCGGCAATGGCGTCGCCCGACTGCTTGGGTGTCTTCGCGGACAGCGCGGCGCGAAGGTCGTCCTTGGTGTAGGTCACGAGTTCTCCTCGGCACGTTCGAAACGCAGGTGCAGGCGTCCTTCCAGGTCCAGCCCACGGCTCAGCCGCACGGGCATGCCGACGCGCAACGAGTCCGGCTCGGCGTCCACGTGCGACAGGACGCGAGGGCCTTCCGCCAGTTCGACGTAGGCGATGACGAAGGGGGCTCTCCCCGCGTACTCGCCCTGACCGCGGTGATTGACGGTGTAGGAGTGGACGGTGCCGTTACCGGAAAGCGCCTCCCAGATGAGGCTGTCCGACATGCAGTGCGGGCAGCGGGGACGCGGGTACCAGACCAGAGTGCCGCAGTCGGTGCAGCGGGGAAGTTCCAGCCGATCGTCGGCCAGACGTTCCTCCAGGCGGGTGAGGACCTGGTCGTGCGGGATCATGCGTCCTCCGCTCCGAGTAGCAGGGTGGCGGCGGCGGTACGGAAGCCGAGGTTGCCGCCGTGGCCCTGGACCAGCCCGATCCTGCAGTCCGGGACTTGAACCTCCGGCGCCGCCTCACCGCGCAACTGGCGGACGGCCTCGATGGTGCGGATCATGCCGCCGCGGGAATCGGGGTGGTTGTTGCACAGGCCGCCGCCGTCGGTGTTGAACGGCAGCCGGCCGTCTGCGCGCAGGGTGCCGCCGGTGACGAAGGCCCCGCCCTTGCCCTTCTCGCAGAAGCCGAGGTCCTCCAGGCTCATCAGCACGGTGATGGTGAAAGAGTCGTAGATCGACACGTAGTCGACGTCTTGTGGCGTCAGTCCTGCCTCGGCGAACGCGCGTGGCCCGGAGACCGCGGCGCCCGTGCGGGTGAGGTCGATCCGGCCGGTGGCACTGTGCTTCACCGTCTCCCCGTGCCCCAGCACCTTGACCGTGCGCCGCGGGAGCGTGCGGGCGATCTCCTCCGACACGATGACCAGTGCCCCGCCGCCGTCGGTGGTGACGCAGCTGTCCAGCCGGTGCAACGGGTCCGAGATCATCGGCGAGTTGACGACATCCTCGATCGTGACCGGGTTGCGCAACAGCGCGTTGGGGTTGTACTGCGCGTGGTGCGCTGCCGCGACCTTGATCTCCGCGAGCTGTTCGGAGGTGGTGCCGTATTCGTGCATGTGCCGCCGTGCCGCCAGGGCGTATCCCGCGGGCACCGTGACGCCGTAGCCGGCCTCGTACGGGTGCTCGGGGCCGCGGGCACCGCCGGTGGTTCCTCCTCCGTTCAGCGGAAGCCCGGCCATCGCGACCAGCGCCACACGGCACTTGCCGGCCGCCACGGCGGCAGCAGCATGTCCCACGTGCATGGGATAGGACGCCCCGCCGCCTTCCGTGACGTCCACATAGGACAGATCGGTCAGGCCGAGGTAGTCGGCCATCGCGATCGAGCCGAGCCCGGGTACTTCCGAGCAGAAGAACCCGTCGACATCCGCCGGGCCGAGCCCGGCGTCGGCGAGCGCGCCGTAGGCGACCTCAGCCGTCACCTGGGGCACGGTGCGGTCGGGAATCTTGCGCAAGGGATGCTCGAAGGCACCGGCGATGCGCGCGGACACCTGCCTGGTCATGGGGATTCTCCTCGCAGATCGACGGTGTAGGCCGCCTCGGTCAGCGCGGCGACGTGATCCGGGGTGACGCCGGGAGCGCACTCGCGCAACGTCAGCACGCCATCGACGAACTCGAACACGGCCAGGTCGGTGTAGACGCGATCCACCACACCGGGGCCCGTGAGAGGGAAGCTGCAGCGCTTGAGCAGCTTGGGGTTTCCCTGCTTGTCGACGTGGGTCATCATCACCCAGACGCGGCGGGCGCCCGCAACCAGATCCATCGCACCGCCCACCCCGGGATTGCCGCCGGGGACAAGCCAGTTCGCCAGGTCCCCGGCCTCACCGACCTGGAGCGCGCCCAGCACGCACAGGTCCAGTCGGCCGCCCCTGGCAAGGGCGAAGGAGAGCGACGAGTCGATGGAGGCGGCGCCCTCGAGCAGGGTGACAGGGTTCTTGCCCGCGTCGGTGACATCCGGGTCCGGCTCACCCAGCGGGGCCGGGCCGACGCCCAGCAGGCCGTGCTCACAGTGGTAGACGATCTCCTTGCCGGGTGTTGCCTGTTCCGGCAGGAGCAGCGGCACACCGATGCCCACGTTCACGCACCAGCCGTCCACGAGGTCGTCCGCCACCCGGCGGGCCATCTGCGCCCTGGTCAAGCTCAGCTGTGCGCTGGTCATCGGACCGGCTCCCCTGCGGTTTCCACGACGTGGTCCACGAACGGACCCGGCAAGTGGATGTCATCGGGCGGAAGGGATCCGGCGCGTTCGACGCGGTCGGCCTGCACGATCGTGGTGCGGGCGGCCATCGCGGCCAGCGGGTTGAAGTTGCGGGCGCCGAGCCGGAACCGGAGGTTGCCGTACCGGTCGGCCCGATGTGCTTTCACCAAGGCGAAATCCGGTCGCAACGGCGACTCGAACACATACGGGCGGCCGTCGATCACGCGGACTTCCTTCTCCGCCATGGTCTCGTGAGCCACGCCGCCGTCGCCGTAACGGACCACGAATCCTCCGTTGGCGAGCATCGTCCCGGCAGCGGTCGGGGTGTAGAACCCGCCGAGGCCCGAACCTCCGGCGCGCAGCCGTTCGGCCAACGTGCCCTGCGGCACGAGTTCGATCTCGACGTCGCCCGCGAAGTACCGCTGGAAGAAGTCGGGGTTGACGGGGAAGGAGCAGGAGAACCTGCGGACCCGGTTCTCCTTCAGCAGCCTGCCGATCCCGCGCTCGCCCGGCAGGCCACGGCCGCCGTTGTTGGCGATGATGTGCAACTCGCGCACGTCGCTGTCGCACAGCCCGTCGATCAGGTCGACCGGCACCCCGGTCTGGCCGAACCCGCCGATGGCGATGGACATTCCGCTACGGACTCCGGCCAGGGAGTCCGCGGCACCCGGCCGGATCTTGTCGATCATCGGACGGCCGCCGGCAGGGCCTCGCGAGCCTGCGACAGCGTCCGCCGGGCCGCTTCGGAGATCATCCCAGTGTCGTTGCCGACCAGGATGAACCGGCAGCCCTGCTCGGCGCGCAGGTGGATCTGCTCCCCGCCCTGAACCACCGTGCCGACCGGGACACCGGCACGGACCGCGGCCCGGATCGATGTCGTCACGGCCTCGTGGACGTCCGGTGAGCCGCCAGGCACCCCCAGGCTGAGCGAGAGGTCCCCGGGCCCGATGAACACGGCATCCACACCAGGCACGGCGAGGATCGCCTCGATGTCCTCGACCGACTCCCGCTCCTCGATCATCGCGATGCGCGCGATGTCCTCCTGGCCGGCGCGAACGTACTCGGCCGACCCGCCGCTGATGCTGCCCCACAACCCCGCCCGCGCGGCCAGTCCCATCCCGCGCGTGCCGGCCGGAGGGAACAGGAACTGCTTCATGGTCGACTCGGCCTGCGCGGCGTTGGAGACATGCGGCACGAGAATCCCGGCAGCTCCCGCGTCGAGGTATCGCTGTGCATCGCCGTAGCCGTGGTCAGTGATCCTTACCAGCGGCGCGACGTTCATCCGGGAGTAGAGCACGACCAGGGAGTACACGTCGCGCACCGAGAGCAGGGCGTGCTCGGTGTCGATCACGACGAATTCGAAGCCCGCCGCCGCGATGATCTCGGCGATCTCCAAAGAGGGAATCTTCACGAACGTGCCGACCACGGGCGGCCCGGCCGACTTCAACAGCTGCTGGAACATGATCACGATCTCCGTTGATGGACAGCACCAGAGCGGTTCATTATGCGAACAGGCTGTTCGCGATACGCAGCATTACATCGATCGCCCGACCGGGCAAGGGGGTGGAACGGGATCCAATTGGTTGCCAGTTGCCGACGATCCAGCGCCTTGCGCCGGTCAATGACCCGCCACCAGCGCCCGGTCGGCTTCCCGTATCCACGTCGTAAGCCCTGGTCGCCCCGGTTCGGCAACGCCGCCCGCAACGGGACACGCAGGCGCGGGCGCCCAGCGGACATGACGAACCCGGAGCAGGAAGCCCGGTAGTGGCCGACGGCAGCGGGCCACGAACGGCGCACCACCCATGCCATCGATCTCGGTGCGGAAATATCGGCGCAGGTCACCGCGGGCTTGATCCGCTTGGACGGACCCGTGATCGCCGCCCTGGGCGAGACCGCGCTGCGCAATTGGGTGCGGCAGGCCGAGACCGACGCGGGCAAGCCAGCAGCGCCTCCGCGGCGTTCGCACAAGCTTCGGCGCCCATGCCGCCCTCGGCCCGACACCGCCGACAACCACTCCCCCGCACCACCCGATGCCCCGCACCCTTGGGCCGCGTGCAGGAGTCCTTTCAGAGCCACTCCCGATCAAGCGCCGTCCCGGACGACCCCGTGCGGAGATGTCCCCCCGGAACTCTCCGGGGGGACATCTCCGCACGCCCTCTTGTTCTGATGCCCTGTCAGGCCGCCACGGCCGCAGACGTCTCCGCCGGCGTCTCCGGGGCTCCGGGCCGTGCGCCGCGCAGGCCGGTCCCCAGGGCCAGGCCGATCAGGCCGGCGGCCATGAGCAGGCTCACCACGATCTTGGGCGCCACGTCGCTGGTGACGAAGTCGAGGACCTGGCCGCCGGTCAGGGCGAGCGGCACCCACAGCGGCACCAGGCGGGCCCGCCAGGCGCCGTAGGCGAGGACGAGGACGCCGATCATGAAGCCGAGGATCCAGATCGCGAAGGACGCCGCCACGAACGGATCGCTCTCCAGGGCGTGGGCGACGGGCCGCACCGTGTCCAGGGACACGCCGTCCGCGGCGAGCGGGCCGTAGAAGGCGTTGTACTGCCACAGGTGGACGGTGGAGAAGTAGAGGGCCGGGACGGCGAAGGCGCCTCCTATGGTGGCGACAAGACGCTTGCGCCGGCCGACCGCCACGATCAGGCCGGCCGGCGCGGGCAGGAGCAGCAGGTGGGCGAGGGCGAACAGGACGGTCTCGGCGCGCCACGCCGCGAGGTTGGAGGCGGCGGCGGTGACGTTCTCGGCGGCCTCCTTCACCTCGTCGGGGAACGTCACCCAGTACAGGGCGTTCGCCGCGCCGTACACGACGCCGGCGCAGGAAGCCGCCGGTCGCCGTCCCGGGCCTGGCCGACCTGACCGCCCGGGAGTCCGAGGTGCTGCGGCTCATGGCCCACGGCCTGTCCAACCCGGAGATCGCCGGCGAGCTCTTCCTCGGCGAGGCGACTGTGAAGACGCACGTCAACCGCATCTTCGCCAAGCTGCGCGTACGGGACCGCGTGCAGGCCGTAGTCCTCGCCTACGAGGCGGGCGTGGTGCGCCCGCGGGAACCGCACCACTGAGGTGCGCCGCCGTCACGACCTGCGGGCCAGGACCAGGCGGGAGTTGGGGGCGCCGTCCGGGCGGCGGCCGAAGTCGGGCAGCACGGCGGTGCGGACGGTGAAGCCCGCCGCGGTCAGCTCCGCGCGCACCGCCCGGAGCGGGAACGTGCGGTAGTACATGACGAAGCGCGGCCGCCATATCGCGTTCCGTATCCGCATCGCCGCGTCGAAACCGGCGGGCACCCAGTAGCCCCGCGAGGCGATGCGCGGAGGGGCGAAGACCGGGAACGCGAAGAGCCCTCCGGGCCGCAGGGCGCGGTGCACCCCCGCGAAGAGGCCGGGGCGCTCCTTGGCCAGGAAGTGCCCGAAGGCGCCGAAGCTGACGGCCAGGTCGAACTCCGCGGCGAAGTGCGGGTTCCGCGCGTCGGCACGGATCCATTCCCCGTCCGGGTGGGCACGGCGCGCCTCGGCGAGCATGCCGGCGCTGAAGTCCACTCCCGCGACCCGGCCCCGGCACAGCGGCCGGAGGACGCGCAGGCCCGCTCCCGTGCCGCAGCACACGTCCAGTCCGTCCCCGAAAGGACCGTACGGGCGCAGGGCCTTGGCGGTCGCGTCGAGGATGCGGTCCGGGGTGCGGAACGGCGTGTGGTCGAACCTCGGGGCGAGCAGGTCGTAACCGTGCTCGACGGAGGACAGGGCCTGCACGGCCAGCTCGCGCAGCGAGGGCCCTTCGGGTGAGAACACCGCTCCAGGGTAGAGCCGTTGGGCCCGGGACCCGCGACTGCTTGACGCGACGTCAGACGGTCGCGGGTTCCCTGCCCCCGGCGAAGAGCATGGCGACCATGGAGCGGGCGGTGGCCCGGAGCCGCTCGGGGTCCTGGTAGACGCGTTCCATCACGACGGTGCCGCGGGTCATGGTGATCAGGACGCGGGACGCTTCCGCGGGCGGGACCGCGAGCCGGCCGGCCGCGTCCGGCCGGGACAGCCGCTCGGTCATGACGTCCTCCAGGCGGTCGAGCAGGCCCCGGATCGCCGCGCGGATGGGCTCCGCGTCGGCCTGGGTGTCGGTCGCGGTCTTGGTGGACAGGCAGCCGCGGGCGGGGGTGCCGCGCGTCATCGACGCGATGGTGAAGTCGAAGAAGTCCTCCAGCGCCCGCCGCGCGTCCGGCTGGTCCAAGGCGGTGCGGGCCTCGGCGAAGAAGGCGTCCGCGTAGTCCGCGAAGACGCGCAGGAACAGTGATTCCTTGTCCTGGTACGCGTTGTAGAGCGAACCGCGCTGCACACCGGTGGCGTTCGCCAGGTCCTGCATGGAGGTCGCGCCGTAGCCCTGGTGCCAGAAGACGTCCAGGATCCGGCCAAGGGTGTGCTGCTCATCGAACTGCCGCCGTCCAGCCATGCCGCCACCGTAATTCATTTTTGACGCCATCGTCAAAGTTTGCAACTCTGTCAAACATGACGAGCCTGTCAAAGATAGCTCGGGCAGACGGGCCGAGCCATGCCCCGGACCGCCGCGCCCAGCCGGAAAGCGGACACATGCACATGAGCACCACACCTCCCGGACCCGCCCCCTGGCGCGCCATCGCGGCGGGCGCGAGCGCGAGCTTCGTCGGCATCGGCCTGGCCCGTTTCGCCTACACGCCCCTGCTGCCGGAGATCGTCAACGCCCACTGGTTCTCGCCGTCGGCCGTCGCCTACCTCGGCTCGGCCAACCTCGCCGGCTACCTGCTGGGCGCACTCGCCGCCCGCCGCGTCGCCCGGCGGCTCGGCGACCGTCGGGCGCTGCGCTGGATGATGGCGCTCGCCACAGTGGGCCTCCTCGCGTGCAGCGTCCCGGTCTCCGTGGGCTGGTTCTTCGCCTGGCGCCTGGTCTCAGGGGTGGCCGGCGGCGTGATCATGGTGCGGGTCGCGGGCGCCGTGCTGCCCCACCTGCACGGCCGGCGCCGCGGGCTGGCGAGCGGCGCGATCTTCGCCGGCCTCGGCATCGGCATCGCCGCCTCGGGAACGCTGGTGCCGCTCCTGCTGACCGCGGGCCTGAGCAGCACATGGATCGGCCTGGCCGCGCTGTGCGCGCTGCTCACCGCCCTGAGCTGGAACGGCTGGCCCGCGCCCGCGGCGCCCTCGCCGGCCGCGCCGTCCGCACCCCCGCCGCGGGCGGAGCGGCCGGCCCGCTCGCCACGACTCGCGCTGCTGCTCGTGGAATACGCCCTGATCTCCATGGGCATCGTCCCCGCCATGTCCTTCCTGGCCGACTTCGTCAGCCGCGGCCTCGGCAGGGGTTCCGGCGGCGGCTCCCTGATATGGATCGTCTACGGGCTCGGCGCACTGCTCGGCCCCACGCTCTACGGGCTGCTCGGCGACCGCCTCGGATTCGCCAGGGCCCTACTGCTCATCACCGTCGTGCAGGCGGCGGCGCTCACCGCGCTCGCCTTCGCTCACGCCCTCCCCGAGATCGCGGTGCTCAGCGCCGTCATCGGCACCCTCCCGCCCGGGGTCGTACCCGTCGTCCTCGGCCGCGTCCACGAACTGGTCCCCGCCAACACCGAGGCCCAATCGGCCGCCTGGGGCAGAGCCACCATCGCCGGCGCCCTCTCCCTGGCGGTGTCGGCGTACCTCTACTCGTACGTCTTCGACCTCACGGGCCAGAACCACCACGTGCTCTTCCTCATCGGCGCCGCGGCCCTCGCGCTCGCGCTCCTCACGCACCTCGCCACGCGTTTCCTCCGCCCCGCCACCGAACGGCGCCCGGCCGCCACCGTGGCCCCGGCGGGCGCGCTCAGCGAATGATCACGCGGCCCCGCAGCCGGCTTCCAGACCCGGATACCCGATTCGCCTCAGGTCCTCGGCAAGATCGGCAAGGCCCACCTCCGGGTTGAGCGCCGATACGACGCCCTGGGTGAGGGGCCGCAACGCATAGACGTGGCGGACGGCCTCGATGTCCACCGCGACCTCGTAGTAGTCCTCGGCAAACTGCTGATAGGCCTCGGGGCGGCCGTCCGCCAGGACGTCGAACAACCACTCCGCACCGCCGTCGTGCTCCACACCACCGGGCAGGGCCTCGACGGTCCCGGCCGTCCACCGGGCGTCCGCCTGTTCACGCCAGAAGCACACGGTCACGCGGGGTGTCCCGTCGTGCCCGGTGAACGCCGGTTCCGAGACGTTGTGGGCGAACACCTTCGGCAAGCCGTCGAACAGCCCCGGCCACGGGACCGGCGGCGTGACCCTGTGCGGGCTCATGGGCGACTCGTGGTCGAAGCCGCGGGCGTACGCCCCCGCGGACGAGAAGACGATCGAGTATTCGCCGCCGGACCCGTCGCGCATGGAGGCCGTCTCCTCGGTCGGCGACCACCGGGCATCGAACGAGTAGAACCTGAATTCCCACTCCGGGCTCATGACGGCATCGAGGACGGCCATGGCCCGGGAGCAGTCGCGGACGACCGGGATCGCGGGCAGTTGACGGATGAGTTCGCTGACGGACACCGCGCCATTCAAGCCCACGCGTCTGACAACAGCGGCTCAACGCACCCTGTCGCATGCCACGTTCGGCTGCGCCGGCACGTGCGGCGCCGGGTACATCTCGCCACACGCGCACCCTTGACACCTGGCGATCAACCGGAGGAGCATCTGTCCGCACCCTGACAACGTTGTCTAACGAGGCGTTGTCCGAACTGAATTGAAGGGTAGACAACGATGTCAGACACACCATCAGTTCGTTCTGGCGCGGGGCGGCTCCGGCCGACACCGCGCTCCCTACGGCGCCGGACGCCCGGTGGCGCGGCCGTCGCGCTCATGGCGGCACTCGGAACCGTCCTCTCCCTGGCCGCCGCCGTCCCCGCGACGGCCGCGCCGGCCGCCTCGGACCGGGGCGAGGTGCGGGACACCGCGGCGTACGTCGACCCGCTGATCGGCTCGACCAACGCGGGCAACACCTACCCCGGCGCCGTGCAGCCCTTCGGCATGCTCGCCTGGAGTCCGCAGAACACCCGGGGCCAGATCTCGACCCCCGCCCCCGGCGGGTACGAGTACAACGCGAAGAAGATCCGCGGTTTCAGCCTCACCCACCTCAACGGCGTCGGCTGTTACGGGGCCAACGGCGACATCCCCGTGATGCCGTACGTCGGCGACGTCGACTCCTCCCCCTCGGCCGACTCCACCGACGCCAAGTACGCCAGCTCGTTCTCCCACGAGGACGAGACCGCGGAGGCGGGCTACTACAAGGTGGGGCTGGCCAGCGGCGCGTCCGCGGAGCTGACCACGACCCCCCGCACCGGCTCGGGGCGCTTCGGCTTCCCCGCCGACAAGCCCGCGAGCATGCTGTTCCGTACGTCCAACTCCGAGACGGGCAGCGGCGACGCGACCGTGCGGGTGGACGAGGCGGCGCGGACCGTGACCGGCTCGGTCACCGCCGGCAACTTCTGCGGCCCGATGAACGCGAACAACCGCCACGACCTCTACACCCTTTACTTCACCGCGCACTTCGACCAGCCGTTCGCGAAGGTCGGCACCTGGACCGACACCACGCTGAACCCGGGATCGACCTCGGCCTCCGGTGGCACCGGTTACGGTACGAACGGCATCCCGGCAGCGGGCAAGGGCTCGGGCGCGTATGTGACGTTCGCTCAGGGCACGACGCAGGTCCAGGCGAAGGTGGCGATCTCGTACGTCAGCGCGGCCAACGCCGAGGCCAACCTCAAGGCCGAGAACCCGCCCCGCAAGACATTCGACAAGGTACGGTCGCAGGCGGAGTCGGCCTGGCGCCACGAGCTGGACAAGGTGAAGGTGAGCGGCGGCTCCGACGCCCAGCGCACCACCTTCTACACCGCGTTGTACCACTCGATGCTGGAACCGACGCTGACCAGCGACGTCGACGGGCGCTACCTCGGCGCGGACCTGAAGCCGCACAAGCTGGCGAAGGGCCAGAAGGCGCAGTACGGCACCTTCTCGGGCTGGGACCAGTACCGCGCGCAGGTGCAGTTGATGACGCTGCTCAACCCGCGGGCGGGCAGCGACTACGCCCAGTCCCTCTTCAACTACGCGGGCCAGCGCGACGGCGAGTGGGACCGCTGGCTGCTGGAGAACGGCAAGACCAGTGTGATGTCCGGCGATCCGTCGGCCGCCGCGCTCGCCGGGATCCACGCCTTCGGAGGACGCGACTTCGACGTCAAGGGCGCGCTGCGCTCCCTGATCACCGCGGCGACCGTGCCGACGGCGAACGACTCGGACAGCGCGGGCTGCAACGTGGAGTGTGTCGGGCAGCGCCCGGCGCTCGACAAGTACCTGAAGCTCGGTTACGTGCCGGCGGACGGCTGCCACTGCTGGGGCGGCGCGGCCGAGACGCTGGAGGACGCGGCGGCCGACCACGGGCTGTCGGAACTGGCCGGCGCCGTCGGTGACCGCGCGAACCAGAAGAAGTTCCTGGAGCGTTCGGGCGCCTGGAGGTACGTGTTCGACGCGAACGCGACCCCGCAGGGCGGCTACATGCGGGACAGGAAGGCGGACGGGACCTGGGTCGGCGGTTCGTTCTCGCCGAGCACCGAGAGCGGCTTCGTCGAGGGCACCAGCGCCCGGTACACCTGGATGGTCTACTCGGACGTGGCGGGCCTCGCCCGCGCGATGGGCGGCAACGACGCCGCGGTGAAGCGGCTGGACGCGTTCTTCCGTACCCCGGCCGGCGCTTTCGACTTCTCGGCGCAGGACCCCACGCGCTTCGACCCCACCAACGAGCCCGACATCAACGCTCCCTACCTGTACGACTACTTGGGGGCGCCCTGGAAGACCCAGGAGACCGTGCGCGCGTCGCTGGACCAGCTGTGGACCGACCAGCCCGGCGGCATTCCCGGTAACGACGACGCGGGCACGATGTCGTCCTGGTACGTCTTCTCCGCGCTCGGCATGTACCCGCAGGTCCCCAGCCGGGCCGACCTGGTGCTCTCCGCGCCGCTGTTCCCGCGCGCGGTGATCCGCACCGGACACGGCAAGAAGATCACGGTCAACGCACCGGGTGCCTCGGCGGAGAACCGGTACATACGGGGTCTGCGGACCGATGGCAAGAAGTCCGACAAGCCGTGGGTACCCGCCTCCTTCGTCACGCACGGCGGCACCCTGGACTTCACGCTGGGCAGCACGCCGGACACGTCCTGGGGCAGTGCCCCGGCCGACGCCCCGCCGTCCTTCCGCGAGGGCGGGGTGCCGTTCTTCACCGGGACCGCGCCCGGCCAGGTGAAGGTCGAGCCGGGAACCACGGGGACCGCTTCCCAGGTCAAGGTGCAGACGATCGAGGACGCGGCCGCCACCGTGCACTGGAAGGCGACACCGCCGAAGGGAATCACGGTCACGCCGTCGGAGGGCAACCTCAAGGTGCCCGCGGGGGGTTCGGCCAGTGAGAAGTTCACCGTCACGGCCGCGACCGACACCCGGCCCGGCTTCTACACGGTGCCGGTGACCCTGACCTCGGCGTCCGGCGCGGCCGTGCCCAGCACGTCGCTCGCGGTGACCGTCGCCGCGCGGGACAGTGTCATGTGGAACCTCAACAACACCGGTATCTCGGCCGATGACACCAACCCGCAGGCCAACTTCGACGGCCAGGGCTGGAGTTACTCGGCGAAGGCGCTCGCGGATGCCGGCGCGAAGCCCGGTGGCACGGTCTCCGCGGGTGGCTTCGACTTCACGTGGCCCGCGGTGAACCCGGGCGACCCGGACAACATCGAGGTGGTGGGCGGTGGCGCGCCGCAGGTCCTCGACCTGTCGGCCGGCTCCCCGGACGCGACGAAGCTGAGCCTGCTGGGCAGTGCCATCAACGGCACGACGACGGGCACGGTGACGCTCACGTACACCGACGGCACGACGCAGGAGGCCTCGATCGGGTTCAGTGACTGGACGCTGGGCGGCGGCACCCAGCAGCCGTCCTTCGGCAACGTCGTGGCGCTCCACACCCCGTACCGCGACGTGTCGGGCGGCGGGGTGGACCGGGTGGGTACGGACGTCTTCGCCACGGCTCCGATCGCCTTGCAGGCGGGCAAGCGGCTGGCGAGCGTGACCCTGCCGGGCGCGACCGACGGCGGCGTCATCCACGTGTTCGCGGTGGCCACGGCCTGATCCCGCGACGGGGGCGGGGTGGGGACGGCCGCGGCCGTGCCCACCCCGCCCCGGTCTGTATCCGGCTCGGCTGCGCCTCAGGGCGCTGCCCGCACCGCCGAGGCATCGCGATGCCCCTCGTGCCGCGCATCTACACACCGGCAGGGTTCGGGGAAGCGATCGCTTGCCGGGTCAAACATCTGGCCCGAACCCCTTGCCTCGTGATCGTTCACGGCTAAAGTCGAGCTCACGCAGGGCGACCGACCGAAGGGGCAGGCGTTGGAGAGACGGCCCACCACCGACGCCGGTCGGCTCCCGACGCTTTCCGTGCCGCGGTTCGTCGGGCGCGACCGCGAGGTCGGCGCGCTCGGTGCGGCGCTCGGTCAACCCCCCGCCGTGGTGCTGATCGACGGTGAGGCGGGGATCGGAAAGACCCGCCTGCTGCGGGAGTTACTGGCGTCCGAGGCCCAACGAGGACGCCGGGCCCTGGTCGGTGCCTGCCCTGAGTTGCGCGTGCCGTACACACTCGGCGCGGTTGTGGACGCGGTGCGCGACGGGGTCGGAAGCGCGGCCGGGCTGCGCCTCAGCGGCCTTGGCGGCGCGCTGCGCCCGTTGTTCCCCGAGTGGGCCGACGAACTGCCTCCCGCGCCGGAGCCGCTGGAGGACGCGACCGCGGCCCGGCACCGGTTGTTCCGCGCGTTCGTCGAGGTGCTCAGCCGGCTCGACGTGGCCCTGCTCGTCGTGGAGGACGTGCACTGGGCGGACGAGGCGACGCTGGAGTTCCTGCTCTTCCTGGTGTCGCGCCGCCCGCAGCCGGTGAGCGTGGTGGTGACGTACCGGCGGGACGATGTCCCGCCCGATTCGCTGCTGTTGCGGCTGTCCTCCCGCCTGCCCGCCGACGCGCACCTGGTCAGGATGGTGCTGGCGCCGCTGGGGATCGACGACACCGCCGCGGTCGTCTCGTCGATGCTGGCCGGTGAGCACGTGTCGGCCGAGTTCGCGGCCTTCCTGCACGCGCGGACGGAGGGTGTGCCGCTGGCCGTGGAGGAGTCGGTGCGGCTGATGCACGACCGGGCCGACCTGGTCCGCCAGGACGGCGGCTGGGCGCGGCGCCGGCTGGACCGCATCGACGTGCCGCCGACCATTCGCGACGCCATGCTGGAGCGCGTGGGGCGGCTGCGGCCCGACACCCGGACGGTGCTCTACGCGGTGTCGGTGCTCTCCGGTCCGGCCGACCACGCGACCGTGCGGGCGGTGACGGGCCTGCCCGAGGACCGGTTCGGCGCACTGGCGGCCGACGCCCTGGGATGCGGTCTGCTGCGCGAGGCCGGGCCCGGGCAGTGGTCGTTCCACCATGCCCTGGCGTGCGACGCGGTGTACGAGGCCATCCCGGCCGAGGAGCGGCGTGCCATGCATCTGCGGGCCGGCCGCGCGATGGAGCGCTGGCCGCTGCCGCCGGTGGCGCAGTTGGCCCGGCACTTCCGGCTGGCGGGCGACGTCGAGTCGGCGTGCCGCTACACGGAGCGGGCGGCCGACCTGTCCACGCAGTCCGGTGACGTGGCCACTTCGACGCGGCTGCTGCACAGCCTGGTCACGAGCGTGACTCTGCCGGTGGAGCAGTTGGTGGGCCTCGTGGCGAAGATCCAGTTCCAGTCGCTGCCGGGCTCCGACCCCCATTCCAGGATCATCGACTCGCTGCGGTCCGCGCTGGGGACCCAGGCCCTGACCGCGGGACAGGAGTCCCTGGTCCGCTTCCAGATCGGCCGGGTGCTGATGGTGGCGGGCGAGATCGAGGCGGGCCGGAACGAGATCCTGAAAGCCGTGCCGCAACTGCCGCCGGACTCGCTGGAGGCGGCGCGGGCCCGTATTCTCCTCGCGCTCCCCCTCGGCAACGCACGGCCGGTGTCGGAGCATCTGCGCTGGCTGCACGAGGCACCCGCGATGACGGTGTCGATCGCGCCGCACGAGCGCATGCGCCTGTCGGTGGAGCGTGCCTTCGCGCTGCTCATGCTCGGTGAGGAGAGCGGCTGGGACGAGGCACGGCGCATTCCGGACGACGTCGCCAACTCCCGCGAGGCGGCGATGGTCGCGGTGGGCCACACCAACGTCGGGGAGGAGGCGATGCGGTGGGGGCGGTACGACGAGGCCCGCTCGCGGCTGGCCGTGGCCTCCGCGATCGCCGAGCGCCACGAGTTCCTGGAGTACCTCGCCAGCATCGCCTCGTCCCGGGCCCACCTCGACTGGTTCACCGGGGCCTGGGAAGGACTCGCCGACAGGGCGGCCCGGCTGGTCGACGACGACGATGGCGTGCGGTTGAAGGACCGGTGCGAGGCCTCCCTCGTGGCGGGCCTCATGCAGATCGCCGCCGGGGACCGCGCGGCGGCCGAGGAGCGGCTGCGCTTCGCCGGCCGCGACGACCAGCAGCGGATCGAGGCGACGACAGCTCTGGCGGGGCTGTATCTGCGCGACGGCGACGCAGGCGAGGCGCTGCGGCTGACCGACGAGGTGGCGGAGGTCGCCGTCGGCAGCGGGATCTGGACCAGGGCCGCCGAGTTCGCGCCGGTACGGGTCGCGGCACTGGTCGCCGCGGGCCGGCCGGGCGACGCCGCCGACCTGGTGGGCGCTTTCGAGCGGGCCCTGGGCGGCAAGGACGCCCCGGCGCCGCAGGCGTCCCTGGTGCTGTGCCGGGCGATGCTGGCCGAGGCGGACGGCCGGCCGGACGACGCGGCGGCACTGTTCGCCCGGGCGGCCGATGCCTGGCAGGCGCTGCCGCGGCCGTACGACGCCCTGCTCGCACGGGAACACCACGCCCGCTGCCTGCTCGCCGCGGGCCGTCACGACGCCGCGCTGCCGGTGCTGTCGGACGTCCGCCGGGCGCTGTCCGGACTCGGCGCCCGCAACGACGCCGACCGGGTGGCACGTTCGCTGAACGAACAGGGCGCCGGTACCCGGGAGGCGCGCGGCCGGGGACGGCCCGGTTACGGCGACCAGCTCTCCCCGCGCGAGCTGGAGGTCGCCCGCCTGCTGCTCGACGGCCTGACGAACCGCCAGATCGCCGACCGGCTGGTGGTGTCCACGCAGACGGTGGCCAGCCAGGTGAAGTCGGCGATGCGCAAGCTGCGGGCGACGTCGCGGACCGGACTCGCGCTCAAAGTGGCGGAGTTGGGACTCGTCGGCGAGCAGAAGCACACCCTGCCCGACGAGTGAATTCGGCGCCGCCGTCCCGGACGAAAAAAAGACGCGCGCGCGAACGACGAGTTAAATCCCGCATCTGACCAATCGAGGCCGGTCCGGGCCCGGTTGCACACTCGTGCTCATGTCAACCGCAGAACCGCCGGCGACGGAGCCGGCGGACACCCCGTTCGAGCCGGCGCTCCGTGCCGAGGACGAACCGGCGCCGTCAGCGACACCGGACGGCCCGTCAGGCACTCCGGCCGCCCGGGGCACCAACGGCGCCGGCGGCGCCGACGAGTACGAACCGCTCTAGCGCGAGGTCCCAGGGCCGCCGCCGCACCGGGCTCGCCCGCGGTGCGGAGTCCCGCGTGCCTTCGCGCCGCATGTCCCCCGGTATGTCCCCTCCTTCATCCCACAGGAGACCCATAGATGAGGCGAAGCACAAGGAAGCGTCTCGGCAGACGCCTGGGCACGGTGACCGTCGGTCTGACGGTCCTCGGGATGGTCGTGTCGACCACGGCGACCCACGCCGCCGAGCCGGCGCGGCAGACGCCGCGACCCGGTGCCGTACGGACGAACAGCCCCACGGCGATTGCCGACACCGACCTGGCGCGGGTCGTCGCCGCGTCCGGCGGTGCCGTGCCGGTGACGCTGATCACCGGTGACAAGCTGCACGTCGGTGTCGACGACTCCGGCAAGCCGGTCGTCCGCGACATCGAGAGCGCGGCGCGGCCCGACGCTCCCCCGGTGGTGTTCCACACCATCACCCGCCAGGGCAGGACGTACGTCGTTCCGGACGACGCCCTCGCGCTGATCGGCAAGGGGCTGCTGGACTGGGGGCTGTTCGACCTGAGCCAGCTCGTGGCACTGACCGCGGCGGGCAAGGGCGGCACGGTGCCGGTGCTCGTCACCTACACCGGCACCGCCAAGGCCGACATGACGCGCAAGGTGGCCGGCGCCTCCGGCGGCAGGGCCCTGCCGAGCATCAACGGCCGTTCGATGAACGTCGCCGAGGACGGCCGCTGGTGGCAGCAGGTGCGGGGCAAGACGGACGCCACGTCCGCCGCCGCCCGGTCCGCCGGTTCCCTGGCCGGGGTCAAGAAGGTCTGGCTCAACGGCATGGCCCATGTCGACCTCGAGCAGTCGGTGCCGCAGATCGGCGCGCCCGTCGCCTGGGAGCGCGGCTACGACGGCACCGGCGTGACGGTGGCGGTGCTCGACACCGGTATCGACGCCACCCACCCGGACGTCGCCGGCAGCATCGTCGGCCAGGTCGACTTCACCGGCAGCCCCACCGGGGCCAAGGACGGCCACGGGCACGGCACCCATGTGGCGTCCACGGTGCTGGGCAGCGGGGCCGCCTCCAAGGGGCTGCGCAAGGGCGTCGCACCCGGCGCCAAGCTGCTGGTCGGCAAGGTCTGCGACGACAGCGGCCAGTGCCCCGACGACGGCATCATCGCGGCGATGGACTGGGCCGCCCACTCGGGTGCCAAGGTCGTCAACATGAGTCTGGGCGGCGACCCCACCGACGGCACCGACCCGATGAGCCAGGCGCTCAACGAGCTCAGCCGCTCCACCGGCACCCTGTTCGTGGTCGCGGCCGGCAACTCCGGCTTCGTCCCGCAGAAGGTCGTCTCCCCGGGCTCCGCCGACGACGCCCTGACCGTGGCGGCCGTCGACAAGAACGACGAGATGGCCAGTTTCTCCAACCGCGGTCCGCGGATCGGGGACGGCGCGGCCAAGCCCGACATCGCGGCCCCGGGCGTCGGCATCGTCGCGGCACGCGCCGCGGGCACGTCCATGGGCACGCCGGTGGACCAGTACTACACCGCGGCCGACGGCACCTCGATGGCGACCCCGCACGTGGCGGGCGCCGCGGCCATCGTCGCCGAGCAGCACCCGGAACTGACGGGGCAGCAGATCAAGGCGCTGCTGATGGACACCGCCACCGACCTCGGGCACGACATGTACGCCCAGGGCCGGGGCCGGGTGGACCTGGCGACCGCGACCAATCCGCGGATCGTCCCGAAGGGGACCCTGAACTTCGGCCGCCTGGCCTTCCCGCACGCGCCGGTGACAAAGACGATCACGTACACCAACCGCGGTGACGACGACACCACGTTGCACCTGGCGATGCCCGTCTCGTTCGCCGACGGCAAGCCCACCAAGGCGGGCCTGTTCACCCTGAGCACGGACACGGTCGTCGTGCCCGCCGGCGGCTCCGCCGAGGTGTCGGTGACCGTCGACGGCAGGGTGCTCGGCGACAACGGGCCCTTCGGCGGCTACAACGGGCTGCTGACCGCCCGCGACGACTCGGGCTCGGTGAAGCTGAGTTCGGGCATCCACACCTTCCTCGAAGCCGAGAAGTTCCCGCTGACCCTGAACGTCGTCCCCCCGGCGGGCGCGACCGACGTCAGCTACGGCACCGCCACCTTCCTGCCGGTCGACGACCAGGTCCACCTGCACACGGGCCCGGTGCTCGACATCGACCGGGACACGATGACCGAGCAGCTCTTCCGCGGCACCTGGGCGGTGCAGATGCCGGTCAGCTGGCGGGACGCGTCCGGCGAGTGGCAGCAGGCCCAGCCGATCGCCCCGGAGGTGGGCCTCTCCAAGGCCACCACCGTCACGTTCGACCTGCGCAAGGCCAAGCCGCTGAGCGTGCAGTACCCGGAGTCCACCGAGACCTACTCGGCCTCCGACGCCGTCAACCGGGTCTCGGCGACCGGGGCGTGGACGACGGGCACGGTGTTCTCGGCCGACTACAAGGCCGTCGAACCCCACTGGTGGGTGCTGCCCACCACCGGCAAGGTGAGCATGGGCACCTTCACCCATGACTTCTACAGCTCGCGGGTGACCCCCGCCGTCACTCTGCGCGCCTCCGGCGGCGGCGCCCCCACGGGCCTGTCCGCCCGCTACGCGACGCCGGACGCCACGGTGAGCGAGACGCAGATGTGGCTGAACGACGACGGCGACCCGGGCTTCCGCGAAGCCGCGATCCCGGTTCCCCGGCTGCCGGTCGAAGGTCACCTGCCGGTGGTCTACGCGGGCAACGGGACCGCCGCCGAGCTCGCGGACGCCGGCGCCCGGGGCAAGCTCGTCCTCCTGACCCCGGCCGACATCTGCCAGGGCACGTGCGACTTCGCCAGGCTGCGGGACGAGCGGGTGGCCGCCGCCGCGGCAGCGGGCGCCGTCGGTGTGCTGGTCGCGGCACCGGACCTGACCTCGCTGGGAAGCCCCGGCACGCTCGACCAGTGCGGGTTCGGGCCGCAGAGCTGCCCGGCGCTCCAGGCGTACACCGCGCTGCCCGTCGTGACCGTGCCCTACGCGCAGGCCGAAGGCCTGATCAAGCGCATCAAGGCCGACCGGTCGCACGTCCGGATCACTCTCGGCGGCAGTGCCGTGCCGACGGCGTACGTCGCCAGGTACCACGACGAGGGGCAGATCGGGACGGGCGCCTACCGGGTCCGCAAGGGCGATCTGGACCGGGTCGACCTGTCCTTCCACGGGGCACGGCCCGGTTGGGTCCACCAGCTGAGCTGGATGCAGCACCTGCGGGCCACGCCCGTCACGTCGCAGGTGTCCCTGCCGCACCCTGCCACGCAGAAGGCCATGACCGTTTTCGTCGCACGGCAGCCCGACGCGATCAGCCGGTTCACCGCCTCCTGGGCCGAGGACGGGGCGGACTCCTTCATGACGCACAACCGGACCGAGGTGAACGACCTGGTCCTGACCGGCAGGAACGCGATCCACTGGAACGCGGGACCCTCCGTGCCCGGAGCCGCGTCGCAGGCGCGGACCCCGTCCGGCTTCACCGTCTCGGCCGGACCGTGCTCGGGGTGCCGGCAGGGCGACACGTTCTACCCGAGTGTCTTCGTGACGGGCAGCGGCGGCGGCCGCCAGGCGCTGATGGGCATCGTCGACGACGAGCTGATCACGCACGACTTCACCGAGGTCCCCGCGTGCGGGCCGACCCCGTCGACCACGTTGCCGAACCTCGACTTCACCTGCGACTTCATGCTGCGGAACGCGTCCGGTGACGAGATCGCGCGGCACACGCAGCCGCTCCCCGACGTCGACTACCTGACCCAGTGACGGCACGAGAGACCGCGAAGGAGACCAACGCGATGAAGAACACGGTGCCGTCGGCACGACGCCGCAGAGGGGCCCTCATGGTGCTCGCAGCCGCGGTGATGCTGGCGCTGACCGGCTGCGACGGCGGTGACCTCGTCTCGTACGACCTGCCGGCGAAGTCGGCCCGGTACACGTTCGAGGCGAAGACCGACGACGTCAGCACGGTGTGGCAGTACACCTCCGCCGAACCCGCCAAGGACGACGCCCCGCAGCTGAGCCCGTGCATGGGCGAGGTGGTCGGCGGCGACACGGCGGCGTGCCGTCCGGAGCCGCTGATCTTCCTGCGCTACGACTTCGGTCTGGCGCTGGACAACACCGTCAAGGCCGGGGAGAGCCACGACATCACCGTCGTCGGCTATTACCAGGAACGCCTCACCGCTCTCCCCAAGGTGACCTCCCTGAAGGCGGAGACCACCTTCGACGGGGGCAGGACCTGGCGCCCGGCGACCACCCGCGCCACCGGGAAGAACACCTTCACCACGACGGTCAGGAACCCCCGGCGGGACCAGGCCGCCCACGGCGTCGGACTGAGGATCAGCGCGACCGACAGCCAGGGCAACACCGTCCGGCAGACCCTCCCCTCGGCGTACACGCTGCGCTGAGAGGCCGGACAGACACAAGGCCGGGGCGGGACCGCCGTCCCGCCCCGGCCGTCCCGGGCGGCACCGCCCGAAGCCCGCACAAGGGGCTCTGTCAGCGCCGCCGCATAGCCTTCCGGTTGATCCAATCGCCCTACGTCCCGGGCGACTTGCGACCCATCCGGACTCACCCGGACGGGCACGCACGCACGCACCGGGAGGAAAGAAGTTCACTCCATGCGGGAACCGCGCAACCCGTTCCGCACGTCACGCCGCCGCGGATGGCTCGCCCTGGCGGCCGTGAGCGGTGTCGTACTCGCCGCCACTGCCGTCCCGGCCCACGCCGACGCCACCGAACCGACCGACTACCTCACCATCGCCGCGCCGTGGGACCTGCAACTCCCCGCCGCGGACGCCGAATCCGGCACCGCGATACCAAGAACGCTCACGCTGGGCGTCGGCCACGGCAACGCCGACAACAACGTGACCGGCGGCCGGCTCACCGTCGACGCCTCCGGGCTCGCGGACGTCGCCGCGGTGACCTGGCCCGCCGCTTGCGTCCCGGACGGCACGGCGGAGCTCACCGCCAGCTGCGACTTCGGAGCCATCGGCGCCGGCCCCTCCACCACGGTCGCCTCCCTCGACCTGCACGCCCGGACCGGCGCCGCCGCGGGTGCCTCCGGCCTCGTGCACATCTCCGCAAGCGCCGACACTGACTTCGGCCCACTGGACGCGGAACCGATGGACGTGACCGTCACCATCGGCAGCGGCCCGGACCTGTCGCTGAACCAGTTGCCCCGCCTCAAAGGCGTCGCCCCGGACACGGACATCCCCCAGCAGCTGCGGCTGGGCAACCTGGGCAACCAGACCGTCGACCGCACCCTGCTGACGTTCTTCGCCTCGCACGGCCTGGACTTCACCAACCGGTACGCCAACTGCGCCTACGCCGCCGACGACGACACCGCCAACCCCACCGGCACCAGCGTGGTGTGCGTCGTGGACGAGCCCGCCCGGCCGGGCCGGACCTACGACCTGTCGGGGGCCGCGGCGGTGCACACCCGAACGGCCGCCCTGTACGAGCGATTCGACTACTCGGCGCAGCCGTACACCGACGAGGCATACCAACAGGCGCTGACCGGGAAGGACTTCGTCCCCGGTTCCGGCGACCGGCTCACCCTGGAGCCCGAGGCGGCGCGCCGCGCGACCGGTGGCGCGGACCTGGATCCGGACCTCGATCCGGGCGACAACTACCGCGTCACGACCATCCAGGCCGCCAACACCGCCGACCTCAAGGCGGTCGGCGCCGAGGTGACCGGACAGCCCGGTGACACCGTCACCACCACCGTCGCAGTCGAGAACGACGGGCCCGCCTGGGTGGCCTCGCTCCTCGCCGGGGAACCGGCCGCGCTGGTCGACGTGACCCTCCCGGAGGGCACCACCGCCCTCACGGCTCCCGCCAACTGCCAGGGCGGCGGACGCTCCTTCCACTGCCGTACGCCGATCTTCCTCTGGGAGCACCACCGCAGCGACTTCACCTTCACCGTGCGCATCGACAGCCTGGCCCCGGCCAACGCCCCCGGCTCCGTGTCCATCGTCAACAGCCACTACGAGCCGCCGGTCAGGGACTTCGACCCGGACCTGAGCGACAACACCGCCCCCATCACCGCCGGCGCCGCCGCCGAGTGACGGCCCGCGGGCCGGGAGGCAGGAGCGCTGCCTCCCGGGCCGCCGGGCCCCCGGATCCCAGCTCGACCCGCTCGACACGGCTTCCGGTCGAACAGCGTGATGCGGAAAGGTGCCAATACGTTGCGCCGGCGTGTTCGACTAGGGCAGGCTGTCGGTTCTGTAAGGCCCTGCCCATGGCTTGTCCGTGCTCACCAGGCTTACGGGAGCCCGGAATTGACGTGCTGTTCCGTGGTTTCCAGGACCGGTGCACGATCAGGTCGGCACCAAGGGGCACGTTCACGTCCGTGAGGTCACCGAGCGGGCGACGCGGGAAGGAAACCGTGTGAGCCGGATCTCGGTCCGGGGATTCGCGGTGGCTTCGGCCACTGCGGTCACCACCGTGGGCGCTGTCGTCGGTGTCGCCTCCGGCAGCGAGCAGCCGGGCCTGCAGCCCGTCGCCGCCACCGACGCGATCACCGTCCTCCCGGACATTCCCGCCGGTCAGCAGGTTCAGCAGGCGTCGCTGACGCAGCAGGTCCTGGCGCAGACGGACGCCGCCGACGCCACCGCGCGGAAGACCGCCGAGGAGTCCGCCCGCAAGCAGGCCGCCCGGGACGCCACCGCCCGCAAGGAGGCCGAGCGGCAGGCCGAGGAGAAGCGCAAGGCCGACGAGCTGATGGCGAATGCCGCGTCGTCGACCGGCGTGGTCCAGGACATGGCCCGGGCGATCATCGGTGACTCCGCCCAGTTCCAGTGCTTCTCCAACATCGTCAGCCGCGAGAGCGGCTGGAACTTCACCGCGACCAATGCCTCCTCCGGCGCGTACGGGCTGGTGCAGGCCCTGCCCGGCTCCAAGATGGCCTCGGCGGGCGCGGACTGGCGCACCAACCCGCGCACCCAGATCAAGTGGGGCCTCAACTACATGGACAGCCGCTACGGCAGCCCCTGCGGCGCCTGGTCCTTCTGGCAGACCAACCACTGGTACTGAGCGGGCGCGCCGAGGGGTCCTGCCGCCGCATGAGCGGCGGATCATTTCGACATTCCGGACATAACTCACCATAACGGCCACGCTGCGGCGGGGTCGTTGCCCTGGCGGACGGGCCGGATCCCACCGGCGAAGGTGTGATCCGCGCCACCCCGACGGGCGACCCGCCGGGCGGCACCCGACCCCGCCCGAGGCGAGGATCCCCCGAACGGCGGCCACCCGCCGAACGGCCGTTCCCCCGGGCTCCGTGGCACCCGGCGCCCGTCCGCCGCCGGAAAGACGCACACGCCCCCTCCCCGCCGCCGGCACCCGCGCGGCCGGGGCGCGCCGGCCTGCGCCGACACCATCCGCACCGCCCGCCGGCGAAGAAACCCTGAACGCCCCTTGACGCTTCCCGAACAGCGGTGCCAACATCACGTCATCCAAAATGTTTGCGCAAACGTGCGATCGGACGGTCGCCGATGTTTACGCAACCATCCGGGGCTCCGTCCCATCGACGGGGCCCCGCACGACGACGTGAGGGATGGGATCATGGCAGCCATATCGCCGCCGTCCAGTACCGGCAGGGCGGCACCACCGCCCGGACGCAGGGGCCGGCGCTGGTTGGGATGGGGCTTCGTGGCGCCATTCATGATCTTCTTCGCGCTGGTCTTCCTGGCGCCGATCGGCTACTCGATCTACCTGAGCCTCTTCCGCGACCAGCTCATCGGCGGCACCTCGTTCGTCGGCCTGGACAACTACACCCAGGCCTTCCAGGACAGCCAGTTCTGGTCCGGACTCGGCCGCGTCGCGCTGTTCCTCGCCGTCCAGGTGCCGATCATGCTGGGCATCGCCCTGTTCATCGCCCTCGCGCTGGACAGCGGACGGCTCCACGGCCGGAACTTCTTCCGCATCACGATCTTCCTGCCGTACGCCGTCCCGGCCGTCGTGGCGACCTTGATGTGGGGCTTCATGTACGGCGACCGCTTCGGCCTGGTCGCCAACCTCAACGACGCCTTCGGGACCTCGCTGCCGAACCCGCTCTCCCCGAGCCTCGTGCTCGCGAGCATCGGCAACATCGTGACCTGGGAGTTCGTCGGCTACAACATGCTGATCTTCTACTCGGCGCTGCATGTGATCCCGCACTCCCTCTACGAGGCGGCCGAGATCGACGGCGCCAGCCAGCTGCGGATCGTCAGGTCCATCAAGATCCCGGCGATCCGCGGGGCGCTGGTGATCGCGACGATCTTCTCGGTCATCGGCAGCTTCCAGCTGTTCAACGAGCCGAGCATCCTCAAGCCGCTGGCGCCCAACGCCATCACGACGTACTTCACGCCGAACCTCTACACCTACTCGCTGTCCTTCTCCGGCCAGCAGCACAACTACGCCGCGACGGTCGCGATCGTCATGGGAGTGGTCACGATGATCGTCGCCTACGTCGTGCAGCTGCGCGGCATGCGGAAGGAGGCGTGACGATGGCCCAGTCCAGCACCAGCACCCTCGCGCCCAAGCGGCAGCGCTCCGGCTCCGTCCTGTCCGGGCGGTCCGCGAGCCGGCGCCGCTCCTCCGACCGGCCCAGGCGCAACATCCTGCTCACCGTACTGACCGCGCTCGTCGCGGTGTACGCCCTGATCCCGCTGGCGTGGCTGCTGATCAGCGCCACCAAGACGCAGAAGAACCTGCTCGACTCCTTCGGGCTGTGGTTCAGCGGCGACTTCGCCCTGTGGGACAACATCCAGCAGACACTCACCTACAACGACCACATCTTCGTACGGTGGCTGCTGAACACCCTGCTGTACGTGGTGGTGGGCGCGGGCGGCGCGACCTTCCTCGCCGTGCTGGGCGGCTACGGCCTGGCGAAGTTCAACTTCCCCGGCAAGCGGTCGGTGTTCGCGGTCGTGATCGGCGCGGTCGCCGTGCCGGGTGCGGCGCTGGCCGTGCCGACGTTCCTGATGTTCAGCAAGATGGGCCTGACGAACACGCCGTGGGCGGTCATCGTCCCCTCGCTCATCTCGCCCTTCGGCCTCTACCTGATGTGGGTCTTCGCCTCCGAGGCGATCCCGGACGAGCTGCTGGAAGCGGCGCGGGTGGACGGTTCGGGCGAGATCCGCACCTTCTTCCGGATCAGCCTGCCGCTGCTGGGGCCGGGCATCGTCACCGTCCTGCTCTTCACCGTGGTCGCGACCTGGAACAACTACTTCCTGCCGCTGATCATGATCAAGGATCCCGACTGGTACCCCCTCACGCTGGGGCTCAATGCCTGGAACGCCCAGGCCGCCACGGCCGGCGGGCAGCCCGTCTTCAATCTCGTGATCACCGGGTCGCTGCTGACCATCGTCCCGCTGATCGCGGCCTTCCTCTTCCTCCAGCGTTTCTGGCAGACCGGCCTCAGCGCCGGCAGCGTCAAGGAATGATCACCGGCGCCCGGCGGGCGCCGTGTCCCCCCTGCAGCCCTCTCCCCGGCACACCCCTGCGGTGGCCGTCGGGCGGCGCCGCAGTTCATCACCACAACGAAGTGAGATGCGATGACGAACAAGCCACTTCGCCGTTCGGCGCAGGCGTTCGCGGTGCTCTGCGCGGCGGCCCTGTCCCTGACCGCCTGCGGCTCCTCGGACGACTCCGGCTCCGGGGCCAAGGCCGCGGACGCGGGCAGCGTCGAGGCGGCGCTGAACAAGGGCGGCAACCTGACGGTGTGGGCATGGGAGCCGACGCTGAAGCAGGTGGTCAGCGACTTCCAGGCCAAGTACCCCAAGGTCAAGGTGAAGCTGGTCAACGCCGGCACCGGCAACGACCAGTACACCGCTCTGCAGAACGCGGTCCAGGCCGGCTCGGGCGCCCCGGACGTGGCGCAGATCGAGTACTACGCGCTCAGCCAGTTCGCGCTGGGCAAGTCCGTGACCGACCTCAGCCCGTACGGCGCGAAGGACCTGTCCAAGGCCTACTCGCCCGGCCCCTGGAACGCCGTCTCTCTGAACAACGGCGTGTACGCCCTGCCCATGGACTCCGGTCCGATGGCGATGTTCTACAACAAGAAGGTCCTCGACCAGTACAAGATCAAGGTGCCCACCACCTGGGACGAGTACCTCGACGCGGCCCGCGCGCTGCACAAGGCGAACCCCAAGGCGTACATCACCAACGACACCGGCGACGCCGGCTTCGTCACCAGCTTGATCTGGCAGGCCGGCGGCCACCCGTACACGGTGGACGGCACCAAGGTGAAGGTCGACTTCTCCGACCCCGGCACCAAGGAGTTCACCGCCGTCTGGCAGAAGCTCATCTCCGAGAAGCTGCTCGCCCCGATCAGCTCGTGGAGCGACCAGTGGTACAAGGGACTGGCCGACGGCACCATCGCCACGCTCAACACCGGCGCGTGGATGCCCGCCAACTTCGTCTCCGGCGTCCCCTCGGCCTCCGGTGACTGGCGCGCCGCCGCGCTGCCGCAGTGGGAGGCGGGCAAGACCGCCAGCGCGGAGAACGGCGGCAGCTCGCTGGCGGTGATGGAGGCCAGCAAGGACAAGGCCCTCGCCTACGCCTTCGTGAAGTACGCGGACAAGGACGCAGGTGTGCAGGCGCGCATCAAGGGCGGCGCCTTCCCGGCGACGACCGCGGACCTGAACTCCGACGCGTTCCTCAACACCGAGTTCCCCTACTTCGGCGGTCAGAAGGCGAACCAGATCTTCGCCGCCTCGGCGAAGAACGTGGCGCCCGGCTGGTCCTACCTGCCGTACCAGGTGTACGCGAACTCGATCTTCAACGACACCGTCGGCAAGGCCTACGTGTCCTCCACCCCGCTCCCCGACGCCCTCTCCAACTGGCAGGACGCCTCGGTGAAGTACGGCAAGGACCAGGGCTTCACCGTCAACTGACGCAACGGCACCACCCGTGGCCGGCCCGGCGGTTCCCCGGCGGGGAACCGCCGGCGCCGGCCACCCGGGGCCTCGCGGACCGCTGATCCGCGGCGTTCGGCCCCCCATAGACTTCTGACATTCAGCGGCTGATGTGCGTGACGAAGGGTACGGCGGACGTGGACGGGACCGGACAGAACTCGGTGGCCGCCGCGCAGCGACGGCGGCGCGGCGCGTCGATGGCCGACGTCGCGAAGCTGGCGGGCGTCTCGGCGCAAACCGTCTCCCGGGTCTCCAACGGCTTCCCCGGGGTGCTCGACGACACCCGGCAGCAGGTCCTCGCCGCGATGAAGCAGCTCGGCTACCGCCCCAACAGCGCGGCGCGCGCGCTGAAGAGCGGCGAGTTCCGCACGATAGGCGTCATCCTCTTCAGCCTGTCCAGCACCGGCAACATGCGCACCCTGGAGGCGGTCTCGTCCTCCGCGGCGCGCGAGGGCTACGCGACCACCCTGCTGCCGGTCACCGCGCCCACGCAGGACGGGGTGCGCGGCGCCTTCTCGCGGCTCGGCGAGCTCGCCGTGGACGGCATCGTCATGATCATGGAAGTCCATCTGCTGGACGCCATGACGGTGGCGCTGCCCCCGGCGGCACCCCTGGTCGTCGTCGACTCCGACGCAGGTGACCAGTACTGCGTGGTCGACACCGACCAGGCCAGCGGCGCCCGCGCGGCCGTCGAGCACCTGCTGGGCCTCGGCCACACCACGGTCCGGCACATCGCGGGCCCCAAGGAGTCCTTCGCGTCCGAGCGCCGGGTCGGCGCCTGGCGGGAGGCCCTGGAGTCCGCGGGCCGCGAGGTCCCGGAGCTACTGCGCGGCGACTGGTCGGCGGAGTCCGGCTACGAGGCCGGCCAGCGGATCGCGGCGGACCCGGACTGCACCGCGGTCTTCGTCGCCAACGACCAGATGGCCCTCGGTGTGCTGCGCGCGCTGAGCGAGCACGGCCGTCGGGTGCCGGAGGACGTGAGCGTGGTCGGGTTCGACGACATCCCGGAGGCCGCCTCCTTCATGCCGCCCCTGACGACGATCCACCAGGACTTCGCCGAGGTCGGCAGGCGCTGCGTCGACGGCGTGCTGCGGCAGATCAGGGACGACGTCGCGGAGCAGGGCACCACGCTGGTGCCCACCCGGCTCGTGGTCCGCGGCAGTACCGCCCCTCCCCCGGAAGACCGCCGCCCGTGAACCGCTGACCCCCTCCACCACCCCGCCCCTCGTCGTCGCGCCCCGCGATGGCAACGCAAACATCCCGTCCCGGGCACCCCTCGCCGGCCCGTCCGCGAGACCCCGTGACAGCACCGCACGCACGTGATCCCGACTCCACTGGAGGAGCCCCCGCCATGCCCGTACTGCGGACAGAAGGGAACGAATTCCGCCTCGACGGCGAGCCGTTCCGCATCATCTCCGGTGGCCTGCACTACTTCCGCGTCCACCCCGACCAGTGGCAGGACCGGCTGCGCAAGGCGCGCCTCCTCGGACTGAACACGATCGACACCTACGTGCCGTGGAACCTCCACCAGCCGCGGCCGGACGAGTTCCACGCGGACGGCGGGCTGGACCTGCCCGCGTTCCTGGCGCTCGCCCAGGCCGAGGGACTGCACGTACTGCTGCGGCCCGGGCCGTACATCTGCGCGGAGTGGGAGGGCGGCGGCCTGCCGTCCTGGCTGCTCGCCACGCCCGACATCGCGCTGCGCACCGCCGACCCGCGCTACCTGGAGGCCGTCGACGCGTTCCTCGACCGGCTGCTGCCGCTCGTCACGCCGTACCTGGCCACCAACGGGGGCCCCGTCCTGGCCGTGCAGGTCGAGAACGAGTACGGCGCCTACGGCGAGGACCCGGCCTACCTCACGCACCTGGAGACGAAGCTGCGCCAGGGCGGTGTCGACGTGCCGCTGTTCACCTGCGACCAGCCCACCGACCTCGCGCGCGGCAGCATCCCGGGCGTCCTGAGCACGGTCAACTTCGGCAGCCGGCCCGCGCAGAACCTGGCGGCGCTGCGCGAGCACCAGCCCGAAGGCCCGCTGATGTGCACCGAGTTCTGGAACGGCTGGTTCGACCGGTGGGGCGGGGTGCACGTCGTCCGCGACGCCGCCAGCGCCGCCGCGGACCTCGACGAACTGCTGTCCGCGGGTGCCAGCGTGAACCTGTACATGTTCCACGGCGGCACCAACTTCGGCTTCACCAACGGTGCCAACGACAAGCACACGTACCGGCCGACCATCACCTCCTACGACTACGACGCGCCGCTGGACGAGGCCGGGGACATCACCCCGAAGTACCTCGCGTTCCGCGACGTCCTCGCCCGGCACACCACCGTGCCCGGCGGCCCCCTGCCCGAGCCGTCGAAGAAGCTCAACCTCCTCGGCGTCGCCCTCACCGGGACCGCGTCGCTGCTCGGCTCCGCGGACCGGCTGGGCGAGGCGGTGGCCGGTCCCCGTCCGCTGACCATGGAGGAACTGGGGCAGGACTTCGGTTTCGTCCTGTACGAGACCGAGCTGACCGAAGCGGGCCCGACCCTGCTGCACTTCGCCCAGGTCAAGGACCGCGCCCAGGTCTTCCTCGACGGCGCTCCGGTCGGCGTCCTGGAGCGCGAGCAGCACGAGCATGCGCTGGCGCTCACCGTCCCCGCGGGCGGCGCGACCCTGGCGGTGCTGGTCGAGAACCAGGGCCGGGTCAACTACGGCCAGGGCATCCACGACCGCAAGGGCCTGACCGGCCCCGTCAGCGCCAACGGCACCGAGCTGACCGGCTGGCGCAGCAGGCCGCTGCCCCTGGACGACCTGTCCGGGCTCGCCTTCGCCACCGGTGCGCCGCAGCCCGTGGGGCCGACGTTCCACCGCGGCGTCTTCGAGGTGGAGGGCCCCGCCGACACCTTCCTGGACCTGACCGGCTGGACCAAGGGCAACGCCTGGGTCAACGGCTTCGCGCTGGGCCGCTACTGGTCCCGCGGCCCGCAGAAGCGCCTCTACGTCCCCGGCCCCGTCCTGCGTCCCGGCACCAACGAGCTGGTGGTCCTGGAACTGCACGCCACCGCCCGCGCGGTCGTCGACCTGTGCGACACCCCGGACCTCGGACCGCTGGAGGAGTAGCCGGACCGGACCGGGTCACCCGGCCGCGCGATGCGGGGCCGGGTGACCCGAGGGGCCCTGTTCGGCCAGAGCCTGCCGGTAGCGGTGCACGACGAGTTCGACGAGCGCGTCATGGGTGCCGAGCGGCGCGGAGGTGAGGTGGGCGTCCGAGTCCGCTGCGCGCCGGGCGAACCAGCCGGGACTGAGCAGGTACGCGGCCACCGACACGCGGGCGTGCCCGGCCGCGCGCAGGGCGGCGACGGCCTCGGCGGGAGTCGGACCGGCGGCGCAGAGGTAGGCGGGCACGACCTCCCGCACCGCGGGAAGCCGGTCGCGCAGCAGCGCGGCCATGGCCGCGGTGTCGGCGTTGGCGGCCGGATCGGTCGATCCGGCCGCCGCCAGGACGAGCGGCCCGTCGCCGGCACGCCACCCGGCCTCGGCGAGGCGGTCGGCGAGAACGTCGGCCAGCAGGGAATCGGGGCCGAGCGCCGGCGCGACGCGGGCCCGCAGACGCGGCGCGGCGGCGAGGGCCGCGGGTATGTCGACGCGCAGGTGGTAGCCCGCGCCCAGCAGCAGGGGCACGACGACCACCTCGCCGTCCAGCCGCGCCAGGGCCTCCGGCAGCGACGGCGCCACCAGGTCCAGGAAGCACAACTCCACGCGCAGGCCGGGAGAGCGGGCGCGCACCCGGGCGAGGAGCGCCTCCGTCACCGCCACCCCCTCCGGGTCCCGCGTGCCGTGGGCCACGGCGAGGAGCGTCGGCGCGGGCCGGGCCGCGGGGGCGGCCGTCGTCATGTCGCCGTCAGGCGGTAGCCGCGCTTGGGGACCGTTCCGACGAGGTCGCCGTGCGGGCCGAGCGAGGAACGCAGGCGGGCGACCGCGGCCTCCACGGCGTGCTCGTCGGCGTCGGAGTCCGGCCATACGCGGCGCAGCAGTTCGGCGCGGCTGAGCACCCAGCCGGGCTTCTCGGCCAGCGCCCGCAGGAGCGCGGCGCTCTTCGGCGACAGCCAGTGGCTCTCCCCGTCGATGAGCAGCGCGCTGCCCTGGAGCACCAGCGTCCGGCCGTCGATCCGCACCTCGCGGCGGCCGCGCGCGGGCAGCGTCTCGGTGAGCGTGCGCACCAGCGCGCCGAGGCGGCCGCGTTCGGGCCACACCGCCGGCAGCCCCGCGTCGAGCAAGGGCCGCGCGCAGACCGGGCCGACGCAGACCGGGAGCACGTCGCCGGACATCGCCTCCAGGACCCGTTCGCGCAGCCCGTCGCTCAGGGCGGTCCCCAGGAAGGCGGTGATCGCGGGCGCACTGGTGAACACCAGGGCGTGGACCTCGCGGCGGACGGTCTGCTCGACCAGGCGCCGGACGGGTGCCGGGTCCTCCGGCGGCGCCCATCGGTAGACGGGTACCGGGACGACCTCGGCGCCCCGCTCGCGGAGCGCGGCACTGAACGCGGTGAGCGGCAGGCCGTGTTCCTGCACCGCGATGCGCAGCCCGGCCAGGGGGCGGGCGAGCAGCCAGGTGAGGAGTTCGTCGGTGGCCTCGCTCCTGGGCGACCATGCCTCGTCGAGCCCGCTGGCGCGCACCGCGCCGGTCGCCTTCGGACCGCGGGTCAGGACGACGGCGTTCCGGCAGGCGGCGGCCAGTTCGGCACCGCGGCCCCAGCCGTCGGCGGCGCTCATCCAGCCGCGCCAGCCCACGCCGGTCGTCGCGACGACGTAGTCCAGCGGGGCGGCCAGGCAGCGTTCGGTCGCACGGCGGAGGGCGATGTCGTCCTCCAGCGGGAGGATGCGCAGCGCCGGCGCCTCCACCACGCGGGCGCCGCGCCGGGTCAGGAGCGCGACGAGCTCGTCGCGTCGGCGCGCCGCCGTGACACCGACGGTGTATCCCGTCAGCGGACCGGGCGGCGGTGCCGGGGTGGGTTCAACCGGTGTGCCCATGGGTGCAGACTCGGGCCGCGCGGTTTCCGGAAGGTTGCCCGGGCGTCACACGGATGTGAGACAAGTGCTGTGCCGTGTTACGCCAGATGTCCTCGACCGCACCCCGTCCCCGGCGCGGCGTGAGCGACGCGCACCACGGGCGCAACGCGGGCGTGAAAGCGGTGTAACGCCCCGCGTTCAGGATCGTCCGCATGACGACCACCACCGACACCCACTGCCCGTACTGCTCGCTCCAGTGCGGCATGCGCCTGGAGGCGCCGCACGGGGCCGGGGCGCGGGTCGCCGAGCGGCCCGGCTTCCCGGTCAACCGGGGCGCGCTCTGCGGAAAGGGCCAGTCGGCCGGCGCGCTGCTCGCACCGGCGAGCCGCCTGAGCACACCGCTGGTCCGCGAGCGCGGCACGTTGCGCGCGGCGGGCTGGGACGAGGCGCTGGACCGGGTGGCCGAGGGCTTCGCCGCTGTCGGGGCCGAGCACGGCGCCGACGCGGTCGGGGTCTTCGGCGGCGGCGGTCTGACCAACGAGAAGGCCTACCAGCTGGGCAAGTTCGCGAGGATCGTGCTGGGCACCGCCACCATCGACTACAACGGCCGCTTCTGCATGTCGTCGGCCGCCGCCGGGAACAGGATCGCCTTCGGACTCGACCGCGGGCTGCCCTTCCCGCTGGAGGACATCGCCCGCACCGAGTGCCTGATCCTGGTCGGCGCCAATCCCGCGGACACGATGCCGCCCGCGCTGCGCTACTTCCGCGAACTGCGCGAGAACGGCGGCACGCTGATCGTCGTCGACCCGCGCCGCACGCGCACCGCGCAGCAGGCGGACATCCATCTGCAGCCGCTGCCGGGCGGCGATCTCGCGCTCGCCCTCGGCCTGCTGCACGTCCTGATCGCGGACGGACTGGTCGACACCGAGTTCGTCCGGACGCGCACCACCGGCTTCGAGCGGGCACGGGCCGAGGCGATGGCCCACTGGCCGGAGCGCGTCGAGGCACTCACCGGCGTGACCGCGGGACACATCCGCGAGGTCGCCCACGTCTTCGGACGCGCGCGGACCGGCATGGTGCTGACCGCGCGCGGCGCGGAGCAGCACAGCAAGGGCACCGACACCGTCGGCGCGTGGATCAATGTGTGCCTGGCCGCGGGAAAGGCCGGCCGGCTCCGGTCCGGCTACGGGTGCCTCACCGGCCAGGGCAACGGGCAGGGCGGGCGGGAGCACGGCCAGAAGGCCGACCAGCTCCCCGGCTACCGCTCGATCGAGGACCCGGCCGCGCGCGAGCACGTCGCCGGTGTCTGGGGCGTGGCCCCGGACACGCTGCCCCGGTCCGGCCGTTCCGCCTACGAGTTGCTGGACAGCCTCGGCAGGCCGGGACCGGACGGTGTGCGCGCGCTGCTGCTCATGGGTTCCAATCCCGTGGTCTCCGCCCCGCGCGCGGCACAGGTGACCCGTCGGCTGCGCTCACTGGACCTGCTGGTCGTCAGCGACCTCGTGCTGTCCGAGACGGCCCAGCTCGCCGACGTCGTCCTGCCCAGCGCCCAATGGGCCGAGGAGACGGGGACGATGACCAATCTGGAGGGACGGGTGATCCTCCGGCAGAAGGCGGTGGAGCCGCCCGCGGGGGTCCGCACGGATCTGTGGGTGCTGCGCGAACTCGCCGCGCGGCTCGGTGTCGACCGGGGTTTCCCCGACGACCCGGAGACGGTCTTCGAGGAGCTGCGGCGCGCCTCGGCCGGGGGCCAGGCCGACTACGCGGGCATCAGCTACGCGCGGATCCGGGCCGAGGACGGGGTCTTCTGGCCGTGCCCTGCAACGGACCATCCCGGCACACCGCGGCTCTTCCTGGACGCCTTCGCCACACCGGACGGCCGCGCCCGCTTCGCCGCGGTCACCGACCGCCCGTCGGCCGAGGTGCCCGACGCCGACTATCCGCTCCATCTGACCACCGGGCGGGTGCTGCCCCAGTACCAGAGCGGTGCGCAGACCCGACGGGTCGGCGCCCTCAACGCGGCGGCGCCGGGGCCCTTTGTGGAGTTGCACCCGCTGCTCGCACGGCGGCTGGCGGTGGCGGACGGGGACCTGCTGGCGGTCACCTCCCGCCGCGGCCGGGCCGTGGCACCGGCACGGATCACCGACACGATCCGGCCGGACACGGTCTTCATGCCGTTCCACTGGCCGGGTGCGGGACGCGCCAACACGCTGACCAATCCGGCGCTGGACCCGACGTCGAGGATGCCCGAGTTCAAGAACTGCGCGGTACGGGTGGAGCCGGCCCGGGACGCCTCGGCCGAGTCCGTTACAGGAGTAGGGCCATGACGGGCCGCCGCCGCATCGCGGTGGTCGGAGCCGGGATGGCCGCCGCGCGCTTCGCCGCCCGCTACGTCGCGCTCGGCGGAACCGGCCGCGTCACCCTGTACGGGGCCGAGCCCCGCGCGCCCTACAATCGGGCCCTCCTCGCCGACGTGCTGACCGGACGCCACGACGCCGAGGCCATCGCGCTCCCGGCCGGCGACGCCGAACTGCGCCTGGGCAGCGAGACCGTCGCCCTGGACCCGACTCGGCGAACCCTCACCCTGGCCGACGGCTGGACCGAGCCCTGGGACGAGCTCGTCCTCGCCACCGGGGCCAACCCGGTCCTGCCTCCCCTGCGCGGGCTGCGGCGCACCGACGGGGGCGGGCTGCGCGAAAGGGTGCACGCCCTGCGCACACTCGCCGACTGCGCACGGCTGGCCGAGGACGCCGCCACGGCGCGGCGCGCGGTGGTCGTCGGGGGCGGCGTGCTGGGCGTCAGTGCCGCCCGGGCACTGGCCGCACTCGGTCTCGCCGTCGAGATCGTCCACCAGGGCCCGCACCTGATTGATCGTCAACTCGATGCCGGAGCAGCGGCGATGCTCCGTGACGGACTGCGGCGCCTCGGCGTCGAGGCGTATGTGGGCAACCGCGCCCGGGCCGTGGTGGACACTGGCGAGGGCGACGCCGTCGAACTGGCCGGCGGCTACCGTCTCGGCACCGACCTGGTCCTGATCGCCTGCGGCGTCCGGCCGCGCACCGGCCTGGCCCACGCCGCCGGCCTGAAGGTCGCCGCCGGTGTCCTCGTCGACGACGCGCTGGCCGCCTCGGCGCCCCATGTGCACGCCCTGGGCGACTGCGTCCAGCACCGCGGCACCGTGCACGGACTGTCCGGACCGGCCTGGGAACAGGCCGACGTACTGGCCGCGCGCCTGTCCGGGGCGGACCCCGGCGCGCTCTACCGGGGCTCGCGCACCCCGGCCCGGCTCAGCGCGGGACCGCTGGAGTACGCCGCCGTCGGCGAGGCCCACCTCGACACCGAGGACCAGGCCGCCGACCCCGACCTGGACGTCCTGCGACTGACCGACGCGACCCGCGGCAGCTACAAGAAGCTCGTGCTGCGCGGCAACCGCCTGGTCGGCGCGATCCTGCTCGGCGACCTGGCCGCCGCGGGCGACCTCGCCTCCGCCTGGAGGCGCGACGACCCGATGCCCGACCCTCCCCTCCACCTCCTCACCCCCCGCGGAGCCGCCCGATGACGCACCGCCCGAAGGAACTCGTCCTGATCGGACACGGCATGGTCGGACAGCGCTTCCTGGAGGCGTTCGTCGAGCAGCCGCGGGCCGGCGACTGGCGGATCACCGTGCTCGCCGAGGAGTCCCGCCCCGCCTACGACCGGGTCCACCTGACCTCGTGGTTCTCCGGCACCAGCGCCGAGGAGCTGTCGCTCGTCCCGGCCGGTTTCCTGTCCCGGTACGGCATCGACCTGCGCCCCGCCGACCCCGTCACCGCGATCGACCGGGCCGCGCGGACCGTCACCACCGCCTCCGGCCGGCTGCACCCCTACGACGCGCTCGTCCTGGCGACCGGCTCCCGTCCGTTCGTGCCGCCGGTCCCCGGCCACGACGCGAGCGGCTGCCACGTCTACCGGACCATCGAGGATCTGGAGGGGATCCGCGCGGGCGCCGCCCGCGCCCGCACAGGCGTCGTCGTCGGCGGGGGCCTGCTCGGCCTGGAGGCCGCGGGCGCGCTCGTCTCCCTGGGTCTGGAGACGCAGGTCGTCGAGTTCGCCCCGCGCCTCATGGCCGTCCAGGTCGACGAGGGCGGCGGACACCTGCTGCGCCGCAAGATCGAGGAGCTGGGCGTCACCGTGCACACCGGCGCCGGCTCCCAGGCCGTCCTCACCGGCGAGGACGGCCGGGTGCGTGCCATGGAGCTCTCGGACGGCCGCGAACTCACCGCCGAGCTGGTCGTCTTCTCCGCCGGGATCCGGCCCCGCGACGAACTCGCCCGGCAGAGCGGTCTGCCGGTCGGCGAGCGCGGCGGCATCGTCGTCGACCCGCACTGCCGCACCGAGGATCCGCACGTCCATGCCATCGGCGAGTGCGCACAGGCTTCCGACGGCAGGGTCTACGGCCTCGTCGCCCCGGGATACGCGATGGCCGAGACGGCCGCCCGCTCCCTCGCGGGCGAGCACCGCGACGAGGCCGCGTTCACCGGCGCGGACACCTCCACCAAGCTGAAGCTGCTCGGTGTCGACGTGGCCAGTTTCGGCGACGCGCACGGCACGGCCGAGGGCGCGCTCGACGTCCTTTACAGCGACAGCCGCTCCGGTCTGTACAAGAAGCTGGTCATCGGCCGCGACGGGCAGTTGCTGGGGGGCGTGCTGATCGGCGACACCGAGTCCTACGACGTGCTGCGCCCCCTCGCGATCGGCGGCCGCCCGCTGCGGACACCCCCCGAGCAGCTGGTCCTGCCCGCCGGTCTCGCGCCCGCCGGGCAGGTCTCCCTGCCGGACGAAGCCGTGGTCTGCTCCTGCCACAACGTGAGCAAGGGCGAGATCCGCGCCGCGCTCGGCCGGGCGGACTGCGGGACCGTCACCGAGGTGAAGAGGTGCACCAAAGCCGGTACGGGCTGCGGGAGTTGCGTCAAGCTGCTCGGCACGATCGTCACCGAGGAGCTGGAGGCGGGCGGCGCCGTCGTCGACCGGGGCCTGTGCGAGCACTTCGCGCACACCCGCGCCGAGCTGTACGAAATCGTCCGGGTCACCGGCATCGACTCCTTCTCCGCGTTGATCGACGGACACGGCAGCGGGGAGGGCTGCGACATCTGCAAGCCGGTCGTCGCCTCGATCCTGGCCGGCCCAGGCAACGGCCACATCCTGGACGGGGAGCAGGCCGCCCTCCAGGACACCAACGACCATGTCCTGGCCAACCTGCAACGCAACGGCTCCTACTCGGTGGTGCCGCGGATCCCGGGAGGCGAGATCACCCCGGACGGGCTGATCACCATCGGCGAGATCGCGCGCGACTTCGGCCTGTACACGAAGATCACCGGTGGGCAGCGGATCGACCTGTTCGGCGCCCGCGTCGACCAACTGCCGCCGATCTGGCGGCGCCTGGTCGACGCGGGATTCGAGTCCGGCCACGCGTACGGGAAGTCGCTGCGCACCGTGAAGTCCTGTGTCGGCGAGACCTGGTGCCGCTACGGCGTCCAGGACTCGGTCCGCCTGGCGATCGAGCTGGAGCTGCGCTACCGCGGGCTGCGCTCGCCGCACAAGCTCAAGTCGGCGGTGTCCGGCTGCGCCCGCGAGTGCGCGGAGGCGCAGGGCAAGGACTTCGGCATCATCGCCACCGCCGCCGGCTGGAACCTCTACATCGGCGGCAACGGGGGTATGACGCCCCGGCACGCCGACCTCCTGGCGTCCGACCTGGACCGGGAGACGCTGGTGCGGACCATCGACCGGTTCCTGATGTTCTACATCCGCACCGCCGACCGGCTGGAGCGCACCTCCACCTGGCTCGACCGCGTCGAAGGCGGCCTGGAGCACGTACGGGCCGTCGTCATGGACGACGCGCTGGGCATCTGCGCCGAACTGGACGCGCTGATGGCACGTCACGTCGAGCACTACCGCGACGAATGGGCCGCCGTGCTGGACGACCCCGAGCGGCTGCGCCGCTTCGTGTCCTTCGCCAACGCGCCCGGCACGCCCGACCCCACCGTCACCTTCGTGCCGGAACGCGAGCAGATCCGCCCCGCCCGCCCCGGCGAGGACGGGCGCGTGCTCGCCCCCGCGCTGGTCGCCGGCCCCCGGCTGGAGGTGCGGACCGCATGAACGCGGTGGTCGAGATCTTCGACGGCACGGCCTGGACGCGAGCGTGCGCCTACGAGGACCTGGTCCCCGGCCGCGGCGTTGCCGTACTCCTCGCGAACGGGGAGCAGGCGGCGGTCCTGCGCGACCGGGCGGGAGAGCTGTTCGCCGTCGACAACCGGGACCCGTTCAGCGGCGCCCACGTGCTCTCGCGGGGCATCGTCGGCAGCCGGGGCGACGTACCGACGCTGGCCTCCCCGATGTACAAGCAGGTCTTCGACCTGCGGGACGGCCGCTGCCTGGACGAGGCCACCGCCCCCGACGGCACTCCCGCGGTCCTGCGGGTCTGGCCGGTGCGCCGCACCGCGGACCCGTCCTCGCGGCCTCCCGCGTGAGGCACGCACAGGCCCCGCGCCGCCGGCGCCGGAGGCACTACTCCCCCACGCACAGGAACGGGTGACAGCGCATGAGCACGGTCGTCACGGAAGAGGACTCCGCCAAGGACGCGGCCACCGCCGCGGGCGCGAGCCGGTCGCGCGCCATCACGGACTGGCGCCCGGAGGACGAAAAGTTCTGGGAGCGGTCCGGGGCCGCGGTGGCACGCCGCAACCTGGTCCTGTCGGTCCTGTCGGAGCACATCGGCTTCTCGGTGTGGAGCATGTGGTCGGTGCTGCTGCTCTTCCTCGGGCCCGAGTACCACATCGACGCGGCGGGCAAGTTCACGCTGACCGCGCTGCCGACGGCGGTCGGCGCCGCCCTGCGCCTGCCGTACACCTTCGCGGTGGCGAGGTTCGGCGGCCGCAACTGGACGGTGTTCAGTGCCCTGTTGCTGCTGGTCCCGACAGTGCTGGCCGGGGTTGTGCTGCGGCCGGGGGTCTCGTACGGCACCCTGCTCGCCGTGGCGTGCGCGGCGGGCGTCGGCGGCGGCAACTTCGCCTCCTCGATGGCGAACATCAACGCGTTCTACCCGCAGCGGCTCAAGGGCTGGGCGCTCGGCGTCAACGCGGGCGGCGGCAACCTGGGCGTGCCGGTGGTGCAGTTGGTGGGCCTGGCGGTGATCGCCACGGCGGGCGCGGCGCAACCGCGCCTGGTCCCGCTGGTCTACATACCGCTGATCGTGCTGGCCGCGCTGGGCGCGGCGCTGAGGATGGACAACCTGGCGTCGGCGAGGAACGACGGGCGGGCGCTGCGGGAGGTGGCGAGGGACCCGCACAGCTGGGTGGTGTCCCTGCTCTACATCGGCACCTTCGGCTCGTTCATCGGTTTCGGTTTCGCCTTCGGACTCGTCCTCCAGGTGCAGTTCCACGAGCAGTTCGACACGCCCGTGAAGGCGGCGTACCTGACGTTCCTGGGACCCCTGCTGGGGTCACTGGTGCGGCCGGTGGGCGGAAGGCTGGCGGACCGCTGGGGCGGTGCCAGGGTGACGCTGTGGACCTTCGCCGCGATGGCGGTGGGCGTGGGCGTGGTGCTGGCCGCGTCGCGGAGGGAGTCGCTGCCGGTCTTCCTGGTGGGCTTCGTCGCCTTGTTCGTGCTGAGCGGGATCGGCAACGGCTCGACCTACCGCATGGTCCCGGCGGTCTTCCGGGCGAGGGCGCACGCCGCGGTCGCGGCAGGCGCGGACGCGGAGACCGCCGAGCGGGACTCACGCCGCCGCACGTCGGCGCTCATCGGGCTGGCCGGCGCGATCGGCGCCTTCGGCGGGGTCCTGGTGAACCTCGCGTTCCGGCAGTCGTTCCTGCACGGCGAGAGCGGCGACCCGGCCTACTGGGCCTTCCTGGCGGCGTACGCCGTGTGCTCGGTGGTGACCTGGGCGGTCTATCTGCGGCCCGGGGCCGGGCCGATGCGCGGGGTCTGACACCGGCACGGCATCGGCCGCACCTCGCAGCCGAACGCAAAGAAAAACGAATATTCGTCTTGACTCGTCCTTCACCGGAGGCGCAGGATGGGCAGCGCTCACCTGGAATGACCGTTCCCGGAAGGGGAGGAGGCGCAGTGCCATGGCTGCCGTGCACACCGGCGGATCGGGCATGATCCCGTGTCAGGTCCCGCGGGACGACGGAGCGCCGGCCGGCACCGTGGCGTTCGTGCTGCAGGGCGGCGGCAGTCTGTGCGCCGCACAGGTCGGGGCGCTGCGGGCGCTCACCCAGGCGGGCATCACTCCCGATCTCGTCGTGGGATCCTCGGCCGGCGCGCTCAACGGCGCCGCCTTCGCGGCCGACCCGAGCATCGAGGGCCTCGACAGGCCGCCGTCCACGGGTCGGTCCTCCGGCTGCCCGCGGCCACCACCGAGGTCGTCGGCCTCGTCGACTTCCGGGACACACCGCGCCTGATCCGGGCCGGTTACTCACTCACCCGGGACTGGCTCGCCCGGCAGCCCGCGGCCATGGCGTGAAGCCGCCCCGTCGCGCACGGGGCGTCCCGTGCCCTCAGCGGCCCCGGGCCGCGCGTACCAACCCCGGACGGCCGGACGCCGGTCGTTCTCCGGGCCACCCCGTCCCCCTCCACGCCCTCAGGTAACCCCGTGATCGATGCCTCTCCGCCCCCGTCCCCGTCCCCGAACGACGGCACCGACCGCTCGGCCGTCGAGCCCAAGCCACCGAAGGGCGCGGACGGCAGCGGCGTCAGCGGTGACCATCGCGGCACCGGGAGCTGGCTGCGCAGCCGCCGTCGCGGTCATGTGTCCTCGTACCTGCCGCTGCGCGTGGACGAGGCCTTCCTCGTCCGCGACGCCGTCCGGGGCCCGGTGGGAGGTCTGGTCCGGTTCCGGGTGTCCGACGCCGACGAAGCCGGCCCCTCGCGGCGCTCCTGGTGGAAGCGGACCGATCTGGGACGTCAACTCGCCGGTTCAGCGGGAGAGTTGCGACTGGTACCCAGCACCCTGGGCGGAAGCGGCACCCACCAGCCGCTCATCGCCCTGCTCACCCTCAACGGCGTCACCGACACCGCCCCCCTGGTCCGGCTCGATCTCGCCGGTCGCCTCGGCGTCGACGTGCACTTCTACGCGGGCCTGTGGGGCCTGGCCCTGCCCGCGCACACGCGGTGCCGCATGCATCTCGAAGGTCCCGTCCGCCTGCTGCCCGCCTGGCCCGCGGCGCGATGAGCGAGCGTACGGCCTCGCGTTCGCGCCGGCGTACGGTACTGACCGCTTGCGCCGTGGTGGGCGTGGTGGGAACCGAGCTGGTGTGCGTCGCCCCCTACGCGCGCCAGGCGGCGGGACAGCTGACCCACGCCCACCTGCGATGGCTGCTGCCGGCGCTCGCCGCCGAGGCGGTTTCCATGATGGCGTTCGCCCGCCTTCAGCGGTTCGCGCTCGGCACCGGCGGACTGCGGGTCACCATCGGTTCGGCCGCCGCCACGGTGTTCGCCGGGAACGCCCTGAGCGCGAGCCTGCCCGGCGGGAACCTGATCTCGCTCACCTACCGGACCCGCCGCATGCGCGCCTGGGGCGCCAGCGCACCGCAGATCGGCTTCGTCCACGCGGCCACCGGCGTCCTGAGCACGATCGCCCTCGCCGTCCTCGCCGGGGTCGGACACACCGTGGCGGGGGACGGTTCACAGCTTCTCCCGGTCGCGGTCCATGTCCTCGCGACCGTCGCCCTCGCCTGCGCGGCGCTCGCGCTGGTCCACCACCCCGCCGTGCTGCGCCGTCCCGTGGGCGCCCTTCTCCGCCTGTGGCACCGGCTGCGCCGCAGCGGCGCGGAGCCCCAGTCGGCCGAGGGGCTGCTCGACGAGCTGGCCGCCATGGACCCGTCGGCCCGCTTCTGGGCGCGGGGACTCGGCCTGGCCCTGGGCAACTGGTCCGCGGACCTCGTGTGCCTGCTCGCCGTGTGCCATGCCGTCGGGGCGTCGCCCACGCTCGCCACGGTGGTACTCGCCTATGTCGCGGCGATGACGGCCGCGTCGGCCATGCCCCTGCTGCCCGCAGGCCTCGGCACCCTCGACGCGGCCCTGGTGCTCACCCTGCACCACGGCGGGGTCTCCACCATCCCCGCCACCGCCGCCGATCTCCTCTACCGGCTGATCACCCCCGGGCTGGTCAGCGTCGCCGGATGGGTCCTGCTGTTCCGCCAGCGCCCGGGCCGGGCAGCGCGCGCCGTGCGCACGGCGCCGGAGCCGGCCCCCCTGGTCAGCACCGGAGATCCCCACGGCACGCCCGCCGTGACCACTCACTGACCTGCGACGCCGGGGTCGGCTGCGACCTCGGCCCCGTGTCGGCCGCGTCCAGGGTCGTGGGTATACTCCGAAAGAAAACGAATGTTCGTCTTGACGATTTTCGGCAAACGCACCAGACTGCTACTAAATAAAATGATCATTCGTCTTATGAGAGGCGTGACCGTGAAGAACCCGCTGGCGAGGGTCCTGGCCTGGCGCCGGGTCGTCCTCATGATCGTGGGGTTGCCACTGGTGATCTCACTTGCCGCGCTGGCATACGCCTGGCCCGCATCGCGCATCGCCCCGCGGGACCTGCCCGTGGGAATCGTGGGCACGAGCGCGGCCAGTCAGAGCGCGGTCGAGGGCATGACCCGCAACGTCCCCGGCGGCTTCGACTTCCACCTCTACCCCGACCAGACGTCGGCACGGTCCGCCATCATGAACCGGGAGGTCTACGGCGCCTTCGTCATCGCTCCCGGCAGGGTCACCGTTCTGGAAGCCACGGCGGCGAGTACGTCCGTGGCCCAGCTCCTCAGGACATCCGGACAGCAACTGGCCGCGCACGCGGTCAAGTTGCCGCAAAAGCCGTTCGTCCCCGACGTCCACGACGCGTCGCACAGGCCCAACGGCCGCAAGGACGTCGCCAAGGCGCCGGCCAAGGTCACCGTGAAGACCGTGGACGTCGTGCCGACCTCCGCGGAGGACCCCCGGGGAGTGGTCTTCACCGCGGCACTTCTCCCGCTCACCATCTGCGGCATCCTCATCGCTGCGCTGATCACACTGTCGACTCTGCACCTGCCGGGGTGGCGCCGGGTCATCGACCTGATCGCCGTGTGCGCCGTGGGCGGCCTGGCGGCCTACCTGGTCGCCCAGGGCATCCTGGGCGCGCTGCCGCACAACCACCTGGCCACCTATGCCTCCCTGTCCCTCACCCTGCTGGCGATCAGCGCGACCAGCGCCGGCCTGATCAGGCTCCTCGGGCACCCGGGGCTCGGGGCCAGCGCCGTGCTGATGGTCTTCGTGGGCAACCCGTTCTCCGGCAGCACGTCCGCGCCGGAACTGCTCCCGAAGGCGGTCGACGACATCGGCCAGTGGCTGCCCCCGGGCGCCGGCGCCAATCTCATGCGCAGCACCGCCTACTTCGACGGCAACGCCTCCGGAAGCCACATCGCCGTTCTCGTCCTGTGGTGCGTGCTCGGCCTGACGTCCGTCGTCTTCGCCCGCCGGACCCTCACCGTCCTCGGCGACACCGTCGAGGAGGACTCCCACGAGTCCCACGAGTCCGACGCGCACGCCGCGGACGAACCCGCGGGCGCCCTTGTGGCAGCGACGGCCGGAGCGGCCGCCGCCTCCCCGTCGGGGGTGCCTCAGGACCGTCACGCGCACCACGCACGTCACGCGCTCCACGACTGACGCAGGCCACGGCGGCCGGCCCTGCGGGGGTCGTGGCGGCGGTGACCGACGAGGCGGCGCAGGGGGCTCCCCCCTGCCCCTCGTCGCCCTCCCGAAGCGAGGGGCAGCGCCGCGCGTCCGCCGCCGCGGCCGGCTCATGCGGACCACGCGCGATCCTCGTCGGCCCGTCAGAACACGGGCCCCGTCACCCACTCGGGCCGTCAGCGAGCCGGCCGCAGCACCAAAGCAAGCAAAGCAAGGAAAAACACCGTGCCCACGATGGACAGGCCTGCGCTGGACACCTCGGACCGCCCCGAGACAGAGGCCGTGTTCCTCCACGCCCGCGGCATGATGTTCGGTATCGCGTACCGGATGCTGTGCAACGTCAGTGAAGCCGAGGACGTCCTCCAGGAAGCCTGGATCCGCTGGCAGACCTGCGACCGGTCCCGGGTCGAGAACCCGGAGGCCTTCCTCACCACGACGGTGACCAGACTCGCCATCAACGTGCTGCAGTCCGCGAGAGTCCGGCGTGAGAGCTACGTCGGCATGTCACTGCCGGAGCCTGTCGACACCCTGAGCGACCCCGAGGTGGGCTTCGTCAGCGGGGAGACCCTCGCCGTCGCCGTGCTCGTACTCCTCGAACGGCTGACGCCGGTGGAACGAGCCGCTTATGTGCTCCGGGAGGCCTTCGACTATCCGTACGGGCAAATAGCCGATCTCATCGGGCATTCGGAGGTCAATACCCGCCAGCTGGTCAGCCGGGCCCGCAAACGCCTGGCCGCGAGGAAAAGAACCCGCGTGACCGCGGAGGTCCATCAGCGTTTCCTGACGGCTTTCCTGGTGGCCGCCCGGACGGGGGACGTGGCCGTGCTGGAGCGGGTACTCACCGAGGACGCCGCCCCGCACTCCGACGGCGGCCCCCTCCGCGCCCCGGAGTTCCCGTCCCTGGGCTCCCACCGCGTGGCGTAGCGGCACCGCCGGCCCGCCCGAGCCACTGCCCGGTCCACCGACGCTCAGTCGGCGGACGCCGCCGAGTCCGGCCACAGCGCCCGCAACGCGCCGGGAACTTCCTCCATGCTCTTGGCGTCGCCCATGGCCAACTGCAGGATGTAGCCGGGCAGGATGCACATCAGTGCGGCGGCGATCCCGTCGGCGGACGCCTCGACCGGCATGCCGCCGCTCCGCTGGTGCTCGCGGATCACGCCCGTGACGGCCGACCGCATCTGCGCCATCAGGTCGTCGAACTGCCTGGCCAGCGAGGGGTTCCGGAGGGCTTCCGACCACACCAGCACCGACAGGCCGGCGATGTTCTGCTCGGCCGTCTTGGCCTTCACGATATCCAGGATGTCCGCCATCAGGTCACCGACGGAATGACTGGGACGCTTCTCGGCGGCACGGTGGACCATGGCGAGGACGTCGCGTATGTTCTCCTCGACGATCGCCGTGATCATCTCGTCCTTGCTGGCGAAATGCCGATAGACCGCGCCCGCCGACAGGCCCGATTCCGCGAACAGGTCCTGCATGGATGTCGAGTGGAATCCGTCGCGCAGGAAACAGCGGCGGGCCGCCTCCAGGATCTGCTTACGGCGGGCGTCCATGTACTCCTGCGTGACCTTGGGCATGGATCCATCCTAAGCGAAAAAAACGAATCTTCGTGTTGACTTACCGCGCTGAACTGCCGAAACACCCTGGGCGAGCGCCCTGAGATACCGCCCCTCGTCACATTTCGCGCGCTTGAGCTGTCAACAGGGCAGAACACCACTCATACGGGAGGTGGGCGACTGTGGACGTCTACGAAGCGGTCACGACCCGGCGCGCGGTACGCGGATTCACCGACCGCTGCGTCCAGAGGGAGGTGCTGGAGCGCGTGATGTCCGCCGCGGCATGGGCGCCCTCCGCATCGAACCTGCAGCCGTGGCACATCTACGTGGTCACCGGCGGCCCGCTGGCCGAGCTGAGGAAGCGCGCCGGTGAGCGGGTGGACGCGGGCGGCGCCTGGGACGAACCGGAGTACGAGCAGTATCCGCCCGCCCTGAAGTCCCCCTACCGCGAACGCCGGTCCGCGTTCGGCGAGCAGCGCTACGGCGCGCTGGGCATCGCCCGCGGGGACCTCGAAGCCCGCCAGAGGGCCGCCGCGGCGAACTGGGACTTCTTCGGCGCACCCGCCGCCCTGTTCTGCTACATCGACCGTGACCTGGGCCTGGCCCAGTGGTCCGACCTCGGCATGTATCTGCAGACCGTCATGCTGCTGCTCCGCGCCGAGGGGCTGCACAGCTGCACGCAGATGGCATGGGCGAAGTACCGCACGACCGTCGCGGAGACCCTTTCACCGCCGCAGGACCTCATCCTCTTCTGCGGCATGTCGATCGGCTTCGAGGACGGCACGGTGGACTGCACCCGTACGGGCCGCGCGCCGCTCCACGAGACGGTCACCTTCGTCGACGACCACCGCGGCCCCTCAGCGTGAGGTCCCCACGCTGCTGACCCGGAACGGCCCTGTCGGGCGGATCGCTTCGTCGCCTTCGTCGTCCCACATTGGGGCCACGGACAGTTGGGAAGGCCCCGCGTCACTCGAGTGGTGGGCCGACCGATCCCTGACGCTCACCGCCTGTGAAGCCGGGACGGCACAGTCCGCCGACCGCCCGGGACGTGTCGCGGGCGGTCGGTGACGGCGTAGCCCCACGTGACGGCGGAGCCCTATGTGAGGGCGGAGCCCGCCTTCCATTGCTGCCAGGACATGTTCCAGCCGTTGAGGCCGTTGTCGGGGGCGACGGTGTGGTCGTGGGAGTGCTCGACGACGACCACGTCGCCGATCAGGGAGTGGTCGTAGAACCACGCCGCGTTCTGCCCCGGGTCGCCGCCGCCGCGGACGTCGTTGAGGCCCACGCAGCCGTGGCTCACGTTGGAGTGCCCGAAGACGGAGTCCGGTGCCCAGTAGTTGCCGTGGACGAAGGTGCCGGACGTGGAGAGGCGCATCGCGTGCGGGACGTCGGGGATGTCGTACTGGCCGGCGTATCCCACAGTGGCGCCGTCCATGCGGGTGGAGATGAGCTTCTGCGAGATCACCATCTGCCCGTTGTAGGTGGTGCTGCCCGGCGCGCCGGAGGTGATCGGGATCGTACGGACCGTGCGGCCGTCGCGGACGACGCGCATGGTGTGGGCGGCGGCGTCGACCGTCGAGACCTGGCTGCGGCCGACCGTGAAGCGGACCGTCTTGTCCTGGGTTCCGTACGCGTCCGCGGCACCCTTCACCCCGTCCAGGCGCAGGCTCAGCGTGACGTGGGCGTGCGCCTTCCAGTACGTCTCCGGCCGCAGGTCCAGTCGCTGGTCGCCGAACCAATGGCCCACGACCTCCTGGCCGCTGTCGCTGGTGACACGTATGCCGCGTTCCACGGCCTTCTTGTCGGTGACCGGCTTGTTGAAGGTCAGCGACACGGGCATGCCGACGCCGACGGTCGAGCCGTCCTCGGGGGTGAAGGTGCCGATCAGGCGGTCGTCCTTGGCGAGTGTGGTGAAGGACAGCCGGCGGGTCTGCGACCGACCCGCGTCGTCGGAGGCCTCGACCTCCATGCGGTAGGAGGTGGCGTACGCCAGGGTGCCTTCCGGGGACCAGCTGCGGTGGTCGCCGGCCACGGTGCCCCGCACCGGCCGGCCGTCGGCCGTGGTGAGGGTGACGGACGAGATCCGCCCTCCGGAGACCTCGACATCGCCCGCGCCGCCGACGGACGCGTGGCGTTCGCCGTCTGCGGCGCCCGTGGTGAGGCGGAAGGCGGTGGCGGCGCGCGGCACGGTCGAGGAGGCGCGGGAGGGCGCCGCCCCTTGCGCGGTGGGCGCGTCGCCGGTGTGCGAACCCGCGCAGGCGGTGAGGACCGACGCGCCGGCGACGGCGAGGGCGATCACGGTGAGACGGGGAAGGGAGGACACGCTTGCTCCTGTGGACCGCGGAATGGTCATCGGGCGAGAGAGGCCGCGTCGCCCATGACGACGACGGGGTGGTCTGCGGGGTCGAGGGCCCGCAGCAACTGCCGCATGTGGGCCTTGGAGAGGCTGACGCAGGCGTGGGTGGGGCCGCCGTGGTCGACGTGGATCCATATGCCGCCGCCGCGGTTCGCGCCCATGGGCTGGGTGCCGTCCATCGGCGACGTGCCGGGCTGCCGGTTGTAGTTGATGGCGATGACGTAGTCGAAGGCGCCCGCGAGCGGCTCGCCCTCGATCCCGGCACCGCTGATGCTGAAGGCGCCCGAGCGGTGGTACGGCAGCTTGGTGCCGGGGTCGGCCAGCCGTCCGCCGGCGTCGGTGAGGCCGAACACCCCGATGGGGCTGTGCAGGTCGCCCGCGTAGTGCTCGTCGGTCCAGCCCCGGTAGCCGTTGTGCGCGGCCCACACCTCGCCGGGACGCCAGCCGCCGTCGACGCGCTGGTAGAGCACGACCCGGGAGACCGCCGACTTCTTGCCCGTTCCCGTGACCAGGACGACCTGCCGGGCTCCGGCCGGGATGCGCGCCAGGGTCCGGGGCCCGAGCCCCGGCAGCCGGGCGGGGTACTGCGGTGGCGGCGGGACCGAGGTCCGCGGCTCAGCGGTGGCGGCCGCCGGCTGCTGCTGGACCGCGGGACCGGCGGCGTCCTGGACGGCCGATGCCGTCCCTGGGGCAGGGGCGGGGGGCTTCTCGGGTGCGTGCTGGTACGCGGCGACTCCCAGCGAGGAGACGATGACCGCGGCGGTCGTGGATATGTAGGGCCGGTGGAAGCGCATCGGTGCGGGCTTTCTGGGGAGGAGGGCACGGGGACATGGCCCCGTGGCGGGGCTCGCAGGCCCGAAGGACCCGCAGGGGTCCGGGAGCGGTGCGGCATGTCCGGCGTCGCCGCCCACGTCGTGGGGGCGGTCCTGGGCCGCGGAGGCGGTTGCACACCCCTTCAACCGGCCGGACTCCAGTTCGGGTTGCCTGCCCGGACCGGGTCCGCACCGGACGCGTGGGACGGTCCGCGGCGGGCTCTCGCGTCAACAGGCAGAACTACCTGTTCCCCATGCGGCCGAATACCTGATTCGGCGCGCGGGACCGAGGTATCCCTTTCTCCGCGCCCGCACGAGGTGTAGGTGTATGGCGTGAGACGTCGCAGGCACCCCCCGGGGGGAATCGACGCGACTCATCTCCCGCGTTCTCCATGTGCGACACCGCACACATTTCGCCACGCCCGAAGGTCGACGAAAAAAATGCAGACGAACAACAACCTGAAAGACGTGCTCGATGAATTCGCGGACACGATGGAGGGTCCGGTGTTCACGCCCGATTCCGCCGGGTACGAGAGGGAGATCAGTGTCTTCAATCTCTCGGTCACGCACCACCCCGCCGTGGTGGTCGGCGCGACCTGTCCCGCGGACGTCGCGCAGGCCGTCCTCATGGCACGCCGGGCCGGCCTCGGCGTGGCCGTGCTGCGCACGGGCCACGGCCCCACACTGCCCGCCGGTCAGGACACGCTGGTCGTCAACACCTCCCGGATGTCCGGCATCGCGATCGACGCCGCCGCTCGGACCGCGTGCGTCGAGGCGGGAGTCCTCTCCGGGGATCTGGCGGAGGCGGCGGCGGAGTACGGTCTGGCGGCACTGGTCGGATCGTCACCGGGGGTCGGCATCGTCGGCTACACCCTGAGCGGTGGCGCCAGCCTGACCCTGGGCCGGATGCACGGATGGGCCTGCGACCACGTGCTCTCCATGGGCGTCGTCACGGCGGACGGCGAACTCCACCAGGTTTCCGGCAGCCATGAGCCCGAGCTCTTCGGCGCCCTCCTGGGCGGAAAGAGCAATTTCGGCGTCGTGACCTCCATGACCATGTCCCTGTTCCCGGCCACGCGTTTGCACGCGGGCTCCCTCTTCTTCTCCGGCGCCGATGCCCACGCGGTTCTCGAAGCGTACCGGGAGCTCACCGCAAACGCTCCGGACGAGCTCACCTCCGCACTCGCGATCTTCAATTTCCCCCCCTTGCCGAACATTCCTGAATTCATGCACGGCATGACGGTTTCGGTCAGGCTCTCCTATCTCGGGGACCCCGCCGCGGCCGACGCCCTGCTCGCACCGCTGCGTGCCGCGGCCCCGGTCCTCGCCGACACGGTGGGCCAGATCGGCCCGGAGGACTTCGCCTCGATCAGCAACGACCCCGTGGAGCCCGCCGCCGCCGTGGAGCACTTCGCGCTGCTGCGGCACTTCGAACCGGCCACGATCGATTCGCTGCTCGACGTCGTCGGCATCGACAGCGGCACCTCGGTCAACATCGTCGACATCCGTCACCTGGGAGGCGCCTTCGCGAACCCGCCCCGGACGAGGAACGCGGTCGGGGCCAGGGACACCGAGTTCGCGATGTTCGCACTGACCGTCGTCCCTCCGGGCCTGCCGGTGGAGTCGTACGCGAACGCCGGGCGGGAGGTGCTCGAACGCCTCGCCCCCTGGCTCAGGCCCGGCAAGCATCCGAGCTTCCTGTCCCCCGCGGACGCCGGGGAGGGCGGCCCGGCCCAGGCCTACGACGCGGCGACGCTGCACTGGCTGCGCCGGCTGAAGGCCGAGTACGACCCCGGGAACACCTTCCGCACCAACCACAACATCACCCCGGCCGGCTGACGCCCGGGGCCGCCTCGGCGCGTGCGTGCACCTGGGCAGGTATCGGCGCCGCGAGGACTTCCGCCGGAACGTCGCGCGGGTCGCGAGGAGCCGCTGCCCGGCCCGATGCGCGGCCCGGGCAGCGGTGCGGCTTCAGAACACCGGTCCTCGGACCTTCGCCCTTCCGTCTGCGGGACGGCAGTACGGGCTCGGATGGACGAAACCGCCCGACCGGTCGACGCTCATGCGACGGGTGCGGGGCTGTGAGCTCCGGTGACGCCTCGGGTGAGTGCCTGTTCCGCCTGTGCGAGTCCGCGGATCGCCTGGGTGAGTCGGTCCGGTGGAAGCACGTACGGCAGCCGGATGTTGCGTTCGAAGGCACCTCCGATCCCGAAGCGCGGTCCAGCCGCGATGTTCACTCCGTAGTCGGGGGCGATCGCGGCGAGCCGGGAGCTGATGGGCCGGGGGAAGGTCGCCCACAGCGTCAGGCCGCCAGTTGGTCGCGGGGCATGGAGGCCGGGCAGGTGCTCGGTGAGCGCTTGGCGCAGTGCGTCGCGTTGCGCCCGCAGTTGCTCGAGCGTGCCGGGCCGCCGGGTCCTGCCCTCGTTCAGGAGAACGGCTGTGGCGAGCTGCTCGACGAGGGGGGTGCCCAGATCCGTGGCGTGACGAGTCTGCTGAACCCGTTCCAGCAGAGAGGGAGTTGCGCGGATCCAGCCGATGCGCAGGCCGCCCCAGATGCTCTTGGAGACCGAGCCGATGCTGATGGCGGTCGGCATGTGGAGCGCAAAGGGCTCCGGGCTCGCGCCGTCCAGGGCCAGGTCGGTCATGGTTTCGTCGATGACCGTGGGACACGCGAGTCCGAGGCCCCGACGGACGCTCGTGGGCATGCACAGCCCTGTCGGATTGTGGAAGTCGGGGATCAGATAGGCGAGCTTCGCGCTTCGGCCCGCCGCGTGGAGTTGCGCGGTGTCCCAGCCCGAAGCGGACACGGCGACGGGTAGGAGACGAGCCCGCACCTGGGTGAAGGTGCTGATCGCGTGCGGGTAGGTCGGATGGTCGATCAGCACCTGGTCCCGTGGCGACAGGAGCGTTCGCGAAAGAAGGGCCAGCGCGTGCTGCGCCCCGTTGGTGATCAGGATGTGGTCGGGCGCCGTGGGCAGTCCCCGCCGTTCGCACCAGTGGGCCACCGCCTCGCGCAGCTCCGCGGTGCCGTTCCGGTCGTAGCCGTTCCGCTCGAAGTGCCGCGGCAACTGCTCGAGAGCGGCCGCGAAGGCGGCGTGCAGGATTTCGCCGGGCGCGGCGGGCGCGGCGAAGGACAAGTCGATGATCGCCGGGTCCGTGCCGGCGCGGCGCTCGGGTGGCATGTCATGAGGCAGCCGCACCGCCGCCCTGGCGCGCGCCCGTGTGGCGAGGTATCCGTGCTCGACCAGAGTGCGGTACGCGGTGCCGACCGTGGTTCTGCTGGTGGACAGCGCAGTGGCCAGGCCACGCTCACTGGGCAGGACCGACCCGAGGGGGAGACGGCCGTCCAGCACCAGCAGCCGCAGCCGGTCGGACAGGCGCTGATGCGTCGGCCCGGGACCTTCCTGCCAGGGGCCCAGCATGCCTGCCACCACGTGCGAAGAGACTTTCACCCGACCAGCCTAACCAATCTGGCTATGGAATCCAGGTCCAGATGGGCCGCAGGCTTACCCCATGGCACCTCCCGCTTCCCTTGCACGCACCCCCGCACGGTCGCGTCACGACCAGCCCATCACCACCCATATGAACGCACTTGCCCAACTTCGCGCTGGCCGAAAGGCGCGTCGCATCCCTCAGCTTCTGGTCGGCCTGGTGGGATACGGAGTCGCCGTGATGACGCTCGTCCAGTCCGGGCTGGGTGCGGCCAGCTGGAACGTGCTCACGGAGGGCGCCGCCCAGGTTCTGGGCATCTCGTTCGGCTGGACGACCAACCTGATCTCCCTGCTGGTGCTCCTCGCATGGATTCCCCTGCGAGAGCTGCCCGGCCTCGGCACGCTCCTCAACGTGGCCATCGTGGGATTCGCCGCAGATGCCACCGCCACCGTGCTCCCCCACCCCCAGGGGACACTCGCCGAGATGGGATACCTGATGGTCGGCCTCGTCGCACTGGCCTTCTTCGACGCGCTCTACCTCGGCGCACAATTCGGATCGGGCCCCCGCGACGGCATCATGACCGGACTTGTCCGGCGCACCCGCCTGCACATCGCGGCCGTACGCACCGGCATCGAGGTCACCGTCGCCGGCGCCGGCTGGCTTCTGGGCGGAACCGTCGGGGTCGGAACCGTGCTCATCGCACTGTGCATGGGGCCCCTGGTCGGCTACTTCCTGCCGCGCGTGGCGGTTCGTCTCCCCGCCGTTGCCGCAGACGACGGACACCATCCAGTCGATGGCACCGGCCGTTTCCGCCCCGACTCGGCACGGGGCAGCGGCGACCGCGCGAACTCCCCCTCGGCGGAACTCTGTCCACCAGGCAGAATCGTTCGAGGCAAGCCCTAGCGGTGGCCGGCCATCCAGGCCGCGACCTGCACCCGCGAGCTCATGTTGAGTTTCGCCAGGATGCGCTGCACGTGACCGTGCACGGTCCGCTCGGAGATGACCAGCCTGCGGGCGATCGACCGGTTCGTGAGGCCGCGGCCGATGAGGACGGCGACCTCCCGCTCCCTGACGCTCAGCGGGCTGCCGGAGGGCGCCGTCGCCGAGGGGGACGGCGGCGGCGCGGACTCCAGCAGCCCCCGCACGTCGCCCGAGGCGGCAAGCTCCGCGCCCGTGCGGTACGCCACGGCGAAGGCGCTCTTCCCCAGGGCGTCCCGGAGGTTCCGGTCGCAGTGCCCGTGGTGGACCAGCAGCGAGGGGAAGAAGGTCGGCGGGCTGTCGGTGCGGTGGCTGAGCGTGTCGGCGGCCCCGAGGAGGGCGGCGGCGCGCCGGGCGTCGCCCTCCCCGTCGGCGATCCACGCGAGGACCTCCAGGCAGGCCGCGGTCAGCAGCGGATGGCCGATGTCGTCGGCCATCCGCAGGCTCTCCCGCAGCCGGGCCGCGGCGTCCTCGGCGTGCCCGCCGCGCCACAGCGAGAGGCCGGTGCCCCACAGCAGGTAGGACCGGAACACCGACTCGCCGCGTGCGGTGGTGAAGGCCAGCGCCTCCTCGAAGCGCCGCCGCGCCGACTCCCCGTCGGACCGCAGTTCGTGGGTGAGGGCGAGCATCGTCAGGGCGGACAGGTGCAGCAACTCGCAGGTGTCCGGCGCGTCGAGCGCGGCGACGGCGTCCTCCAAATGCGCCTGGGCCCGGACGAAGTCGTCGCGGAAGAGTGCGGCGGTGCCCTCGGACAGGGCGGTGATCCCGTGCACCGACGGGTCGGTGGAGGCCGCGTCGATCGCGCGCGCCCTGGTCAGCAGGGCGTCCACGGCCGCGCGGTCGCCCTGAGGGGCCGTCAGCGCGCAGTCGGCGTAGACCACTCCCGCCAAAGCGTCACCGTCCGCTTCCGCCTCCTGGCCGAGCAGCCGGTCCAGCCAGCGGCGTCCCTCGCGGAACAGGCCCCGGGCGTTCCAGTACGGGAAGAGGTCGCCCGCCGTCCGCAGGCCGGCCCGGGGGTCCCGGAGCACCTGGCGGTCCAGGACGTCGCGGAAGTTGGGCATCTCGCGGTCGACGCGGGCGATCCACTCCAGCTGGCGCGGCCCGACGAACTCCGCGCGGGCGCGCGCGGCGAGACCGGTGTACCAGTGGCACAGGCGGTCGATCGCCTCGTCGGCGCATCCGGCCTCCCGTGCCTTCGACCGGCCGTACTCGCGCAGTGTCTCCAGCATCCGGAAGCGCACCGCCGTGCCGTCGGTCTCCTCCCGTACCAGCACGGACTTCTCGTGGAGTGAGGTCATGACGTCGAGCACGTGATCGGATCCGCAGACGGCGGTGGCGGCCGTCATGTCGATGCTGCCGGCGAAGAACGCCAGGCACGACCAGACCCGTCGCTCGGCGGGGCTGCAGAGTTCGTGGCTCCACTCCACGGACAGCCGGAGTGTCTGCTGGCGGGTCGGGATCCCGCGGCCGCTGCGGGTCAGCAGCGCGAACCGGTCGCTCAGCCGGTCCAGGATCTGGGCGGGCGACAGGGTGCGCAGGCGCGCCGCCGCGAGTTCGATGGCGAGCGGCAGCCCGTCCAGCCGCCGGCAGACGGCCGCCACGACGCCCGCGGTGTCCGCGGTGAGTGCGAACCCGGGGGCGGCGGCGGCCGCCCGCTCGACGAAGAGGGTGACGGCGTCCGACTCCCCGGGCCGCGCGGAGGTGTCGTCGCCGGGAAGCGTCAGCGGGGGAACCCGCAGGACCGTCTCGCCCCCGATCCGCAGTTCCTCGCGGCTGGTGCACACGAGGTGGACCGGCGGGCAGGAGCGGAGCAGGCGACCGCACAGGGCCGCGACGCCTTCGACGATCTGCTCGCAGTTGTCGAGGACCAGCAGGCGGCAGCCGTCGGCGAGGAAGTCCACGAGCGCGTCCTCGGTGGACCTCCCGGCCGGCGCCCGGACGCCGAGGGTTCCGGCGACGACGTCGGCGAGGAGCGCCGCGTCGGACAGCTCCCCCAGGTCGACGAGCCACACCCCGCCGGGGAAGCTCCGGCGGGACCGCTCCGCGGCGCGCAGCGCCAGCCGGGTCTTCCCGACCCCGCCGGGTCCGGTCAGGGTCACCAGGCGGGCGCCGCGAAGCGCTCGTACGGTCTCGGTCAGCTCGTTGCGCCGGCCCACGAAGCTCGTCACCTCGGTGGGCAGGTTGCCTTCGGCTCCGGGGCGCCCCGGCTGCCTCCCGGTGGGACGGCGGCCCTCACGCGTGGTGCGCCCGGCGTCGTCGCCGGCCATACCTGCCATTCAACCACCACGGCCTCGGCGGGTGTCCCCGGTGACAACGCACCGGATGCACACCGGTACGCGGTGTGACCGCCGCACGGGGGTCAGGCGCGGGGGGCGGGGAGCCAGACGCGCATGGTGGCCGGGCCCCGGTTGCCCCAGCGGTGGTAGGGCACCAGCCGGACCCGCGTCCGCTCCCCCGGCGCCTCCGGCGGCTCGCCGTACGGCCAGCCCCGGTGCCCGGGCAGCACCGTGGTCGCCGGGGCCTCCAGCTCGACCAGGCCTGCTTCCTCGTGCTCGACGAGGGGGCCCGCCGTGTCCACCTGGACGAGCTGCTCCCGGGGGTTCTCCGCGCAGTAGACGATCGGCCCGCGTTCGACCGCGACGCAGCCGCGCACCGCGTCGATGCGGGGGTCCGGCCAGACCCAGCGCGGCCGGAGCGGCAGTTCGAGCCGGAAGCGGTCGCCGGGCCGCCAGGTCTTCTCGACGTGGACCTGGGCGCCCTCGCGGCGCACCGCGGCGGCACCGGCCGCGACCTCGGCCCCGGACGCCCAGGGCGGCAGGCGGAGGGAGACCGTGCGCGGGGCGGCAGGGGCGGCGAGTACCTCCACCTCGGCCCCGCCCGACACCGGGTAGCCGGTCTCCACCCGCAGGGCGAGGCCGTCGTGCCGGATCTCGGAGGGGGTCAGGTGGTGGATCTGCACGCCGTCGCCGGTCGCGGTGGCGAGGTAGGCGGGAAGGGAGGCGAGGGTGCGGGCGAGGTTGTTCGGGCAGCACGACACGGAGAACCAGGGGGCGCGCAGCCCGGTCCCCGCCCGCGGGCTGACGCCGTCGGAGGGTTCGCCGGGGACGCGGACCTGGAGGGGGTTGGCGTAGTAGAACGAACGCCCGTCCAGGGCCGGCGAGGTGGCGATGACGTTGTAGAGGGTGCGTTCGGCGAGGTCCGCGTAGCGGGAGTCGCCCGTGGCCAGCAGGAGCCGGTGGCACAGCATGAACGACCCGACCGCGGCGCACGTCTCGGAGTAGGCCCGGTCGGGCGGCAGTTCGTAGTCGTCGCCGAACGACTCCCCGGCGTGGCGGGACCCCATGCCGCCGGTGAGGTGGACGCGCCGCTCGACGGTGCGCTCCCACTGCTCCCGCACGGCGGTCAGCAGGGACGCGTCCCCGGTCTCGACAGCGACGTCGACCGTGCCGCACGCGAGGTACATCGCCCGTACGGCGTGGCCCCGGAACACCTTCGCGTCCCGTACCGGCACGTCGTCCTGGAAGTAGGCGCGGCCCAGCTCGATGTCGGCGAGCGCGGGGGTGCCGCGCCTCTCGACGAAGCGCCGGGCCATCTCCAGATAGCGGTCGGCCCCGGTGGCCCGGTAGAGCTCGACCAGGGCCATCTCGATCTCGGGGTGGCCGCAGACCTCCGGGGACTCCATGAAACGCCGGCAGATGTGGTCGGCCGCCCGGCGGGCGGTCTCGGTGAGCGGGCCCGGCCCGGTCCGGCGCAGGCGGGCGACGCCCGCCTGGATGAGGTGGCCGAAGCAGTAGAGCTCGTGGCCCCACTCGAAGTCGCGGTAACGGTCGCCGCTCCATCGGGTGTTGAGGTAGCCGTCGGCCTCCTGGGCCCGGGCGACCACCGATTCCAGCGCCTCGAACCGCGGGTCGCCGGCCCAGGCCATGGCCTCCAGCAGTTTGTAGACCTCCGAGTCGGCGAACTCCCTGCCGCGGGCCGGCTCGCCGCGGAAGTTGCCGATCCATCCGCTCCTGTCCATCCATTCGAGGCAGTGCCCGATGATCACGTCCTGGTTGAGGGTCTGCCGGTCGCCCCAGAAGCCCGGGGCCAGCCGGACGGTGTCCAGCCCCAGCGGGGTCAGTACGCCTGCGGACGGAACGACGGGGTCAGCCACGTAGTGCTCCTGTCATGAATCCGCGCACGTAGAAGCGCTGGAGGGCGAGGAAGAGGATCAGGCAGGGGACGGCCATGAACATCACGCCCGCCTGCATGACCGGGTAGTCCACGGCACCGAAGTTGTGCACCCGCATGTTGACCACCGCGACGGGCAGCGGCAGTTTGTCGCCCGAACTGATCAGAATCAGCGGGGCGACGTAGTCGTTCCAGGAGGCGAGGAAGGCGAACAGACCGACCGTCACCAGGCCCGGGGCCACCAGCGGCAGCAGCACCCTGACCAGGGTGCGGAGGCTTCCGCAGCCGTCGACCCTCGCGGCGTCGTCGAGGGTGCGGGGCACGGCCTCGAAGGCGTTGCGCATCATGAACACCGCGAACGGCAGCTGGAACATGACCATCACCAGGGCCAGGCCGACGAGCGAGTCCTGCAGGCCCAGTTCGCCGAGGAGCACGTACAGCGGGATGAGGATCGTCGGGTAGGGCACCATCAGGATGGCGAGGACGAGGGCGAACAGCAGGCCGCGGCCGGGGAAGGCGAAGCGCGAGAAGGCGTAGCCGGCGAGGGTGGCGACGAGGAGGGTTCCGGCGACGGTGAGCGCCACGAGCACCACGGTGTTGGTCAGATAGGTGCCCACGCCCTCGCCGTACGTGGCCAGCTTCCGGTAGTTGCCGAGGGTGAAGGAGTCGCCGGCCCGCACCGACGACCACGCGCTCCATCCGATCGGGTAGACGAACACCACGGCGAGCGCCGCGAGGGCGAGACGTCTCACAGGGTCCTCCTCCTGATGGAGACGAGCTGCACGGCGTTGAGGACGACCAGCGCGACCAGCACGAGCACCGACATCGCGGCGGCCGAGCCCAGGTCGAACCGGACGAACGCCTCACGGACGATGACCATGACGACCGAGGTCGTGCTGTTGCCGGGCCCGCCCCTGGTGAGGATGTAGAACTGCTCGAAGCCGAGCAGCGAGCCGGTGACCATCAGGCAGAGCACCAGGGCGATGGTGGGCCGCATCAGCGGCAGCGTGATCCGCCGGAACGCCTGCACCGCCGAGGCGCCGTCCACCCGTGCCGCCTCGTAGAGTTCGGTCGGGATGGACTGCAGGCCGGTGAGCAGGATGACCATGTTGAACCCGGCCCACCGCCAGATCACCAGGGTCACCGTGGACCCGAACGCGACGTTCGGGTCGCCCGCGGTCCAGGACACCGGCTCGTCGATGAGGCCGATCGCCTCGAGCATCCCGTTCAGGGGGCCGATCTGCTCGCTCAGCAGGCCGAAGAAGAGCAGGGTCGCGGTGGCCCAGCCGACGGCGGCCGGCAGGAAGAACGCGCCCCGGAACAGGCCGGTCCCCCGCCCTCCGTTCTGGATCATCAGGGCCAGGGCGAAAGAGACGGCGAAGAGCAGGACGGTGACGATCGCGGTGTACTTCAGGGTGAACACCACCGCGTCCACCACGAGGGAGTTGTCGGCGATGCGCTGGTAGTTGTCGGGTGCGTTGAAGGACGGGGACGCCAGCAGCGGCCACTTGTTGAGGGACATCCAGACGACGAGGCCGAGCGGCACCAGGAAGAACAGGCCGACCACGACGGCGGCGGGAGCCGCGTAGGCGAGCCCGGTCAGGCCCTCGGAACGCCGCCGCCGGCGGCGGGCACGAGCGGCCGTACCGCGCGCGGCCGTGCGGGGTTCTGCTGAATCCGTCATGTTCTCTCCAGCTGCGGTCCGGCACACCGCCGGTGTGCCGGACCTGTCCTATTGCTGGTTCAGTGAGGCGGAGATGGTGCCGGCGCCGTCCTTCAGCGCCTTGGCGGGGTCGGAGCCGAACAGCGCGTCCCGCAGGGTCTTCACCCACGGGCTCTGCGGGTCGTTGTAGGACTCGTTGAACTTCAGCGCGTAGGGCGTCCGGCCGTCGGCCATGATCTCGTTCATCGCCTGCACCCGGGGATCGTCCGCGGTGATGTCGGTGCGGGCCACGGTGGACATGCCCTTGGCCTGCAGGTCCGCCTGCACCGTGTCCGAGAGGGTGTAGGCCAGGAAGTCCCAGGCCGCGTCGGCGTTCTTGCTGGTGGCGCTCACGCCGATGACGTCGCCGCCGACGAAGGTGGACTTGCCTCCCTTCACGCCCGGGATCGGGGCCACGCCCACGTCGATGCCCTTGTCCTCCAGCAGGCCGAGCCAGGTGGACGGTCCCGGGGCGATGCCGATGTCGCCGGCCTGGAGGGCGCCGAGCCAGGTCGTCCCGTTCTCGTCCTTGGAACCGGGCGCGGCCACGCCCTCGGCGTAGAGCGTGCGGTAGACGTCGAACACGGCGGCCATCTGCGGGTCGTCGACGGTGCTCGCGGTCCCTTCGGCGTTCATGACCTCGCCGCCGTCGGCCCAGACGGACGGCCAGAACGTGAAGACGTCGCAGCCGCCGCAGTTCCCGCCGAAGTAGGTGCCGTAGGTCTTGCCGCCGAGCTTCTTGCGGATCGTCGTGGCCTGGTCGGCGAACTCCTGAAGCGTCGCCGGGGCCTTGTCCGGGTCGAGACCGGCCTTCTTGTACAGGTCCTTGTTGATGAACATCACCGAGATGTCGACGGTGTGCGGGACCGCGAAGAGCCTGCCGTCCTGGGTCGCCTCCTTGATGTGGGCCGGGGCCACCTTGTCCTTGAACGGGAGCGACTCGAACCGGTCGGTGACGTCCTGCCACAGGCCCTGGGAGATGTAGTTCGGCGCGAACACCACGTCCGAGGCGAACAGGTCCGGCAGGTTCCTGCCGCCCGCCGCCGTGGCGATCTTCGCCGGGTACTCCTCGTTCGGGAACGCGGTCACCTCCACCTTGTTGCTGTGGGAGGCGTTGTAGGACTGCGCCAGTGCCTTGGTCTGAGCCTCCGTCGCGGCTCTGGTCCACACCGTGATGGTGGACGCCGCCGAGGACGTGCCGGGCTTGTCCGCCGACCCTCCTGAGTCGCTGCAGGAACTGGCCAGCACCGCCGCACACGCCACGGCGAGCGCGGCGGCGACCTTGCGTCCGGACGATCGCGATTCCATGTCTTCCCCCTCTGCATCCCCAGAGAAGCACCGAAAACTGACCTGAAAGGTTTTTGGAAACGTAGGATCGGCGGCCGGGGCTGTCAAGGGTTCGGAGTGAGGTACGTCACTTGTCCACCACGCATGTCCCCTCTATATTCAGGCAAATTGGAGCAGGCAGCCTGGGACGCAGCGTCCTCCCTCCTCACGAAAAGGTTCTCGGAACGATGAGTTCTCAGCGGCGACGGGCGACCACGATCACCGATGTGGCCTCGCTCGCGGGGGTGTCGATCGCGACCGCGTCCAAGGCGCTCAACGGCGGTAACCAGGTCCGCGCCGAGACCGTGCAGCGGGTGCTGCGGGCGGCCGAGGAACTCGCGTACCAGCCCAACGCGCTCGCCCGGAGCCTGATCTCCGGTCAGACCCGCACCGTGGGGCTGCTCACCAGTGACAGCGTCGGCCGTTTCGGCATCCCCGTGATGCTCGGCGCGGAGGACGCCTTCGGCACGGGGGAGATGGCCGTCCTGCTGTGCGACGCGCGCGGCGACTCCATCCGCGAACAGCACTACGTACGCACCCTGCTGGCCCGTCGCGTCGACGGGATCATCGTGGTGGGCGAGAGCACCGACCGGCGGCCGTCGATCAGCCGCGACCTGCCGGTGCCCGTCGTCTACGCCTATGCGCCCTCGGACGATCCGCGGGACGTCTCATTCGTGCCCGACGACGTCGGAGGGGCCCGCCTCGCCGTCCAGCACCTGGTGACCGTCGGCAGACGGCGCATCGCCCACATCACCGGGCCGACCGACTACCAGGCCGCGCAGGACCGTGCCGCCGGCACCCTCGGCGCGCTGGAGGAAGCGGGGCTCGCCCTCTCCGGCGGCCAAGTGCTCTTCGGGGCCTGGTCGCAGCGGTGGGGGCGGCAGGCGGCCGAGATCGTGCTCGGCTCCGACCCCGGGATCGACGCCGTGGTGTGCGGGAGCGACCAGATCGCCGCGGGCTTCGTCGAGGCCGCCCGCGAGCGGGGCCGTCGTGTGCCCGAGGACATCGCGGTCGTCGGGTACGACAACTGGGAGGTGCTGTCCACCGAGACCAGGCCCCCGCTGACCACCATCGACATGAACCTCGAAGTGCTGGGCCGCACGGCCGCCCAGCACCTGTTCGCCGCCATCGACGGCCAGGCCGGCTCGGGAGTGCACCGCATGCCGTGCAGCCTGACGATCCGTGACTCGACCCTGCCGCAGTAGCGCGACCCGCCGACGGGCTGCCGCCTACGCGCCGCCGGGACGCGGCGGTGCGCTGTCCTCCGGCGCTGTCGCGGGCCTGGTGTGGAGGACTTCGCGGGCCTGTTCGGCGGCGCGGGTGATGCTCTCGCTGATGAAGTCGAGGAAGCGGGCGATGTTCTCCAGGCGGGCGGCGGCCGGGGTGTCGGGGCCGAGGACGGCGACACCCTGACGGGCCGTCGCGACGAGATGGTCGTTGGCCCGGGCGCTGGCGATCGTCGCCTGGAAGAAGAGCTCGTCGTCGACGACGTAGCGGTCGCGGCGGCGTTCGTCGCGTTCCCGGCGCACCAGGCTCTGACTCTCCAGGAACGAGATCGCCTTGGAGACGGACGCCGGGCTGACCTGGAGGCGCGAGGCGAGCTCGGACGCCGTGAGGCTGCCCGCGTCCGTGGTGAACAGGCAGGTCAGCACGCGGGCCGGCGTCTTGCCCAGGCCGGAGCCCATCAGCACGGTCGTAAAGGTCTCCTCGTACGCCGCGACGGCCGCGGCGTCGCGTCCGTGCGACTGGGGATCCGTCTGCGGAGCCCGGGGGGACGCGGGCCGGCGCCGGTGCGCGCGGTGTTCGGTGGCGCGGTGCGCCAGGTCGGCGCGGTAGGCGGTGGGGCCGCCGTTGCGCATCACCTCGCGCGTGACCGTCGAGGTCGGACGGTCCAGGCGCCGGGCGATCTCGGCGTAGGGGAGGCTGTCGGCCAGCCCCAGCGCGATCTGCTGGCGTTCGGACTGGGTGAGCCTGCCTCCCGGCATCGCGATCTCCTCGGTGGTTCCTCACGGCGGTCCCTGACTCCCCCACCATAGCGTTCACTCCTTACCCATTGCAATGCACGAGAGATCTGTCGTTGCGTTACTTTCAGGTCCGTTGCAACACTTTCTAGTCCTTGAGCTGCGCATTTATGGATGCGATGCAACAAGCATGTTGTCGTGAGATGGAAAGCAACGTAGCGTTTCTCATGTCGGAAACAAGGAACGAGCACAGGAGAGAACGATGCAGAAGTTCGACACCCCGGCCCCGGTGACCGCGATCCTGAGCATCCCGGCCGGCCGCGTCCAGGTGATCGCCGCCGACCGCGCCGACACCACCGTCGAGGTCGTGGCCGCCGATCCCGCCAAGGGCCGCGACACCAAGACCGCCGAGCAGGTCACCGTCACCTACGCCGGCGGCATCCTGCGGATCACGGCGCCCGACGCCAACCGGCTCATCGGTCCTTCCGGTTCCGTGGAGGTCACCGTCCAACTGCCCGCCGGCTCCCGCATCGAGGCCAAGACCGGCAGCGCCGAGCTGCGCGGGGTGGGACGCCTCGGCGACGTGGTCTTCGACGGCGCGTACCGCCACATCAAGATCGACGAGGCGGCGGGCGTCCGCCTCACCGCGGTCGACGGCGACGTCGAGATCGGCCGGCTGGGCGGTCCCGCGGAGATCAGCACCGCGCGGGGCGACATCCGGATCACCGAGGCAGTGCGCGGCACGGTCGTGCTCAGCACCCAGTCCGGTGACATCTCGGTCGGCGCGGCCGCCGGCGTCTCGGCAGCCCTGGACGCCGGAACGGGCCACGGCCGCATCGTCAACGCCCTCAAGAACGACGGCACCGTCGAACTCGACATCCGCGCCACCACCCCGCAGGGCGACATCACCGCCCGCAGCCTCTGAACAGCGCGGCGCCACCACCGCCCCGCCGGACCCGCCGCGGCCGAGATCCCTTCGGCCGCGGCGGGCGCGGCAGGCCTGGGCAGGGGCCCACGATTCCGCGCCGGGCCCCGCACACCACGTACAGGACATCTCACGCGAGCAAGGGGAATCCCATGACGAACAACAGCACGTCCAGGGCCGGTGCGCAGTGGTCCGGCATGGTGCCGGTCGAGGACACGGCCCTGGCCGTCACCGACTCCGGTGGCCCCGGCATCCCCGTGGTCTACCTCAACGGCCAGTTCGCCACCCAGGGGTACTGGCGCCGCGTCCTCGCCGAACTCGGCCCGCAGTGGCGGCACATCACCTTCGACGAGCGTGCCCGCGGCAAGTCGGGGCGCTCGTCGGACTACTCCTTCGAGGCGGCCGTCCGGGACGTCGACGCCGTCCTCGCCGCCAGGAACGTGGACCGGGCCCTGGTCATGGGCTGGTCCTACGGCGCGGTCGTCGCGGCGCACTGGGCCGACCGCAACCCGCAGCGCGCCCTGGGCGCGGTCCTGGTCGACGGCGCGTTCCCGCACGACTGGCTCGACGAGGCCATGGAAGTACGCATCCGCAAGCTCTTCCGGCGCATGAGCTGGTTCCTGCCCCTGCTGCGCCCGACCGGCCTGGCCCCGCGGATGACCGCCGCACAGCAGGCCGAGAGCAACATCGAGCTGGGCGTGCTCTCCCGCGAACGCGAACTGGGCCCCGTGCTGGACCGCATCACCGTCCCCGTCCGCTATGTCGTCGCCTCCGGCACGTCCCTCGGCAGCCGCGGCGACGAACAGGAGCGCATCCGCGCCGGCCTCGACGCGGTGACCTCCCGGAACCCGAACATACGGATCGCCGCGAAGGTCGCCAGCAACCACGGTGCGATCCTCAAGAAGGACTACCCTGCCGTCGCCCGGGCCCTGCGCGACATCGCCCCGCAGGAGGGCACGAGTCACTGAGCACCGACCGGCGGACGCGGAGGCGCGGCGGGCGGGCGGGCGGCGAGTGACGCGGGCCACCACACAACGAGACCGGATGCGCGCACATCGGGCCCCGGGCGTCCGAACCGCCTCACCGCCGGGATCCCGGTCGTAGATTCCAGTTCAGCAGTGCGGGCCCGCGGACGCGTGGCACATGCACGCGGCCCGGACCACGGCCCGTCCGGCCGGGCTCACGGCGTGCGAGGTGCGGCGCCAGGAAGCCCGCGGCCCGCCGCCGTCATCCCTGGAGGAGTTCCGACCGATGAAGACCGTCACCCACTGGATCGCCGGCAAGCCGTTCACGGGCGCCCCGGGTGCCCCCGGCACCTGGGGCACCGTGACCGACCCCGCGACCGGAGAGGTCACCGCGCAGGTGGCAATGGCCGGCGCCGAGGAGGCCGACGCGGCGGTCGCCGCGGCCAAGCAGGCCTATGCCACCTGGCGCACGACCTCGCTCGCCGATCGGATCGCGATCCTCTTCCGCTACCGCGCCCTGCTGGACGCGCGCCGCGACGACATCGCCGCGCTGATCACCGCCGAGCAGGGCAAGATCCACGCGGACGCCCTCGCGGAAGTCGCGCGGGGCCTGGAGATCGTCGAGCTGGCCTGCGGGATCGGCACGGCGCTCAAGGGTGACACGTCCACGGAGGTGTCGGGCCGTGTCGACGTGGCGTCGTTCCGGCAGCCGCTCGGTGTGGTCGTCGGCATCTCACCGTTCAACTTCCCCGCCATGATCGGCATGTGGATGTTCCCCATGGCGATCGCCTGCGGGAACACCTTCGTGCACAAGCCGAGCGGAAAGGCCCCGTCGGCCTCCATGCTCCTCGCGGAACTGGCGGCCGAGGCCGGCGTGCCCGACGGTGTGCTCAACATCCTGCACGGCGACAAGGTCGCGGTGGACGCGCTGCTCGACCACCCCGACGTGGCCGCGGTGTCGTTCGTCGGCTCCACGCCGGTCGCCCGCCACGTCTACAGCCGGGCCGCCGCGAGCGGCAAGCGCGTCCAGGCCCTCGGCGGGGCGAAGAACCACATGCTGGTGCTCCCCGACGCCGACCTCGACGCGGCGGCCGACGCCGCCGTGACCGCCGCCTACGGATCCGCCGGCCAGCGCTGCATGGCCGTCTCCGTGGTGGTCGCGGTCGGCTCGGCGGGCGACGCACTCGTCCCGCGGATCGCCGAACGGGCCGCCCGGATCACGATAGGACCCGGGAACGACCCGGCGTCCGAGATGGGCCCGCTCGTCACCCGGGAACACCGCGACGAGGTCGCGGCCCACGTCGCGGGCGCTGCCGCCCAAGGCGCCGACGTGGTGCTCGACGGCAGGGATTTCACCGTCGAGGGTCGGGAGAATGGCCACTGGATGGGCGTCACCCTGCTCGACAGGGTCAGCACGGAATCGGACGCCTACCGCAACGAGATCTTCGGTCCCGTCCTGTGCGTGGTCCGCGTGGAGACCTTCGAGGAGGGCCTGGCCGTCGTCAACGGCTCCCGGTACGGCAACGCGAGCTCCGTCTTCACCCGCGACGGCGGCGCGGCCCGGCGGTTCCAGTTGGAGGTCGAAGCCGGGATGGTCGGCGTGAACGTGCCGATGCCCGTGCCGGTGGGCTACCACTCCTTCGGCGGCTGGAAGGACTCGGCCTTCGGCGACCACCGTATGTACGGGAGCGAGGCCGTGCACTTCTACACGCAGGGCAAGGTGGTCACGAGCGTGTGGCCGGAAGCCGCAGCTCGGGCCTCCCGCTGAACCCCGCGCCGGGAGGCGGTGCGCCACCGCCGACGATTCCGCCCAACTCCGCTGTCCCGTCGTCGCGTTGATGTCCCACAGACGGTCGGCCCGGCACCCGTTCTCTGTTACTGTCCCCGCCGACAGGCCAGTGCGGGCGACTCATCGGCGGAGGAACGCATGGGAGAGACCGTTGTCGTCGGTGCCGGGCCGACCGGTCTGTGGCTGGCGGCGGAACTGCGCCTGGCGGGCGTCGATGTGACCGTCGTCGAACGCCGCGAGGAGCGCTTCCCGCACTCGAAGGGCTTCACGATCCATCCGCGGACCATGGAGATCTGGGCATCGCGCGGGATCGACCACCTCTTCCTCGACGAGGGCAGGAAGATCCCGAACTCCCATTTCGGCCTGCTCGACCAGCGCGTCGACTTCAGCACGCTGGACACCCCCTTCCCGCACATCCTCGTGCTGGGCCAGCCGAGGGTCGAGGAACTGCTGGAGCAGTACGCCCTCGACCTGGGTGCGGACATCAGGCGCGGACACGCCTTCGCCGGCCTGACGCAGGACGCCGATTCGGTGGTGGCCCAGGTGGAGACCGCAGGCGGGCGGTACACGCTGGAGGCCGACTACCTGGTCGGTTGCGACGGCGCCGCGAGCGAGGTCCGCAAGGCCGTCGGCATCGCGTTCCCGGGAACGGACTCCACCGCGTACACCTGGATCGCCGACGTCACCCTCGACGACCCGCCGGACGTGCCGTACTTCCAGCGGAACAGCGCCGCGGGCCAGGCGCTCGTCGTCCCCATGGGCAACGGCGTCCACCGCGTCGGCGGGGTCAACGCCACCGGCGACGGCGACGACGACTGGACGCGCCATGCGGGCGCGGAGGAGCTCCGCGTCCGGCTGGCGGCCGTGGCCGGCTCGGACTTCGGCCTCCGCGATCCCCTGTGGGTGTCACGGACCGGATCCGCCAACCGGCTCGCGGAGCGCTACCGGTCCGGAAGGGTCCTGCTGGCCGGGGACGCCGCCCATCGCATCTTCCCCGTCGGCGGCCTGGGCCTCAACGTCGGCCTCCAGGACGCGTGGAACCTGGGATGGAAGCTCGCGGCCACCGTGCGGGGCTGGGCGCCCGGCGGGCTGCTGGACAGCTACCACGACGAACGCCATGCGGCCGGTGTCGCGCTGATGGAACTCGTCCGCGCGCAGACGTCGCTCATGACCGACTTCCGGCCGGATCTTCTCGCCCTGCGCTCGGTGCTGAACCGGGCCATCAGCGAGGTGCCCGAGTTCTCCGCTTCGCTGGCCAAGGAGCTGTCCGGGCTCGCCGTCGCCCATCCGCCGGGCGGCGACGCCCATCCGCTCGTCGGCCACCGGGCCCCGGACCTCCGACTCGCCGACGGCAGGGGGCTCTTCTCCGTCCTCGCCGCCGATCGGTACGTGCTGCTCATGGCCTCGAAGGCGGACGCGGAGACCGCGTCGCCGCGCACGGACGGCGGGCGTCCGCCGCACGTCCTGACCGTGGTCACGGACGCGCCCGACCGCGTCCGCCCGGAATGGGACCGGCTCCGCGCCGCACTGATCCGCCCGGACGGCCATGTCGCCTGGGCCGCGTCGACCCGCGACGGAACGGCGCTCACCGCCGAGGCGGCGGACGCGATCGCCGCGGTCCGGCGGCCGGGGGCCTGAGAACCGCTCTCCTCAAGCGGGTGCCGCAGGTACGAATCCTGCCTGGGTGCTCCCCTTCGGCTCGACCAGGCCGTGCATCGCCGTGATCGACGCGCAGGTCTAGCCGGTGTGCAGGGCGGCAAGGAGCCTGGCCCGCAGGAGTTGTACGGCTGGAGAAGACTGGCCATGGCGGGTGACGAGTCCGAGCCGGGCGTGCGTGGCGGCGTCGGTGAGCGAGACAGTCCGCACGTCGGCGCCCTGCACGGAGGACGCGCTCAGGACGGCAACCCCGGCGCCGCGCTCAACGAGGCGGAGCAGGGTGACCGGGGAACTGGCGTCGATGTCCACGCGTGGGTCGAGACCGATCCTGCGGCAGGAGTCCTCGTAGGCGGCGCGGATGCCGGTGCCTCGGGAAAGGCAGAGGATCTTCTCACCCTCCAGGTCGGCGAGACTCAATTCCTTCCGGTCGAGAGGGTGCCCGGCCGGGACGGCGACGGCAACCGGCTCGTCGAGGACGACGCTCACCTCCAGGCCCGGGGCGACATCGCCCGCATAACCGATCAGGGCCAGGTCGAGAGTGCCGGAGAGAGCGTGGGTCTGGAGGTCACCGGAGTAGCCCTCGTGAAGGCTGAGCTCGACGCCGGGGTGGGTACGGCCGAGATCCGCGACGGTATCGAGGAAGGCCGGGATCGAGCAGCCCATGATCATGCCGAGACGGACCCGGCCCCGGACGGCATCGGTGAACTCGGCGACGGTGTGCTCGATGGCCTCAAGGATGGCAAGGGCGCTCTTCGCCAGAGGGAGGACCGCCTCGCCGGCCGGCGTGAGGCGAATTCGTCGGCCGGAGCGGTCGAGCAACTGCTGGCCCAGTTCCAACTCCAGCTTGGCCACTTGGGTGCTGATGCCGGACTGGCTGACGTGCAGGCGATGAGCGGCAGCGGTGAAGGTGCCCTCGTCCATGATCGCGGCGAAGTAGCGAAGCTGATGAATCTCCATATCCAATGATGATAGAGGCCATCGGATCCATCTGTTGGACGGATGGAGGGAGCTGCTCAAGGATGAGGGCATGACGACAACGAAGACGGTGCGAGAGCTTGCCGAGACCTACTTCACCGCCTGGGAAGCAGGCGACTTCCAGACCCTGCGGGGGCTGCTGGCCGAGGATGTCGACTTCGTCGGGGCACTGGGAACAGCGTCCGGGGTGGAGGAGGCGCTCGCAGGACTGAAGGGGCTCGGTCAAGTGCTGGAGAAGATCGACGTGAAGGTACGGGTGGCGGAAAATGATGACGCGATCACCTGGTTCGACCTGCACACAAGCGTTGCGCCGCCCACCCCGACGGCGAACTGGATGCACGCGGAGAACGGGAAGCTCACCCGGATCCGGGTGACCTTCGACCCCCGCGCACTGCTGGCGGGATTCGAGAAACACCACTGACGACGACTCCAACGTCACCCGAAGAACCCCGAGGGGATGTATGGCTCCGGTGGCCGCATTCCGCGCAGGCAGACCCAGGCGGACGTGCTGAGTTCCAGTCCGGCGGTCAGCCCCACGTCCACGGCCCACTGCTGCTCGGCCGTCACATTGGCGATCTGTGCCGGGGCACCCTCGGGCAGGCTCAGTAGTGCGGCCGTGAGCAGCCGGGACGCCAGGCGGCGTGAGGTGGCGGCGAGCAGGCGTATGTTCCCGTACGGGTCGATGTAGCAGTAGCCGCTGCCGGCCAGGTCGTCGACGATCAGCAGGTCGCTCTCGGTGAGCAGTTGTTCGTGGTCGGGGCCGTGGGCGCTGCCCCGGGTACGCCGGTCGACGGAGTCCACCAGGTCGCGGTGCTTGGCCGAGCCCTCGTGCACCGCCCCGTCGGGCGTCGGCAGGTCGTCCTTGCGGACGGCGCCCTCCAAGCGCATCGCCGGATGCAGCACGAAGCCCGCCCGACGGTAGGTCGCCGCCGCCCGCGGATCGGGGGAACTGCAGATGATGCCGCGCAGGCAGCCACGCCCGTAGGCCATGGCGGCGGCGAGCAGTTCGCGGCCGACCCCCTGCCGCTGCGCGGAGGGCAGCACGGCAAGGAGCGCCAGCCCCCAGGTCCCCTCGCGGCGGGTCGACAGGGCGACCCCGAGCGGCATGCCGGAGGTCTCGTCCACGGCGAGCCAGCAGCCCCCGGGGTCGGTGCGCGCGACCCACCGGTTGCGCCGGCGCAGCATGGCGGCCACCTCGGGAGGCATCTCCTCGGGAGGGCCACCGCTGGGCAGGGCATCTGAGGCACCGGACACGGCGGAGGCCACAACCGTGCTGCGGCATCGAGTTCGGATACGAGGACGCGTCAGACGCGGGCGTGATCAAGGCCCGTAACGACTGGGTCGCCCAGGGGTACCCCTGGAAGGGCGACGTTGGGGAAAGACCGGCCGACTGGGATCCGGAGGCGCAACTGCGCGCGTCGCTGCCGGTCCCGTGGCCCATGGGTGATCACGGTGCCGAATCAGCGCAGGATCCGAAGTCGTCCCACTGAGGTCTGCGACACAGCAAGGGCCGCGCTCACATCGGACTCCCCGGCCCGGGGTGCCGCGGAGCGGCCGGTGGCGGGCACCGGCCGCTCTGCGGAGGTCACTTCAGGCCGAAGGCCCGGGTGACCGTCTGGGTGATGCCGCCGCCGTTGCGCTGCGCGGCGGTGACCCGGATCGAGACGTAGTGCGCCCCGGCCGGTGCGTGGAGCTGGGTCTGCCAGGTGCCCTTGTTCTCCTTCATGTTCTGCGGCTGCCAGGATTTACCGTCGTCGTAGGACACGTCGAGCCGGACTGAGGAGACCGCGTCCTTCGCGGCGTCACTGCCGACGACGGCGGGTGTGACGGAGAAGGCCGACGTGCGCTTGGCCCGTCCGTCGAGGTCCACGTCGGTGGTGTAGTCGAGTTGGGCGAGCGGCAGGGCCTGGTCGTCGGCGGTGCCGGACAGGAACGTCCACTCGGTGTGCGTGGTGGCGGAGTAGGGGGTGAATTCGGCGTTGGCCCTGGTGTCGACGACCAGCCGGTACGGGAGCTTCTGGGGTGCCAGGTCGCCCACCCCGAAATCGGGCCGCGGCCCGCTCTGCACCAGCAGCCGGTCCCCCTGGTAGAGCGCGAAGCTGCGCGACCACAGGGACGACGTGTCACCGCTGTGGGCGGATCCCCCGTCGCCGAATCCCGCGATCATGCCGCCCATGGCGTTGCCGACCCGGTGCGGGACCTCGAAGCCCAGGATGCGCGGCCGGGTGATCGGGCCGAACCAGTGCTCGCTGTGCACGCTGCCCGGCTGGTAGCCCACGACGTCGGTGAAGGTCCCCCAGCCGTCGGTGGACGCGTACTGCTGCCACTTGACGCCCTTCCCGGCGGACACCCAGTCGGTCCGCTGCCCACGGGCGACCGGTTCCCTCGGAAACGGCGGGACCCGCACCGATCCGTAGACGGCGTACGGGTAGCCGGCCGGCCAGAACTCGTACGGCGGGCTGTCCTCCCGGCTCTCCACGACCTGCACGCCGGCGGGCGGTGCGAAGACGTTGTCGATGCGCGCGAGGCTGCCGGGGTCGGTGGCCGCCGACGGGTCCTGCGGGATGCCTCCCTGGTGGTAGTCGGCCAGGTCGTACAGGTACGCGGGCGAGGGGTGGGCCTCGACCGCCAGCTTCGTCGCGGCCCTGCCCGCGGAGGTGATCCGCCGGATCAGCGCCTCACCCTCGTCCGTGGTGAGCGAGGCGACCGGGACCGGACCGGTGCCCGTGCCGTCCGGGGTGCCGTACCAGTCGGTCCCCCGGCCGTCCCCGTCGTTGACCACCAGGAGCATCGCCGCACCCGCGGCGCGCGCCGCGGCCGCCTGGTCCGCGGGGGCCACGTCGGCACTGCGGCGGACGACCGCGGCCTTGCCGCGTGCGGACAGGCCCGCGTAGCCGGCAGCCGTTCCGTCGCCGGCGAAGACGGCGTCCACGTGCGCGGTGCCGTCGCGGAACTGAGGGGATCCCGGCTGCACCAGCAGTGTGTCGTCGAGAGAGCGTCCGGCGTAGCTGATCCTCAGCGGGGTCTGCTCGGCCCGGATCCGGGTGGTGAAGACGAAACTGCCCTTCTTCACCTTGCCGTTGGTCGGGAGGGCCCAGAGGCTGTCGTACGCGGGCGAGGGCAGCAGGATCTCGTGCAGGGCCTGCGTGTCGCTGGGCGTGGGCTCGGCCGAGGTGAAGGAGCGGAAGAGGTCGATCCTGCTGGTGGTCACGGACGTGGGCTTGGGCGTCGCCACCTTGACCTGGCGGATGCGCGAGGCGTCGAGGTCGACGGTCCGGTCGGCCGTCAGGTCGACTTCGGGGGCGGTCAGCACCGCGAACCCGAGGGAGTGCGGGCCGTGGCGGCCCTCCACGTCCAGCGTGGACACCACGGTGTAGGAGCCGGGCGCCCAGCGGCTGCTGAGCGTGCCGTCCGGGGCCCACATGACGGTGGTCCTCCCGTCGGCTCCGGTGATCTCGACCTCACCGCTGACCGGCTTGCCGGAGCGGTCCTTCAGATGCACCGTCAGGGTGTGCTTCTCGGACTCGACGGACAGGCCCACGGCCGTGTGCACGGAACCGGCCTGCGAGACCGCGGTGACCTGGGCGGCGTACTGGCCGGGAGCCAGTCCTCCCGGGTTCGCCGTGATGCCGACGGTCGCGGATCCGCGCGCCGGTACGGTGACGCGGTCGGCGGCCAGGGTGAACACCCCGGCGGGCGAGGCCCCGCGATCGGTCGAGAGCCGCAACGACACCGCGCGGTCCGTGGTGTTGGTGTACGTGATCTTCCGCGTGACCGGATCGTGCTTCCGGTCCTTGGCCCAGCGCACGAGTCCGGCGTCCACCGAACCGGTCGCGACGACCTGGTCCTTCAGGTAGGCCGCGGCCACGTCCAGCCGCCCGGTGCCGGCCTGGTACGGGCTGTAGTCGGGCGTCAGGACGCTGGTGCCCATCAGCGCGTCCTTGATCTGCCCCCCGGTCCACGACGGGTGCTTCTGGGCCAGCAGGACGGCCGCGCCCGCGACATGGGGCGCCGCCATGGACGTGCCGCTGTCGGAGCGGTACCAGCCCTCGCCGCCGTCGGTCATGTACTGGGAGCGCGCCGCCGTCACGTCGACACCGGGGGCCGTCAGATCTGGCTTGAGGCCGTCGTCGTTCAGCCGGGGTCCGGCGCTGGAGAAGTCGGCGAGGTGGTCGGAGCCGTCCACCGCGCCGACGGTGAGCGCGGCGTCCGCGGTTCCCGGCGCGCTCACGCTGTAGGGGCTGTTGCCGCTGTTGCCCGCGGCGATGACGAACAGCGCGCCCGTCTCGGCGCTCAGCTCGTTCACCGCCTGGCTCAGCGGGTCGTCCTGGGTGTGCCAGGCCGGCGTGCCCAGGCTCATGTTGACGACCTTGGCGTGTTCGGTCCGCACCGCCCACTCCATGCCCGCGATGATCCCCGATATCGCGCCCGAGCCGTTGTCGCCGAGGACCTTGCCGACCACGAGGTCGGCGCCGGGGGCGACACCGCGCTCCTTGCCGTCGGAAGCGGCGCCCGTCCCGGCGACCGTGGAGGCGGTGTGGGTGCCGTGGCCGTAGCGGTCCACGACCTCCTGGCCGGGGACGAAACTGCGCGACGCCACAATGCGGTCGGCCAGGTCCGGGTGGGTGGCGTCCACGCCCGAGTCCAGCACCGCGACCCGCACCCCGGCGCCCGTACCGCCCGCGGCCCACGCCGCGGGTGCGCCGATCTGCGCGGTCGAATCGGCCAGCGTGGCCTGCGCCTTGGCGTCCAGCCACACCCCGTCCACACCGGCGGCGAAGGACGGCGCGGACGGGCCCGGGGAGGCCTCGGCGGTCCTCGCCGCCGGCAGGTCGCCGTCCCCTGCACCAGTCAGGGTCGACCAGAACGCGGTGGCCTTCGACCGCTGGGCGCGAACGGCCGCTCCGTGGACGGAGGGCAGGTCCACGGTGGTGGCCGTCCCCGGCAGTGCCTTCTCGGAGGCGCCGTTCGTGCGAGCGGACGCGGCATTGGAGCGGGTGATGATCAAGGGGAGCGCGCCGGCGTGGGCGTCGTCATAGCCCTGGGCCACCAGCCGTGTGACGTTGAAGAGTTGCTTGTCGAGTCGGCCTGTCGCGAGGTACGCCATGGCCTCGTCGGGGTACACAAACGTGTCCCCGCCTTCGGCGACCACACGCACGGACCCCTTGGCCCCCGGCGCGCGCTCGACATCCATCAAAGGAGCCTGGCCGCCCGCCTCCTGAGTCATCGTCACCTTGTCGCCGGTGATCAACGTCACGGTGACCGGCGCGTGCTGGGACCCGCCGGTTCCGGCCGGGGACGTGGCAGCGGGGAGGAGTGGGGCGGCGCCGTGGGCCGCCCCGGGAGTGCTCAGGGTGACGGCAAGAACCGCGGCAACCGATGCCGCAGATCTTCGGGCGAATGGAACGCGCACATTTCCTCCAGAGTCGACGATGGACGGCATCCGACCATCCCCGCAGGGGAAATGTAAAGGCCTTGAACTAATAACTTTCCTGGGCCGTCGTCAGATCGGCCGACGGCTGGACAACCCCCGCCACAACGGCACTTGACCAGACAGAACAGCCCGGGAACGGGCATCAGGAAACGCCCGCGAAATACCCCTTTCACCCCGCACGCAATTCGACATCCGGTGGTTTTCGAAGTTTTCACACATACGGAACAACGCGGAAATCCCGCCTCGGTACCGCCGATGAGAACCGAACGCGCGGAACCCCGGCGCCGCACCACCGGCGCCGGGGTCCGGGCCCCGCGGTCACCAGCGCGGAGCGGTGTCCGCGAGTTGGAGTTCGCCCCTGCCGAAGGAGAAGCTCTCGTTCGGAACGGGGATCAGCGCGATGAAGATGTCGTCCGGCGAGACGCCGACAGCCTCGGCCACCAGCCTGTTGATGGCGGCCGCGACCGCCCGCTTGTCCTCGAGGGGCCGGTGCGCCCCGAGGAGGACCGTGATGATCATCGCGTCGCTGCTGCGCTGCATCCCCATGAAGGTCGGGTCCAGGAACAGTTCGCTGTCGCTGTGCTCACTGATCACGATGAAGCGGTCGCCCTCGGGAATGCCGAGCCCCTGAACGAGCGACTGGTTGAGCGCGTCGGCGAGTGCGCCCTTCTGCTCCGGCGAGAAGCGGCCCGCGGGGACGTAGGCGTTGAAGACGGGCATGGCATGCTCCTTCGGCAGGGAGGCCCGGGGTCCGCGACGCGGTCCGGCCGGGCGTGGACCGTGTGCGGAGGCGAGTGTGCGGCGCCCTCCGGAGACCCGGCCGTCCGGGCACGGCACGCGCGTCCGCCCCGAAAGGGCTCACGAGGGCATTCTCATCGAGGGTGCACTCCCCCGCGAGGCGGCCGCACGTACGATGCGCCGACTTCCCCGGGCCGAACACGCCCTACAGGCGTGCCGTCATCCCGCCGTCGATCGCGAGCGCGGCCCCCGTGATGAAGCCCGTCTCGTCGCTCAGCAGGAACGCCGCGAAGGCGGCGACCTCCTCCGGCCGCCCCATCCGCCCGAGCGGGTGCATCGCCTCGGCCGCGCGCCAGGACTCCTCCCACGTCACGCCCGGCAGGCCACCGGCCAGCCCCCGCGACAAGGGGGTGTCCACGCCGCCGGTGATCAGGGCGTTGATCCTGATCCCCGCCGGGGCCGCGTCCAGCGCCGCCGAGCGCGTCAGCCCGATCACGCCGTGCTTGGCGGCGTTGTAGGACGCCATGTTCGGGTAGGCGGCGACGCCGCAGGCGGAGGCGTTGTTGAGGATGGCGCCGCCCCCGGCGGCCCGGAGCGCGGGGATCTGGTGCTTCAGGCCGTAGAAGACACTGCTGAGGTTCAGCTCCAGCTCCGCGCGCCAGGCCGCGCCGTCGATCCCGGTGATCGGGCCCATGGCCGTGGGGGCGCCGACGTTGTTGAACGCGCCGTCGAGCCGGCCGTACCGGCTCACCGTCCACTGGACGAGTTCGGCCACCTCGGCCTCCGCGGTCACGTCGGTGGGGACGAAGACCGCCTCGCCACCGGCCGCGCGGATGCCGGCCACCACCGCGTGGCCGACCTCCTCGCCGCGCGCCGCCAGGACGACCTTCGCGCCCTCGCCCGCGATCCGCTCCGCGGTCGCCCGGCCCACGCCGGACGTGGCCCCGGTGATCAGGACGACCTTGTCTGTGAATCGGGCGGACACGCGACCCTCCCGTGCTCAGTCGGGCCGGAGGCCGGGCACGAGCCTCCGGCGGGGCCCTGCGGGCAGGTGGTTCACATCCCGCCGTGGGCCGGCGCGGCAGTGGTTGCCAGGGGGGCCCGCTCGCGGTCCGCTGCCGCCGCCCGCTCCTCGACCCAGGTCCGGGCCACGTTCCACGCGTGTCCCGCCGGGTCCACGACGTCGAAGTGGCCGGCGCCGGGCGAGGCCACGAAGGTGACGTCCGCGCCCCTGGCGGCCGCCGCCTCCGCGTACGTCCGGCCGTATGCGGGCGGAATGACGTCGTCGGCCGTGCCGTGGATCACGAGTACCGGCACGCCTCCATTCTCCAGCAGAACGGGAGACGCCGCCGCGTACCGCTCGCCGTACTCGGTGACGCGCCCGCCGAGCAGGAGCGGCACGATCCCGTCGTGCGCACGCGAGGCGACGGCGTTCCAGGGGTCCGGCAGGGACGGCGACGGCGCACCGGCCGGCGGCTGAGCGTCCGCCTCCGCGAGCTCCGCTCCGAGCCGGGCCTCGTCGGCCGCGACCAGGTCGAGCACGCCGGCCAGGGTCACGACGCCGAGCGGCCGCACCTTCGGACGGGCACCCGGGACACCGTCGGGCAGCACGGACCGGTGCGCGGTCCACGTGGCGAGCTGGCCCCCGGCGGAGTGGCCCACGACCAGGATCCGGTCCGCGTCGATCGAGGGGTCGAGGTCCGGTACCGCGTCCACGGCGGCCGCCACGTCGTCGAAGGTGCCGGGCCAGCCGCCGCCGGGCTCGCCGATGCGCCGGTACTCGATGTTCCAGACCGCGAACCCCCGCGAGACCAGGTCCTCCGCGAGGGCGGTCGACTGCCTGCGGTCGAACATCGCCGCCCACCAACCGCCGTGGATCAGCACGACGGTGGGGAACGGGCCGTCGCCCTGCGGCAGGTACAGCTCTCCGACCTGCGACGGTTCCGGGCCGTACGCGATGGTGCGGACCGCGCGCGGGCCGTCCTCCGCGTCGTCGTACCGCACGGCGCTCTCGGCGCTCACCAGCGTGTCGATCGTGGCGAAGAAGGCGGCGATGCCGGGGAGGTTGCCGCCCTTCGCGCTCGATTCGTCGTACGCCTGCGCGTCGGTCCACTCGACGATGTCGAGCCAGGTGTCGTCCGCCACGCGGACCAGTCGTGCGGCGATGAATCCCCGCCGGTCCTTGCGGAAGTCGGCGAGCATCCCGCTCCGGGCGGCCAGCATCGCCGACGTCCGCTCGGGCGTGACAGTGAAGGTGGTCAACTCGATCACAGACATGGAGGAGCTCCCGGCGGTGCGGCATCTCGGAACAGAGGCTGACAGTAAGTTTTCATGACTATCAAGATTACTTACCAATGAGCCTAAGGAGTCGTCCGCGCGATGGCAACCCACCGCTCCGCCCACCCCTCCAGGGCTGCTTGCACGGGTGGAAAAGGAGCGTTACGTTCGCATTGGTCATGAATTTTGACTGTCGCGATGAGTCACCATGCGTCCATCGGAAAAGGTGAGCACGTCATGCCCGACACGACGTTCCGCGAGTTTCTGACCACCGACAACGCGGCACTGGTCCTGGTCGACCACCAAGTGGGCCTCTACAGCGGGGTCCGGGACACCGACCTGCTGGAGCTGAAGCACAATGTGGTCGCCCTGGCGAAGGCGGCGCAGGTGCTCAACCTGCCGATCGTGGTCACCACCACGGCCGCGGACAGCATGTGGGGACCGCTCGTCCCCGAACTCGCCGAGGTCCTGCCGGACGATGTCGACGTCATCGACCGCGGCACGGTGAACGCCTGGCACGACAGCCGGGTACGGGACCGGATCAGGGCGACCGGTCGGCAGCGGCTGATCTTCACCGGCATCTCGCTCGAAGTGTGCGCCACCCTGCCGGCCATCGCCGCGGCTGCCGAGGGCTTCGCCACGTACGTCGCCCTCGACGCCTCCGGTACCTTCTCCGACGCCAAGCGCGAGGCCGGGCTCATCCGGCTCCAGCAGGCAGGGGCCGTCGTCAGCGACTACGCCACGCTGATGGTCGAGATCCTCGCCGACAACGCCTCGCCCCTCGCCGGGGACGTGTACGGAGCACTCGACATGCCCTTCTCGGTCATCGTCGGCCAGCTCTCGGCGGCGTACACCAAACACGCATGACGGGCACGGCGGTGCGCCGGCGGCGTCAGTCGGCAGCGACCGTGCTCGCGTCGCGGCGCTGCTGCTCGACGACATCCACGAACAGGCGCTTGAACTCGGCGTAGACACCGACCCCGAGGCGCTGCGCGTGGCGTGCCTGCATCTCCGTCATGATCTTGTCCGCGGCGGCCATCTGGGCGCGACCGCGCTCGGTGGGGCACACGAGCTTGGCCCTCCGGTCCGCGGGATCGTTGTGCCGCTCGACGTAGCCCAGCTCGGTGAGTTCGTCGACGAGCGTCCCGATCACCTGCTTGTGCTGACCGGACACCCGGGCCAGGTCGGTCGCGCGGATGCCCTCCGCCTGGAGGTAGGCGAGGACGGCACCGTGACGGGGCTTCAGGTCGTCGAACCCGAGGTCGTGCAGACGGGAGAAGAGTTCGGCCTGGACGGCGAACAGCAGGCGCCCGGCCAGCACCCCGAGATCCGGGTCAGCAACGTTGCGCACCGTGCGGCTCACGCCCCTTCTCCACTGCCTCACCCCGGGAGCTGACGCCCCGTATCCCGATCCGGTGATTGTAACGGCGCGGCGGGCGGCCGTACGGGCGGCATGACGAGGGTCCGCCCCCGTCGTGTCAGCGGCGGCTCGCCGTGCCGGCGGCGCCCAGCCATTGGGCGAGGACGGCGGCCTCGCTGCGGTCGAGGTCCTTGGTGGCGGTGAGCAACGTGACCCTGCCGTGGGCGGCGAGGTCGCGCAGGTGCCGGACGGCGGGCCGGTGATCGGCGTCCTCCAGCTCGCCGATGTAGCGGTCGCGGAACTCCGCGAAGCGCTCGGGGTCGTGGTGGTACCACGTGCGCAGATCCGCGGAGGGCGCCACGTCGCGGAGCCATTCGTCGAGACGGGCCCGCTCCTTGCTCATCCCGCGGGGCCACAGGCGGTCCACGAGCACGCGCTTGCCGTCGCGCGGCGAGGTCTCCTCGTAGATCCTCTGGCAGCTGAATCGTCCGGCCATGGCCGTCGTCACCTTCCCGGTGGGACTGCCCGGCGTCCGGTCCGAAGCCGGCCGTGCCGGGGCGGGAACCTCTGGTGATCACTCTATCGGCGGTACGGCGCCGTGGCCCGGCGAGCGCGGCGACGGCGCCCGGCGGTGCCCGTGGACGCCCGTGGACGCCGCGTGGGCGGGGCCGCCGGCTGCGGCCCCGCCCACGCGGTACTGACCCGGGTGCCCCGGGGGGTGACGTCAGCGCAGGCCGAAGGCCCGGGTGATCGTCTGCGAGACGGCGTTGCCCGCGTTGTCCCGTGCGCCGACCCGGAGGGTGACGAAACCGGCCGACCGCGGCGCGCGCAGGTTCGTCCGCCATCCGTCGTCGCACCGGCTCAGGTCGGACCGCTGCCAGGTCTTGCCGTCGTCGTACGACACCTCGACGGACGGCTTGCCGATGGCGGCGGTAGTGCCCGGCAGGTGCGAGGCGGTCACCGTCAGCGGGGCGCGCCGGTCGGCACGGCCCGAGGCGTCGGTGTCCACGCCGTAGTCGAGCTGGATCAGCGGCAGGGACACCGCCGCGTCGCTGCCGGTGACCGCGGAGGTGAAGTCCCACTCCGTCAGGGTGTGCGTCGAGTACGGACTGGCCCAGGTGCCGCGGTCGTTGTCGAGGACCAGCCGGTACGGCAGGCGCTCCGCGCCGAGCCCGGGAACCTGCAGGTACTCGGCGTTGCCCCAGTCGAGCTGCTGGTCGCCCTGGTACAGCGACATCCAGTCCTTGACGTCGAAGTTCGCCCCGGCCTCGCCGACATGGCCGGAGCCCGAGTCGCCCCAGCCGGGCGCGGTGATGTACATCGTGTCGAGGTAGCGCACCGGCTGGTAGTTGACCGGGCCCATGCGGGGCCGCTGGATCGGGCCGAACCACTTCACCTCGGCGGTCTTGCGCGCCGGGTAGGTCAGCGGCCCCATCGCGTGCTGCCCCGTCTCGCCCTGGATGAAGGCGTCGTCCAGCCACGTGGTCCCGGCGGTGACCCAGTCGGTGCGCTCGCCCTGCGCGGGCGCGGTGAGCTGGTTGCCCACGGCCCAGCCGCGCCAGACGTCCGGACGGAACTCCATGGCCTTGCCCTGCCGGAAGTTCCGGAAGGAGACGTTCACCCGGCCGAGGTCCTTGGTCTCCTCACGCCAGGTGGGATCCTCCGGGACGGCGCCGGTCCAGTGGTGCACGACGTCGTAGACATAGTCGGTCGTGGGGTGCGAGGTGACCTTCAGCGGGACCGATCCGTGCCGGAGCGAGCCGATCAGCTGGGCGCCCTGGTCGGCGTTGAGCGTCGCCACCGTCACCGGGGCGGGGCTCAGCGGGCTCCAGGGGTTCTCGTCCCAGGGCTCCAGGCGGCCGGTGCCGTCGTTGACGACCAGCAGCAGCCGGGCCCCGGCAGCCGCGGCGGCGTCGGCCTGCGCCTCGATGGCGTCGGTTCCGGCGCTCCGCACCACGACGGCCTTGCCGCGCACATTCTGCCGCGCGAGTTCCTCGGCGGTGCCGTCACCGGCGAAGACCGTGGTCAGGTTCCGGGTCCCGGCGGGCAGCGGCGTGGCCGCGCGCTTGACCAGCGGGTCGTCGAAGGTCGTGGACTTCGTGCCCAGGGTCAACGCGGGCTGCTCGAGACGGAAGCGCGCGCCGGCCTCGAACTCGCCGTCGGTGACCTTCTTCCCGGTGGGCAGGGCCCAGATGCTGTCGTACGAGGGGTCGGGCAGCATCGAGGTCTCCACCAGGCTGTCGCTGTACGACCGGTGGGCGTCCAGACGCGGCGCGACGGCGGTGGTGTCCTGCGGCACGTGCGCCAGGATCCGGCGTGCCTTGCGGCCGTCCAGGGTGACGGTGCGGTCCTGGTCCAGCTTCACGTCGTTGAAGGCGAGCAGCACCATGCCGCGCGAGTGCTCCCCTTCCGCGCCCTGCACGTCGCCGGTGAGCCAGCCGCTGTAGGAGCCGACGGGCAGCCGTGCCGTACCGGTGCCGGACGCGTCGAGGTCCAGCACCGAGAAGAGGTGCTCGGCGCTGAGGACGACCCGGCCGGCCAGCGGCTTGCCGGAACGGTCCTTCGCGACGACCGTCAGGTTCTGCCGCTGGCCCTCGCGGGCCGCGCCGATCAGGGTCCGGGCGCGGACCGCTCCGGCGCCGTCGGTACCGGTGATCATGGCGCTGACCGACTGGTCACCGGCCAGCTTGTCCAGGGACGCGGTGAGCGTGACCGCGGCGGTGCCGTGCGCGGGCACGGTGACGTGGTCCGCGGAGAGGCTGAACAACCCCGCCGGGACGGTGCCGTTCACCGCGAGGGCGAGGCTGACCGGGGCGTCGCCGACGTTGGTGTACGTCACGGTCTGGACGTTGGTCTCCCCCGGCTTCGGGGGCCAGGTGTAGAAGCCGGAGTAGGCGCTCGTGGTGGCGAAGACCGTGGTGTGCACGGCCGCCGCCGCGTCGAGCCGGCCGGCGCCCGCCTGGTACGGGGTGTACGCCGGGGTCGCCTTGGCGCTGCTGACCAGCGCCTCCTTCAGCTGGGCGCCCGTCCAGTCGGGGTGCGCGGAGGCGAGGAGCGCGGCGGCGCCGGCGACGTGCGGCGTCGCCATCGACGTGCCGCTCATCGTGGTGTAGTAGCCGGAACCCCGCTTGTAGTGCGAGCGCGCCGCGACGATGTCGACACCGGGCGCGGTGATCTCCGGCTTGAGGCCGCCGTCGCCGTCGCGCGGGCCCTGGCTGGAGAAGTCGGCGAGCGTGTCGGTGGAGTCGACGGCGCCGACGGTCAGCGCGGAGTCCGCGGCACCGGGGCTGCTGATGGAGTGCGGGCCGCCGTTGCCCGCCGCGATCACGAACAACGCGCCTGTGTCGCGGCTGAGTTCGTCGACGGCCTGGCTCATCGGGTCGGACTTGTCGCCGCTGCCGCCCAGGCTCATGCTGATGATCCTGGCCTTCTGGTCGCGGGCGGCCCACTCCATGCCCGCGATGATCCAGGACTCCTGGCCGCTGCCCTCGGAGTTGAGCACCTTGCCGACGGCCAGCCGGGCGCCGGAGGCGACACCGCGCTCCTTGCCGTCGGAGGCGCTGCCCGTGCCCACGATGGTCGAGGCGACGTGCGTGCCGTGGCCGTTGTAGTCGGCGATGTCGTCCTCGCCAGGGACGAAGCTGGCGCTGTCGGACACCTGTCCGACCAGGTCGGGGTGTTCGGTGTCCGCGCCGCTGTCCAGCATCGCGACCTTCACGCCCTGGCCGGTGTCGCCCTCCGCCCAGACCTTGTCCGCGCCGATCTGGGCGGTGGAGTCGGCCAGATCGGCCTTCACCTTGCCGTCGAGCCAGACCTTGGCGACGCCGCCCGCGAACGACGGCTCGGCGGAGCGGGCCGCCGCGGCGGAACCACCGGTCAGCGAGGACCAGAACGCCGGTGCCTGCCGGTGGTTCTGTGCGAGGGCCGCGCCCTGGATGCTGTCCAGGCGGCGGACGCCGGTCGAGCCGGCCATCTTCGCCCGGGTGCGGGACGTGGCGGCGGCGCCGGTGTAGCGCACGATCAGCGGCAGTCCGGAGCTGTGCGCGTCGTCGTAGCCCTCGGCGATCAGCCGTGTCACATTGAACAGCTGCTTGTCGAGCTTCCCCGTGCTCACGTACGGCAGGGCGGCGTCGGGGTAGACGTAGGTGGCGCCGTCCACGACGGCACGGTGGAAGCCGGTGGTGGCTCCGCTCGCGGCCTGGAACGAGCGCACGACGGTGCCGTCGGCCGCGGTCCCGAGGGTGACCTTGTCACCCGTGATCAGCGTGACGGTGTGGGTGCCGGGGGTCTGATGGGCGGCGTCGTTGTGCGACACCTCACCGGCGGAGTACGCGGACACGGCGGCGGTCGCCGGTATGACGCCGAGTGTCAGCGCGGCAGCCACGGCGAGGGCGATCGGCCCGGGCCGGGGAATGGGAACCTTGGGCAAGGAGGACTCCTGAGGCGCGGCAATGAGCGAAAGATCACTGGATCCTCCGGCCGCCCTCGCCGTTGTTCAAGGGGTCGCACGCGTCACTCTTGCGCCATGGCACAGGTGCGCCGCGATCAGACGCGTTCGTCGGCCGTCGCGCGTCCGGGGGGACGGCGGTGGATCTCCACGTGAATTCGCCGTGTTCGGGGTGTTCGGGGTGTTCGGGCATGGGGCGACGGCCCTGTGGCGCCGGCCGGTTCGCGCAGCTCCCCACAGCACCGGTCCGGGCAGAGCCGCGCCCCGGGCGGCCTATCCTCGGGCTGTCCGGGCTCGCCCGCTCTGCCGGGACTTCCGCGCCACGACCCTCGCGCCGACCGGCGTCACCGCCTGACCGGCGGCCCGGCACCGACAGAAAGGCGAAGCCTTGGAGATCTGGATCAACCCGGCCTGCTCGAAGTGCCGTTCGGCCCTCACCGTCCTCGACGCGGAGGGAGCGCAGTACACCGTTCGGCGCTACCTGGACGACCCGCCCACCGCGGCCGAGCTCACCGCGCTGCTGGACCGGCTCGCCCTGGAGCCGTGGGACATCACGCGCCTCGGCGAACCGGTCGCGGAGGAGCTCGGCCTGACGGCGTGGGGCCGGGACGGCTCGACCCGCGAGCAGTGGATCGAAGCCCTGACCCGGCACCCGGCGCTCATCCAGCGGCCGATCATCACCGCGGACGACGGAACAGCCGTCGTGGCCCGCAGCGAGGACGCCGTCCGCTCCGTCCTGCCTCCGTCGTCATCGACGTGAACCGGGCACGGGCGGTGTGTATCGGCTCCCCTGTGGTCGATACACACCGCCCGTGACCGCGGCCCGGCCGGCGGAACCCTCAGGAACCGACGCGCGCGGGGCTGGCCGTTCCGTGGACCGAGCGGGCGTGGGCCGCGTAGCGGCGGCGCCCCAGGGTCGGGACGATCAGCCGCACGGGCAGCGGGGCCGTCGCCAGGACCGCCTTGACGACCTCCGGGTCGCCCTCGTACATCGCCATGCCGAAGACGAGCGGCAGGTCCTTCTTCGGCGTGTGCGCCATGCCGTGCTCGCCGAGCTGGTGCCATTCCGCCGCGGTGACGTGCTGAGCCGCCAGCGGCAGGATCTCCTTCTCCTCCAGCGCCATGTGCTCGATGAGCACGGTCAGCAGCCGCTCGAAGGCATCGGCGAGCCGCTCGCCGTCCCGTCCCGTGGAGCGCCAGCCCGCGATGAGTCCGGTCACCTCGGTGTGCAGTGCGTCGATCGCGTGGTGCTGCTGCTCCATCGTCGGCACGATGGCCTCCGCCTGCTCGCCGGCCCGCTCGACGAGCTTGGGCCACAGCAGGAGGTCCTCGCCCTCGTGGTGCGTGTGCAGCACCCGGCACACCAGCGCCGCGTGCGCGCCGACGACCTCCGCGCGGCGGGTGTCGCCCGGCGCGACGGACCGGATGAGGGCGGGAAGCAGCCTGAACTCCCGGCGCAGCGCGGTGTGGGCCATGTACATCTCGCGCGTGTCGGCCATGGGTTCGTCAAGGAGTGGAGCCATTGTCTCTTCCTCTTACGGCCGCCTGGCATCCCGGAGGATGGCGCGGCCCGGTCGGGCAGGACCCTGCGCGGTGGCGTTGCGGAACCGCCCGCCGCACCGGGCGTCGGCCGCCGGGTGCCACAGAGGGCGCAGGGTGATCAGGGCAGGGGAAGGCACAGGTCGGTGGCCTCGCCCGCTGCTCAGGTCACTGTGCCAGGGCGCCACGCCCGCCGCATGCGTCAAATGCCCCTGCCTCGCGGCCTCCGCATGGGTCGTCCGACTCTGCCGCCTCTCGCCGCGCGGGCGTTGGCCGCGCCCGCGGACCCGATCGCCCGAGGACCGCATCCGGGGACAAGGACTTCAGGCGGACGCGGTCGCACGACGGACAAGGTCCGTCGCACACGTGACGCTTGACGCGTCCGGGCCACGAGCGGCCGCCCCCGCTCCCTGGGACGGGGAGCGGTCGGCGTCCCCTACGCTGCACACCGTGATCGGAAACCCCACCCCCGTGTGCTCGTGCTGCGGCACCCCCGTGCCCGACGAGGAGCGGATCGACGTCCGCTTCGGCCTGCCCGACGCCGCGCTCGACGTCCCAGAGGACGCCCGGCACGAGGTCGGGGTCGCCGCGCTGCTCCGCGTCGACGGCGCGGGCAGCTTCATCCGCTGCCTGCTGCCGGTCCGGCTCACCGGCGGAACGGAACTCGTCCTCGGCACTTGGATGCGGATCAGCGACGACGACCTCGACCACGCCCACCGGATCTGGGACGACCCGGCCTACCGGGGACTCACCCTCCGGGGCGCCATGGCCAACGCGATCATGCCCTGGGGCGCCGGCCTCCTGGACGCCCCGGCCACCCTGGTCGTGCGCGACCCGGACGAGATCCCGTACGTCGACGGCAGCGACGACGAACTGCTCCGCAGTGTCCTCACCACGACCTGGGACCGCGACGACGTCCTCAGCCGCTTCACCCACCCCCTGCCCGTGCCGGTCCGTACCCCGCTGGACGAGCACTGGTCCGTCGAACGCAGCCGCGGCTTCACCGCGCGCGTCGTCGACGGCACGCACCGCTTCCTGACACCCGGCCGCACCGTGCACTGCGACGTGTTCACCGACCGGATCCGCCGCGGCCCAGAGGAGTTCCTGACCGCCCTGCTGAACGGCGCACCCACCGTGCCGCCGGAGCGGCAGATCACGGAGGACACCGGGAACGGGATCCGGCACGCCTTCTGGACCGTCGCCACACCGAACGGCCGCACCCAGCACGAGTTGTACGGCTTCACGGTGGACCGCGACGGCAACGCGGCAGGTGTCGTCTGCATGTGGGACAAGCCGGACGACCTCGCCTGGGCACTGCACGTCTGGCGGTCGGTGCGCGGCGTCGGGTGACCCCGTCGAACCGGTGACCGAGTCCTGGGTGATCGACGGCGACAACGCGGCACCGGTTCCGGACGCACTTCGGGCGCGGGTGCGCCGAGGGGTGCTCGAGACGTGGCTGACCAGTTCGTCCGGGCGCTCGCTGTCCTTCGTGACGAACACCGAGCGGGCGATGGTGATGCTGCTCGACGGGGACGGCGATCCCGGCGGGCATGCCGTCGACCCGGGAGCCGAGGGGGCGAGCGACGGGTTCGTCCTGTCCAACGGGCAGCAGGACGCGTACCCGGACCGGGACACCGTGCCCGTCGAGGAGGCCTTCCGGCTCGTGGAGCACCTTGTCCGCACGGGATCCTGGCCCGCGGACGCGCGCTGGATCGCCGACCGCTGAGGCGACGGCCCACCGGATCGGTGCGTCCCCAAGTCCCCCGCTGCCCGGGGCTGTCACAAACACGGGGGTCGCCTTGTCGTCAGTGCGGACAGTCCCCGTTTGGAGGAATAGATGAGCGCTGAGCACACGCACATGCCCCCTGGCGTCGAGGTGATCTCGACCCTGCCGGAGGCGGCGGCCCGCATCCCGGACGGCGCCGAGGCCAGGACCGTCCGCGTCACCCTGTCGCCCGGTGACCCCGGCGCGCCTCCGCACCGGCACCCCGGGCCGGTCTTCGGTTATGTGACGCGGGGCGAGATCCTCTTCGAGCTGGAGGGGCAGCCGCCGCGGGTACTGAAGGCGGGCGACGCCCTGTTCGAGCCCGGCGGCGACGTCATCCACTACCAGGGCGCCAACAACCTCCAGGACGCGGAGTCGCAGCTGGTGGTCACCATGTTCGCGCTGCCGGGCACCCCGGTGCTGACCGTGGTCGGCGCTGAGGAGCTGGCCGAACGACGGCACCTGCGGTACGCGCAGTCCTGAGCACCACCCGCGGGCCGGGCGGCGTCCGGCCCGCGGCGGGCCGGGCTGCCCCGGCGCCGATTTCCGCCGGGCGGGGGTGGGGTGCGGACGGCCCCGATACCTCCGCCCGGCCCGGCGACGGCCCGCCGCTCCACTGCCGTGCGGGCCCCCTTCCGGCCCCGGCGGAGCAGGCGGCCTCCCCGCACACCGAAACACTCACCACCCGCCTCGAAAGGGCCTTTCATGCAGCGCCATTCCCCGTTCCGGAACCTCCTGACACCGCTCTCCCTGGTGGCCACGGTGACCGCCGCCGCCGGCCTCCTGGCAGTGGCCGTGGCCCCGGCGGGGGCCGCCAGGGGCAGGAACTCCTCGGGCGACCGCAAGCCCACCGTGGTCCTCGTGCACGGCGCGTTCGCCGAGTCCTCCAGCTGGAACGAGGTCGTCAAGACCCTGAAGCGGCACGACTATCCGGTGGTGGCCGCCGCCAACCCGCTGCGCGGACTGGCCTCCGACGCCGCGTACATCAGAAGCCTCCTGGCAAGCATCGACGGACCGGTGGTCCTCGTCGGGCACTCGTACGGCGGGTCGGTGATCACCAATGCCGCGCAAGGCTCCGACAACGTCAAGGCCCTCGTCTACATCGCCGCGTTCATGCCGGACCGCGGCGAGAGCGCCGTCGAACTGTCGGCCAGGTTCCCGGGCAGCTCGCTGGGCAGTGCGCTGCGCCGTGTGCCGTTCACGCTGCCCGACGGCTCCCAGGGCGTCGACCTCCTCATCGAGCAGGACAGGTTCCACCACCAGTTCGCCGCGGACGTACACCCGTACACCACGAGTCTCATGGCGGCCACCCAGCGCCCCGTGACCGCGGCCGCGCTGGAGGAGGCCTCCGGCGAGCCGGCCTGGAAGTCGATTCCGTCCTGGGCCCTGGTGACCGGGGAGGACCTCAACATCCCCCGTGCGGCCCAGCTGTTCATGGCCGAGCGCGCCCGGGCCCACGTGGTGGAGATCCACTCCTCGCACGCCGTGGGCGTGTCGCACCCGGACGACGTCGCCGACATCATCGACAAGGCGGCGCGGGCGGTCCGCTGACCGGCCCCTCGCGGCGCCGGGCTCATCACGAGTGACGAGAGCCCGTCCGAACACCCCTATCACTCCCAAGTATTGGTCAAAACATGGCCAGGCCGCCGAAAACGGCCGTCCGTTGCGGTGACCGCCATCTGCCGTTCACACCTGTCTCACTGCTCCGGTCGATCGTGCTTCCTAGCGTCCGTGAGGGCGCGCACCGCTGACCTGCCGCAGCCCGCTGTCAGGTTCGGGGCGCTGCTGTCCGGTCGGTGTGCGACTGCACCCGACGACGCGAAAGGCCCCTGGCATGTCGGAAGCACCCAAGCAAACCAGAATCTCTCGTCGCAACGCGCTCGGCCTGTTCGGCGCGACAGTGTCCGGCGCCGCCGCCGGGCCGCTGGTCCTCGGCGCCGGAACCGCCGAGGCGGCCCCGGCGCAGTCGGAGGTCACCGGTCTCACCACCGGCTCGCCCACCACCCCCGTCCAGGGCCTGCACCTGACCTTCGGCGCCGACCCGCGCAGCCAGATGGTCGTCTCGTGGATCACCGACGCGGCCGTCAAGAACCCGCGGGTCGTCTACGGCACGCTGAGCGGCGGTTTCGGCTCCACCGTGCACGCGAAGTCGAAGTCCTACGTGGACGGCACCTCCGGGCGGACCGTCTGGGCCCATCACGCGCTGCTCAGCAAGCTGAGGGCCGACACCGACTACCTGTACGCGGCCCAGCACGACGGTGCCACCCCCGACGCCGGCACCTTCCACACGGCCCCGTCCGGCAGGGCGCCGTTCACCTTCACCAGCTTCGGTGACCAGGGCACGCCCAGCGTGACGTGGAAGACCGGTGCGAACCCGGCCGACGCCTCGGGCCGCGACTTCGAGCCCAACGCCACGCCCGCCGCCGCCGACATCGTCACCGGCATCGAGAAGGTCGGCCCGCTGTTCAACCTCCTCAACGGCGACCTCTGCTACGCCAACACCGGGCCGGACCGCGTCCGCGTCTGGAAGGACTTCCTCACCAACAACAGCCGCTCGGCGCGGTTCCGTCCGTGGATGCCGGCCGCGGGCAACCACGAGATCGAGCTGGCCAACGGCAAGCTCGGGCTCGACGCGTACCAGACCTACTTCGAGCTGCCCTCGACCGAGACCCAGCCCGAGCTCGACAACCTCTGGTACTCCTTCACGGTCGGCTCGGTGAAGGTGATCGTCCTGCAGAACGACGACATCGCCCTGCAGGAGGGCGGCGACATCTACATCAAGGGCTACTCCGGCGGCCGGCAGCTCGCCTGGCTGGAGAAGGAGCTCAAGGCGGCACGGGCGTCCAAGGACGTCGACTGGATCGTCATCTGCATGCACCAGGTGATGATCAGCTCGGCGACCGCCGCGAACGGCGCCGATGTCGCGCTGCGCGCGGCGTACGGCCCGCTGTTCGACAAGTACGGCGTCGACCTGGTGGTCTGTGGCCACGAGCACGACTACGAGCGCTCGCTGGCCGTGCGTGGCGTCGTCCCCGGCAGCGTCACCCTCACGCCCAACCCGAGCCAGACCGCACTCGACGTGATCGAGAGCGAGCACGGCACGACGCACATGATTCTCGGCGGCGGCGGCGTGTCCGGCATCACCAACAACAGCTTCACCAACGACGACGCCGACGGTCACGGGCACCACTCGGCGTACGTCCAGATGGAGCACGTCGGCAAGTTCAACTCCGTCAAGGAGCAGGAGACGGCGGTCTGGATCGGCGTCCGCGACTCGGAGCACCCTTACGGCTTCGCCGAGTTCAGTGTCGACCCGGGCCGACACGCCGGTGACATGACCCGCATCCACGTCACCTACTACAACATCATCACGCCCACCGGTGAGCTCTCGGTCTTCGAGAAGTTCACGCTGCAGCGCCGTCGTAGCGACGGCGGCAACGGCGACCACGGCGGCCACGGCCACCACTGACCCGTCGCGGGTCAACGGCAGCAGTAGCCGGAAACGCCGGGGGCCGGGACGTCGTCCCGGCCCCCGGCGTTTTCCGCCACCCCCGGTCCGTCACCTTCGGTGACGAGCCAGATGCATCTCGCCACCGGGCGGTCCGGCCACGCGGCTCCCGTGCCGGGCGGTGCGAAGTCCGTTTTCCCCGGGGCGGCCAGGCACACGGGCCGTGCGCCGAAAGGGCCAATCGGCCGGGCACAAAGTCGTAGGACCATGAGCCGGTTCCGGGACGCGAAGAGCGATCGGATAGGGTCGCTGTCACCGCGGAAGGGCTGCTATTGAGCCCGTTCCGCGGTACCGCAATTCGGGAGGAGCCGCTTTTATGTCACGTCCGATCCGTATAGCCATCGTTGGTGCAGGTCCCGCTGGAATCTATGCGGCGGACGCGCTGCTGAAATCCGATTCCGCGCAGGAACCGGGCGTGTCCATCGACCTGTTCGAGCGCATGCCTGCGCCCTTCGGTCTCATACGCTACGGCGTGGCACCCGACCACCCCCGGATCAAAGGCATCGTGGATGCCCTGCACCAGGTTCTCGACAAGCCGCAATTGCGGCTGTTCGGCAATGTCGACTATCCCGGGGACATCGACCTCGACGATCTGCGCGCCCTTTACGACGCGGTGATCTTCTCGACCGGGGCGCGCACCGACCGGGCCCTGGACATTCCCGGTGTCGGCCTGGACGCGTCGTACGGCGCCGCGGACTTCGTCTCCTGGTACGACGGCCACCCCGACGTACCGCGCACGTGGCCGCTGACCGCGGAGAAGGTGGCCGTCCTCGGCGTCGGCAATGTCGCCCTGGACGTGGCCCGCATCCTCGCCAAGACCGCCGACGAGCTGCTGCCGACCGAGATCCCGCCGAATGTGCACGACGGCCTCAAGGCCAACAAGGCGCTGGAGATCCACGTGTTCGGCCGCCGCGGCCCCGCGCAGGCCAAGTTCACCCCCATGGAGCTGCGGGAGCTGGACCACTCCCCGAACATCGAGGTCGTCGTCGCCCCCGAGGACATCGACTACGACGACGGCTCCATCGCCGCCCGCCGCGCGAGCAAGCAGACCGACATGGTCGCCAAGACCCTGGAGAACTGGGCGATCCGCGACGCCGGCGACCGGCCGCACAAGCTGTTCCTGCACTTCTTCGAGTCCCCGGTCGAGGTCCTCGGCGAGGAGGGCCGCGTCGCCGGGCTGCGCACCGAGCGGACCGAACTCGACGGCACCGGGAACGTCCGCGGCACCGGCCGCTTCACGGACTGGGACGTGCAGAGCGTGTACCGCGCCGTGGGGTACTACTCGGACGAGCTGCCCAAGCTGCCGTTCGACATCGTCTCGGGCACGGTCCCGAACGCGGCCGGCCGCGTGCTCGACGGCGGCGAGCACATGACCTCGGTCTACGTGACGGGGTGGATCAAGCGGGGCCCGGTGGGCCTGATCGGCCACACCAAGGGCGACGCCAACGAGACGGTCGCCTGCCTCCTGGCGGACCACGCGGCGGGCGCGCTGCCCGCCCCGGCCGTACCGGACCCCGACGCCGTCGTGAAGCTCCTGGAACAGCGCGGCATCCGGTACACGACGCGCGAGGGCTGGTACCGGCTCGACGCCCACGAGCGGGCCCTCGGCCGGCCCGAGGGGCGCAAGCGCGTCAAGGTCGTGGACCGCGAGGCGATGCTGGACAACTCCGGGGCCTGACACCGTCCGTGGCCCGGTACGGACCAAATGCCGCCCCACGGCCCGGCCGTGGGGCGGCATTCCGGCACCCGGCATGAGCTTCGGACCTAGTGCTTTTTGCCGATGCGCGATGCGCCGCGAGACCGATTTCCCCCGCGCCGGGAAGCAATAGTGTCGGCCGTATGAGCGAGCACCCGGGGAAGCCCTCCCACGAGCGCGCGATCGACGTTGTCCGGGGTTACGCGAACCACGACGCCGTCGCGGTGCGCAATGCCCTGGCCGATCTGGATCCCGGCGGCTGGACGGACGTATTCGGGGTCCTGAACGGCCTGCTGCGCTCCACCATCGGCATCGTGGAATTGACCGGCACGGAGTGGAATACCGGCCAATTGGTCCGGCACGCCGACGAAGTCGCCGCCGCGGCCCCGCTCCACTACGAGTTCGCCGTTGCCGAAGCGACGCGGGCATGGGCCCTCGGCAACGTGTCGCCGCTGCGCACCTTCGCCGACGGGGACCTCCCGGCGGCCGTGCACATCACGGGTGTGTTCGTCGCCGTTCTGGGTCTGGCGCTGTGGGGCAGGGCCGGCTTCCTCGACGTGGTGAACCGGCTCGACGAGTCCGCCACCGCGCTCATGAACGACCCGGACTCCGCAATTCCCACCATCCGGCCGTAGCGGCCGGACATCAGACTCTCGCCGGCTTCGTCGTCGTCGATGCCACGAGTTCACGAAGCCGGCGAGACCCCCTTGCCGCTTCTCGTGCGGGAGTCACGCGCCGTGAATTTCCAGACCCCTCTGTCCGCCCTGGTCCCGGGAACCTCCGGCCGGCTGCTCACCGCGCTCGTGGCGCACCACACCGCCGACGCGAACCGCCCGCTGGCGCTGGACGAACTGTCCCGCGTCGCCGCGGTGACACCGGCCCAGTTGGAGACCGCGCTCTTCCGCCTCGGCCTGCTCGGCCTCATCGCGCCCCGGCGCGGCGGCGAAGCCGTGTGCCTCGTCCCCGGCCACATCGCCTGGGACGCCCTGCGTCAACTGACCGATCTGCGCGGTCGCGTCGTGGACACGGTCCGCGAGCGGACGCGGGCCCACCTCCACCCGGCACCGGAATACCTCGCGCTGAGCGGCCCCGTCATCGAGGGGACCGCGACGCATCCCGCGGACGTGCTGGAGCTGATCGTCGTCCCGCCCACCGCCGCCCCGGCGGACTGGGACGACCGCCTCGCCGCCCTCGTCACCCAGGTGTCCCGCGCCCTGGGCAACGTCGTCGTCCCCCGCCGTGCCCGCAGCACCCGGGAGGCGGAGGCCGTGGGCGGCGAGAGCACGGTGCGCATCCTGCCGGCCTGACCGGCCACGCTGGCGGGCTCTCGGCCGGATCACCGAGTGGGGGCGCGCGTCCAGATCTCCAGGCCCGCACCTTGCGGTTGCCGCGGGAGCCGGGCCCGGCCGGCCAAGGGCCTCCGGCACTCCGCGGATGTGGGGACGTCTCCCGGGCCGACGTCCCGGGGCGTCCCGCCGCACGGGCCCCTCCCGATCAGACCGCCGCGTCCGCGGCCAGGCGCGTGCTCACGAGACCGCGATCACCGTCCCCGGGACGGACAACCCGTGCCGCCCTTGCCACCTTTCCCACTTCGGCTCGCGGGCGACCCGCTGGTGCCGGGGCGATCCGGTCGGACGCAAGGAAGCCGTGCGCGCGGCACGCAGGTGCGGTGGCCGTGCCCGCCGGGAGCCCGAGCCCGGACGGCCACGCGGAACTTCGCCCTGCCGCCGGGGCTTCCGCGAGGTGCCCGCGATCGGGCTCTCCGCGCCGCGAGCCACACCTTCCGCACCCCCCAGGGCATCGGCAGCGGCCTGGCGATCGGCGCACAGGCGATCACCACGGGCACCGTCCCACCCCGGCAACGCGGCCCCTACAGGCACCCCACGCAACGGCGGCGGGGGGGGCCGCGGCGTCGCACCGGCACGCGCCGAAGGGCGACGTCCGCGGTCGGCCGAAAGTCGTAGTGCCCTGTGGCAGGTCCGACTTCTGCCCGAAGCCGGGGCGTGGGCCGCCTTCATAGCCTGCTGGTCATGAGCTCCACGTCGTGGACTCGGCACTTCGTACGGCCGGCGACCCAGGTCGCCCCCTCGGGCACGGGCCCGGTCGTCACATCTCAGGAAAGGCGCCGCATGCACTGCGTACCATCGGTCGCTTCCGGCGTCCGCGTCGGCGAGCCGCCCCGGCGGACCGGCCGCGGGGACCGGGCGGAGCTGACGCTCGACCCGGCGGCGATCGCGGCCAACACCCGGTTCCTCGCCGCGCGGGCGACCCGCCTGATGGCGGTGGTGAAGGCCGACGGTTTTGGGCACGGGGCCGCCGAGGCCGCCGCCGCCTCGCTCGGCGCGGGCGCGACGTCGCTCGGTGTCACGTCGGTGGAGGAGGCGCTGTCCCTCCGGGAGGCCGGCTTCCGGGTGCCGATCCTGAGCTGGCTCAATCCCGTGGACGCCGCCTTCGACGAGGCGCTGCGTGCCGGTGTCTCCCTCGCCGTCCCCGGCTGCGCGCACCTGGCCGCCGTGGTGCGTGCCGCCTCCCGGACGCGCCGCCGGGCGCGGATCCATCTGCAGCTGGACACAGGGATGGGCCGCGAGGGCGCAGAGCCCGGGGCGTGGCCGGAGCTGTGCCGGCGGGCGCGGGCGGCGGAGGCGGAGGGCCTGGTCGAGGTCGTGGGCGTGATGAGCCACCTCGGCTGCGCGGACACCCCCGGCGACCCGTGCACCGACCGCGCGCTGGCCCTGTTCCGGTCCGCGGTGTCCACCGCGGCGGAGGCCGGGCTGCGTCCGCGCCGCCGGCATCTGGCGGCGACGTCGGCGACCCTCACCGACTCGCGGACCCGGTTCGACCTGGCCCGCGTCGGCGCCGGCCTCTTCGGCATCGACCCGACCGGGACGACCCGGCTGCGCCCCGCGCTCACCCTGACCGCACCCGTGGTGTCGGTCCGCGCCGTGCCGGCAGGCGCGGCTGCGGGCTACGGCCACGCCTGGAGCGCGGGACGGCGCACGCATCTGGCCCTGCTGCCCGTGGGGTACGCGGACGGTCTCCCCCGCGCCGCGTCCGGTCGGGCGGAGGTCCTCCTCGGCGGGCGCCGGTGCGCTGTCGCGGGCCGCATCTCGATGGACCAGGTCATCGTCGACACCGGTGACCGCCCGGCGGTGCCCGGCGAGCTCGCCACCGTCTTCGGTCCCGGCGACCGCGGCGAGCCGACGGTCAGGGAATGGGCCCGGTGGTCCGGGGCCCTGGAGCACGAGGTCGTGACGGGGCTGGGCGCCCGCCTGCGCCGTACCGTGCGCAGCCGGGCGGTGGCGGCATGACCGGCACGACGGCATCGCGGGACGGCCGCGTCCGCGTCGCGGTGATCGGCGGCGGCCGCAACTGCGAGCACGAGGTCTCCCTGGCGACCGCGGCGTCCGTGCGTTCGGCGCTCGACCCCGCCGTCTACGACGTCCTCGCCCTCACCATCGGCCGGGACGGACGGTGGCAGGACGCCTCCGGGCGGCCGCTGGCGGCCACCGCCGCGGAGAGCGTGTCGGCCGCGCTGACGCTGCTGGCCGGCTGCGACGTGGCCCTTCCCGCGGTCCACGGCCCGTACGGCGAGGACGGCACGCTGGCCGCGCTGCTGGACCTGGCGGACGTGCCGTATGTCGGATCGGGGGTCCGGGGCGGCGCGCTGGCCATGGACAAGTGGGCGACGAAGCTGGTGGCCGAGGCGGTCGGTGTGGCCGTGGCGCCGGGCCTGCTGGTCACGGCGGACGACGCCGACCAGGTGGTCTTCGACGGCCCCGTCGTGGTGAAGCCGGTCGCCGCCGGATCCAGCCACGGGGTCTCCCTCGTGACGCGGGCCTCCGAGCTGGCCCCGGCGCTCGCCGAGGCACTGCGGCTCGACGAACGGGTCCTGGTCGAGCAGCTGGTCGTCGGGCGCGAGGTGGACCTGGCCGTGCTGCGGCGGGCGGACGGCGGTCTGACGGTGGGGCCGCCGCTGGAGATCGTCCTGGACGAAGGGCGCCTCTTCGACACCGAGCAGAAGTACGACGGAGGGGCGCGGTTCCTGATACCCGCGCCGCTGACCACCGACGAGCACGACCAGTTGGTCGAGGCGTCCCTCGCCGTCTTCACCGCGCTGGGCTGCCGCGGAGTCGCCCGGTGCGACTTCTTCCTCACCGCCGCCGGACCCGTTTTGAACGAGGTCAACACCATGCCGGGCATGACCGCGCAGTCGCAGGTCCCGAAGATGTTCGCGCGCCAGGGGCTGAGCTATCCCGAGCTGCTGGACGAACTCGTGCGCGGCGCGCTGCCCCCCGGGCCCCGCACCCGCGGCGCGTCGGCCGCCGAGCGGAGCCTCGCGTGACCGCGCCGCTGAACGCCGTCCTTCCCGGCCCCCGCCGGGCCCCCGTCCACCGCCACAGGAGGTTTCCCATGTCCCTTTCCCTGCAACGGCTGCTGCACTCGGCCCGGGTCTACACCGTGACCGCCCTCGAAGTGGCCGTCCTCGGCGGCAGCACCGACCTGATGTCGGCCGACGCAGACACGGCCCGGAGCGCGAGCCGCGACGCGGAAGCGCCGGCCGCCCCGGGGTCCGCCGGCACGGGGCGCCATCGCACCGCGGTCCCCGGGGTGAGCGGTGTCTCAGAGGCATCCGAGGCGCTTCGGTGACACTGGAGGGGACCGCGGAGGGCCTGCCGCCCGTCCGGCGAGCCGGAGCACGGCACGACAGTAAGGAAGACGAAGGCGTGGACAGCAGCACGGACCGCTTCTTGGAGCGGCTGGTGCGCGGTGTGGTCGGGCTGGCGGGCCTCGGGGTCCTGCTCGGTCTGGGCATCGTGGACCTGACCATGGGAACGGTCCTCGCGCCCATCGTTCTGCTGGCCGCCGCCGTGGCCATGGTGACGTGGCGGCTGTCCGGCCGGGCACTGGGCACCGTCGCCGTGGGCCTTGGCGTGATCATGGTGGCGGCGACGCGGGAGGTCAATCCCGGCGCCATCGACGCGCTGCCGTTCGGGCTCACCATGACGACGGTCATCCTCCTGGTCATCGGTCTGGCCGCCTGGCGGGCGGAGCCCGTCCGTGCCGCGCTCGCGGTGCCGCTGCTGCTGGCGAGCCTGGTGCTCCAGCCCTTGACCATGCTCTCCGTCTCGCGGGCCACACCCGTGGTCTCCCTGGCCCTGGCGCTGGCGGGTGTCATCGCCGGCGCCACCGGCCTGTGGGCGCGCATGCTCCGCACCAGCCGGCAGCGTCAGGCGACCGCCGAGCAGCTGGCGCAGCGCACGAGCATCGCGTCCGACCTCCACGACTACGTGGCCCACCACGTCACCGGCATCGTCGTGCTCGCCCAGGCCGCCCAGAGCGTCGCGGCCAAGCAGCCGCAGGCGGTGCTGCCCGCGCTGGAGCGCATCGAGGCGGCGGGTGACGAGGCGATGACCGCCATCCGCCGCATGGTCGCCCTGCTGCACGAGCCCGGCTCGCAGGCCCGGCTCACCCCCATGGGCACGATCGCCGACATCGCGTCCCTCGCCGACCACTTCACCTCCGGGGACGACGTGAAGGTGCGGCTGACGATCACCGGGGACTTCGACGACGTGCCGATCGACGTGCAGTCGGCGGCGCACCGGGTGGTGATGGAGGCGCTGACCAACGTCCGCAGGCACGCCGAGGAGGTGCGGACCCTGGAGATCCTGGTGAGCCGCGACGCATGGCCCGACGCGGTGACGGTCGAGGTCTCCAACGACGGCCGCGGCCGCGACGGCCACTCCGCGGGGGGCGGCTACGGGCTGAGCGGTCTGCGCGACCGGGCCGTGGCGCTCGGCGGCTCCTTCACCGCCGGTCCGAGGGACCCGGAGGGCTGGACCGTCCAAGCCCGTATCCCGGCGGGAGGCGCCCGATGACCATCCGTGTGCTGCTCGCGGACGACCAGGCCATGGTCCGCACCGGCTTCTCCCTGATCCTCGGTGCCGAGGACGACATCGAGGTGGTGGGCGAGGCGAAGGACGGCGTCCAGGCCCTGGAGATGAACCGGCTCCTCAACCCCGACGTCGTCCTCATGGACATCCGCATGCCGCGGATGGACGGCCTCCAGGCACTGCGCGAGCTGAACCGCTCCAACGCCGCGCCGAAGGTCGTGGTCGTCACGACCTTCGACGACGACGCCTATGTCTACGAGGCGCTCAACAGCGGCGCCTGCGGCTTCCTCCTCAAGGACTCGGGTCCGGTGCTGCTCACCGAGGCGGTGCGCGCGGCCCATTCCGGCGAGGCCCTGGTGAGCCCGGCGATCACGGTCCGGCTGCTGCGGGGCATCCAGCCGCCGCGGACGGTGTCCCCGGCCGCGTCGGACCTGTCCTCCCGCGAGACCGAGGTGGTGCGGCTGGTGGCCGACGGGCTGACGAACGCGGAGATCGCCGCCGCGCTCTTCGTCTCCCTCGGCACGGTCAAGACCCACCTGGGGAACATCCAGACCAAGCTCTCCGCGCGCAACCGGGTGGAGATCGCGCTGTGGGCGTGGCGCTCCGGTCTCGTGGACGGGTAGCACGGGCGGTTCACACCGGGGGCCGCGGGACCCTGGGCACGTAGGGCAGCAGCAGGTGGGAGGGGTGGTCGGGCCCGGACAGCAGGGTGGTCGTACCGCCGAAGACCTCGGTCGGACGGTCCACGGGGTCGTTGTGCAGGAAGATGCCGTGCCCCTTCATCGGCACGCCGTGGACCTGCGGCCAGGGGCCGCTTCCGGGCAGTTCGAAGTCGCGGCCGGTCACGGTCAGGGCGAGCCGGTGGCCGGCGGGCACCACGACGGAGGTGGGCCAGATCTCGATGTCCAGCGGGACGGCGGTGCCCGGCGTGAGCGGTTCGACGCGGTCATGGGGGTGCCAGGGCCGGTACGGCAGGCTGCGTCCCGGGTCGGTGGCGCGGTGCGAGGCCCTCAGCCAGCCCATGCCGATCACGCCGGCCGGATCGAGGCCGCTGACGAAGGTCACGTCCACGCCCTCCGGGTCGAGGACGCGCAGGGTCAGGAACAGGTCCGCGTCGGTGGTGGTGGACGCGACGTGCAGCCGGGCGGCGGCGGGCCCGGTGATCTCGGTCTCCTCGGGGAACGGCTCGGTGGTGAGGGTCAGCCCCTCACCGGTGGCGGCGAAGTCCGCCCGCTCCTCACGTGTGAGCGCCTTCTCGCTCAGGGACCGGCTGTCCAGGTGGAGGTCGAGCTCGGTCCACCTGGTCCGGGCGAGCGGCCACTCCTGTTCCGGGCGTCCCTCGAACGTCCCGTCCACGTGGCGGACGTTGAGCAGGACCGGCGGCTGCCGGTGCCAGCCGGTGTCCTCCCCCTTGAGGAAGTGCCCGAAGAAGCGCTTCTGCAGCGCCACTCCGTAGTCGGTGTAGAACTCCGCGAAGTGCTCGTTGCCGTGCACCTCGAGCCATTTTGCGGCCGATCCGGCGCGGGCGTACCCCTCGAAACCGCCGCGGGTGTGGAGGTGGTGGGCCCAGTTGACGGCGGAGAGGACGGGGACGTCGATCTTCTCCAGCTCGGGCGAGCGGTCCCGGTACCAGTCGTCGTCGAGGGGCCGGGAGAGCATTTCGGCGGGGGTGTCGGTGCGGCGCGCGGCGCGTTCGGCGTCGGAGAGGGTGCCGGGCCCCGCGACGGGTTCCCCGGTGCGGGGGCTGCGGGCGCCGCGTTCGCCGACACCGTGCTGCACCGACGCGACCTGCACCGGGAACCACACCGAGGTGAACGTGTTGAGGATCCCTCCGTGCCGGGCGAACTCGCGGTAGAGGTCGGCGGCGCCTTCCCACGGGCAGATGGCCGCGAGGTGCGGCGGCCGCAGAGCGGCGACCTGCCACTGGTTCATCGCGTAGTACGAGATGCCGAGCAGGCCCACCTTCCCGTTGCTCCACGGCTGGGTGCCGGCCCACTCGACGCATGCGTAGTAGTCCTGGGTCTCGCGCGGGGAGAGGAGGTCGAGCAGACCCGGTGAGCGGCCGGCGCCGCGCGAGTCCACGCGGACGCACACGTATCCCTCCGGCACCCATTTCTCGGGGTCGACGGTCTCCCAGTTCTGGTAGCGGTTGGACGAGCCAGCCGTCGCGTCCGGGTACTTGGCGGCGAGCGGCGCCCACATGCCCGGATAGCCCTCCTGGAAGGCGAGCCCCTTCGCGTACGGGCCATGGGTCATGATCACCGGGTGGCGGCCGTCGGCCGCAGGCCGGAACACGTCCGCCCGCAGCACCGCTCCGTCGTCCATGCGGATCGGGACGTCCCAGTCGATGCGCATTCCGCCGGGCACCGCGTCGTCGCGGGTCTCCATGGTCCACTCCGTTCATCGAGCCGTGCGCTGACGGGACGGGCCGTGCCGGTGGCCCTGGTCAACGGGCGATGAGCGCGACGGTAACATGAGTTCGTGCGCAAGCAAACAGGTTCGGACGCGTGTCCGCCAGACGGCACGCAGGGGTGTGCCCACCCGTGCCCTGCGGGCCCGTCGCGCGGGACCGAGCGGGCCGCAATGGCTGCGACGGGCCGTCGTTCCCGTCCCGCGAAAACGCATGACCGGCCTTGCCCGCGAATTTCCGGCGACGGCAGTCCAGAGCAATGTGACGCATCGGCAAAAGGACCTACTCCCCCGGACTTAGGCCTGGTCAGCGCGGTCTTGACGGGAACGGAAAATAGACCCTCGCCGGTTTTCGTGCTAGAAATCCGATCGGATCGCGACTCACCGCGCCCTGCCTTTGCGCCAGGGTTTCCCTTTCCTGCCCATCCGTGTTCCCACCCGTGTTCCCGCCCGCGGCGCGGGGCGCGGACCGACGGCCGCCGAGGCCGCCGCGATCCTGCCGAGGACGGCTCGCCCGTCCGCCACGACCACCGGCCTTGTGCTGTGCCGCGAGCGGCCGGCATGCGATCCGGCCCCGCTCTGTGCCCGCCGGGCGGCCATGCCATCAGCCAACGGCCCACACCTGGAGACCTCCATGCCCGACTACGGCCGCGACCTGCAGTTCGGATCCTTCGTCACCCCGCTCAACCGCGACCCGGAAGCGGTGGTCGACCTCGCCCTGCTCGCCGAGCGGGTCGGCCTCGACCTCGTCTCGTACCAGGACCACCCCTACCAGAACGGCTTCCTGGACACCTGGACGCTGATGTCCTGGGTCGCCGCCCGGACGACCTCGATCCGGCTGGCCACCAATGTGGCCAATCTGCCGCTGCGTCCGCCGGCGGTCCTGGCGCGCGCCGCCGCCAGTCTCGACCTGCTCTCCGGGGGACGCGTCGAACTCGGCCTGGGGGCCGGTGGTTTCCGCGACGCCATCGCCGCGATGGGCGGCCCGGACCGCACCGTCGGCGAGAGCGTCAGCGCGCTCGGCGAGGCGATCGACGTCATACGCGGCATCTGGGACGAGGGCAACCGCTCGCCGCTGCGCGTCAAGGGGAGGTACTACACGGTCGACGGCGCCAAGCGGGGCCCCGCCCCGGCCCACGAACTGGGCATCTGGCTCGGCGCGTACAAGCCGCGCATGCTCCGCCTGACCGGCGCCAAGGCCGACGGCTGGATCCCCACCATCAACTACGTGAACTCGCCGGACATGGCCGAGAGCAGCAGGATCATCGACGAAGCGGCGGCGGAGAACGGCCGCGACCCGCGCGAGATCCGCCGGGTGCTCAACATCTTCGGCGGTGTCGGGCGCGGTACGGAGCCCTGGCAGGGCCCGGCGGACGACTGGATCGAGCGCATGCTGCCGCTGATCCTGGAGCACGGCTTCGACACGATCATCCTGGGCTCCGACAACCCGTCCGACATCGTCGCCTTCGCCGAGGAGATCGCCCCCGCCGTGCGCGAGGCCGTCGCCGCCGAGCGGGCCGCCGCCGGCACCCCCACCGGCCGGGTGCGGTCCGCCGCCGCCCTCGCCAAGCGGGCACCGGGCATCGACTACGAGGCACTGCCCGCCCCGCTGGCCGCACGGGCCGTGGAACCGGGCGACCGCGGCTACGCGGCCCTGCGCTCCACCTACTTCACCGCGGGCACGCCCGGTCTGGTGCTGCGGCCCTCGAACGCGGAGGAGACGGCGGCCGCCCTCTCCTACGCCCGCGCGCAGGGCGTTCCGTTCGCCGTCCGCAGTGGCGGCCACGGCATCAGCGGACGGTCCACCAACAACGGCGGCATCGTCATCCACCTCGGGGCGATGAACGGCGTCGAGGTGATCGACCGGGAACGGCGCCTGGTCCGGGTGGGGGCCGGCGCCCGCTGGGGCGAGGTCGCGCAGAAGCTCGCGCCGGCCCGACTGGCCATCAGCTCGGGCGACTTCGGCGACGTGGGCGTCGGCGGGCTGGCGACGGCCGGCGGCGTGGGGTTCCTGTCCCGTTCGTACGGGCTGACCATCGACCACGTCAGGGGCGCCGAGGTGGTGCTGGCCGACGGGCGCGTCGTACGCGCCGACGCGGAGAACCACCCCGACCTGTTCTGGGCACTGCGGGGAGCCGGCGCCGGCATGGGCATCGTCACGTCCTTCGACATCGAGGCCACCGAACTCGGCGACGTGATCTACGGGCGCTTCGCCCACGAGGTCAAGGATCTCGGCGCCTTCCTCCAGGCGTGGGGGCGTCTCACCGAGAGCAGTCCCCGCGAACTGACGCCGTTCCTCGTCGTGGCGGCCCAGGGCGGCCGGAGGATCGCGCACACCACCGTCCTGTGGGCGAACGACGACACCGAGCGCGCGACCAAGGCGCTCGAGGCATTCCTCAACCTGGCGCCGGTCCTCGACCAGCAGGCCGCCATCACCCCGTACGCCGCTTTCATGGCGCCGCAGAACAACCCGCAGGACGGTCACAGCGGCCCGAACTTCCGCTCCGCGCTCGTCGATCACCTCGACGAGCGGACCACCGGCGTCATCAGCGGGATGTTCGACAAGGGCGAGACGGGCTACTTCCAGATCCGAACCGTGGGCGGGGCGGTCAACGACACCCCCGCCGACGCCACGGCCTACGCCCACCGGACCCAGAACTTCGCCCTGGCCGTGGTTCCCCGCGGCAGCGCCGCCGACCTCAAGAGCTGGGACGACATCGACTTCCGCGGCCTGTACCCCAGTTTCGAGAGCCACGCCCAGGATTCCGCGCTGTCCAAGGCCTTCCCGCCCGCCACTCTGGAGCGGCTGCGCCGCATCAAGGCGGCGTACGACCCGGAGAACGTCTTCCGCGGCAACTTCACCATCCTGCCGGCGACGGGGGTGTGACCCCGGCTGCCGATGTCCCCGCGCGGCACGGCGCAACGGACCCGGCCGCCCCTGATGCGGGGCGGCCGGGTCCGTGCGGGAGGCGGCCCGGATACGTCGTCAGGCGCCCACGCGGGGCGGCGTGCCGGTGCCGTGCACGCGCTCGGCGTGAGCCGCGTACACCGCCCGGGCGGCGTCCGTCAGAGCAGTGCGGTCGGGCTCCGGCACGTCGGCGAGGAGTGCCTCGACGACCTCCGGGTCGGCCTCGTACATCGCCATCCCGAGAGACAGCGGCAGCGCCTCCTGCGGGGTGCGGGCCATGCCGTGCTCGCCGAGCTGCTTCCACTCGGCCGCGGTGACGTACTGCTCGGTGAGGGGAAGGATCTCCTTCTCCTCCAGCGCCAGGTGCTCCACGAGGGCGGCCAGCAACCGCTCGACGGCTTCCGCGAGTTGCTCACCGTTCCGGCCCGTGGCCCGCCACTGCGGCAGCAGCCCGGCCACCTCCGCGTGGCCGCGCTCGATGGCGTGGTGCTGCTCCTCCATCGCGGGCACGATCGCGGTCGCCTTGTCGCCGGCCCGCTCGAGCAGGCGCGGCCACAGCAGCAGGTCCTCCCCCTCGTGGTGCAGATGCAGGATGAGGCAGACCTGTTCGGCATGGGCCCCGACGACGTCCGCGCGCTCGGCATCACCCGGCGTCACGTCCCGCACCAATTGCGGGAGCAGGCGGAACTCCCGGCGCAGCATGGTGTGCGCCATATACATGTCTCTCACGTCCGCCATGGGCTCGTTCACCCGGGTCATTTCAACACCTCTATTGCTGTGGTAACGCAGTACGTGTGGCCGCCCGGTACCCCATGGCAGCCAACTCGACGGGCGCGCGGAATTTCGCCGGTCCGGGAATTCACGGGTCGGCGCACTGCGGGCAGCTCTCCACCCGCGATGCCACCCTACAAGATGTGTGCGTACGCAAGCAAATATGCGCGAACGCCATCATCGCGCGCCCCTGAACTGGTATTTCCCATCGCCAGGTGCCCGTCCGGGCGGCGCTCCCTCCCCGAGGGCACCGGCACACCGGCCGGATCGGTCCTACACCCGGAGCCGTAGACCCAATGTCCCATTCACATCCGCTCTCCCCTCACTTGACGAGGGATAAGCCGACTTTTTAACTGGTGGTGCCGGCGCCCTGTTTGCCGCGGCGACGGAACTTCCGCCGGCGGAGGGTGAATTCCTCAAATTCTCGAGAACGGGACAAAAATGAGCACTGCCCGCACGGCCCGCATCATGGGGCGCGACGTCGACGTCTCCCGGGCCGCACCCGATCTGGTGCGATTCCTCGCCTCCTACTTCGAGGCGAAGTCGGCGGACGACGTGGACGTCCTGATGGGCCACTTCCTGCCCGAGTCGGTCACGTACACCGACGCCACGCTCGGGTGGATCTTCCGCGACTGGCAGACCCTGTACGACAAGTTCGCCGAGCTGCTGGCGGCCTGGCCCGCGGAGGCCGTCGCCTGGCCCACCCGCATCGTCGGCGACTTCGACAGCGCCGTGGTGTTCTTCACCGACTCGCCGGAGATGTTCGGCCGCGAGCTGCGCGCCGCCGGCACGGTCGACTTCCGCGAGGGGAAGATCGTCCGCTGGGTCGACACCTGGGACGGGCGCTCGCTGACCGCCGAGACCGCCGCCTCGATGCGTGTTCCGCACGACGTCTACCCCGCGGACTTCGGCGAGCAGAAGCTCGGGGAGAAGGCCGCCCCCGTCCTGCGGCGCACCGCCCGCGAGTTCGCCGCGGCGCTGGTGGCCGGGGATGCCGCCCGGGCCTCGTCCCTGCTCCACGAGGACGTCGCCTTCGAGGACACGTCCCTGCACCTCCTGCTCGAAGGGCGGTCCCGGACACGGGACTTCCTCGACCGCACCCTGGCCGACCTGGCCTACGGCCCGGGCTCGGCGCTGCGGCACGTCGTCGGCAGCGCTCAGGGCGGCGCGTACGAGTGGAGCACCGGCGGCCGGGTTCCGGCGGGCGTCACCGCACTCGAACTGGACGGGGACGGCACGATCACCCGCGTGACGTCCACGTGGGACGCCTCCTTGACCCCGGAGACCGTCCTGCACCGGATCCAGAACGCGGCCATCGTGCCGTGACCAGCATCCGGGCGCCGCACCGCCGGGGCCGTGCCCCGGCGATGCCCGCCCGCCGACCTCACCATCCCTGATCCAAAGGAAGTTTCGACGTGTCCGGCACCAAACCGCGCCACCTCGGGGCGGTGCTCGCCCTGCTGGCATTCGCCCAGATGATCGTCGCCATCGACTACAACATCGTGTTCGTCGCACTGCCCGAGATCGGCGCCGATCTCGGTTTCACCGCGCACAACCTCCAGTGGGTGGTCTCCGCCTACGCCGTCGCCTTCGGGGGGTTCCTGCTGCTCGGGGGCCGCGCCACCGACCTGTTCGGCCGCAAGGACATGTTCCTGCTGGGCATGTTCCTCTACGCCGCCTCCTCCCTGGTGGGAGCGCTGGCCACGGCGCCCTGGGTCCTCGTCGCCGCACGGGCGGTGCAGGGTCTGGGGGGCGCGTTCCTGGCCCCCGCGACCCTGTCCCTGGTGACGACCCTGTTCCCCGAAGGACGGGAGCGGATCCGGGCCCTGTCGGTGTGGGGCGGCGCCGGCGGCGCCGGCATGGTGCTCGGCTCCATCCTCGGCGGGGTGCTGACGGACGCCTTCGCCTGGTCCGCCGTGTTCTACGTCAACGTGGCCATGGCCGGCGCCGGACTGATAGCGGCGTTCGTCCTGCTGCCCGGGACCGCCCGGGCCGCCCGCGGCGGCTTCGACCTGCCCGGCGCGGTGCTCGGCACCGCGTCCTCCTCCCTGCTGGTCATCGGCCTCGTGCAGGGGCCGGACCGGGGCTGGGCCGCTCCGTTCGTCGTGTGGTCCCTGGTCCTCGCGGTCGTGCTGTTCGCGCTGTTCGTGGTGGTCGAGGGCAGGTCGGCCTCACCCCTCGTGCCCTTGAGGCTGCTCCGCAACCGGGACCTGTCGACCGGCACGGTCGTCACCTTCCTGCCTGTTCATGGCCACCTTCGGTGCGCTGGCCTACTTCCTCACCCTGCTCTGGCAGTCGGTCCAGGGGTACAGCGCTCTCACCACCGGCTTCGCCTTCGTCGTCCCCTCCGGCCTGGCCCTCGTCGGCACCTTCGCCGGGGGACGGGCCGCCACCCGGGCCGGTACGCGCACGACGCTGCTCCTCGCCCTGGCGATCAGCACCGCCGGCGCCGCCGGGCTCGCCGTCACCATCAGCGCCGACCGGCCCTATGCCGTGATCGCCGTCCCGCTGGCCGTGCTGTCGCTGGGGCAGGGCATGGTGTTCGTGACGATGTTCGCCGCCGCCTCGACGGGCGTTCCCCCCGAGGACCAGGGCATCGGCAGCGGCATCGCCACGACCGGCCAGCAGATCGGCGGCGCCGTCGGCCTGGCCCTGCTGATCGCGTTGGCCGGCGCGGTCACCGGGTCGCATGCCGAGGCCGATCCGGCCCGGGTCGTCGACGGCATCAGGGCCGCCGTCTGGGCCATCACCGCCGGCATCGGCCTGACCGCACTGGCCGTCCTGAACCTGCGGCGGCCACCCTCCGCCATCCGTGCCACGAACACGGCCGCAGCCGGGACCGCCGCAGAACTGTCCGGCGACCGCGGACGCTGACCCGCCCCCCAGTGCGCGGTGCGGGCCCGGTGACCCCGGCGTCCGGCACCGCCCGTGTGCCACGATGTGCGGCCCGGCGATCCCGGGCCGCACATCGGCATGCGCGGGCACCGCGGTTCAGGGCGCCTCGGGGTCAAGCACCTGCTCGGCCCAAATGGTCTTGCCCACGGGCAGGTACCGGGTTCCCCAGCGGTGCGAGCACTGGGCGACCAGGAAGAGCCCGCGCCCTCCCTCGTCGGTGGTGGCCGCACGGCGAATGTGCGGGAAGGTGCTCGACGCGTCGCTGACTTCGCAGATCAGCGTCCGGTCGAGCACCAGCCGGAGCCGTATCGGATCATGGCCGTGGCGGATGGCGTTGGTGATCAGCTCGCTGACGACGAGTTCCATGTCGAAGGCCAGGCGCTCCAGGCCCCACTGCTCCAACTGCCGTCGCGCCAGGGCCCGCATGCTGCCCACGGCGCCGGGAACGGGGGGCACGGTCCACGTGGCCACCTTCTCGGGGTCGAGGGTGCGTGTCCGGGCGAGGAGGACGGCCAGACCGTTGTCCGTCGGGAGGTGGGGGGCGACGAGGTCGGCGACGACGGTGCACGTGTCGTCGAGCGGACGGCTCCGGCCTGCGATGACCGTGCCGAGCCGGGCGGCCAGGGCATGCGCCTTGTCGGGGTGCAGGAGGGCGTGGCTGCAGAGCACCAAGGTGCTTCCTTCGCCGAGTTCCACGTCCAGCGGCTCGAACACCGGGTCCCCCAGGCCGAGCGGGTTGTTGACCGGCAGATCGGGAAACGTCACCTCCCCCTCCCGGCTGACGACGGCCGGCGGGTGGTGGCCGGCACTGGCCATCACGCAGCGCCGCGAAATGGGGTCGTAGACGGCGTACAGGCAGGTGGCGCCCTTCAGGGCCTCCACCACGGGTGCGGAGCCGGAGGCGTGTTCGCGCTCCAGCAGGCGTGGCACCATCTCGTCGATCTGGCCGAGCAACTCGTCCGGTGTGAGATCCAGTTGGGCCAGCGTACGGATCGCGGAGCTCAGGTGGCCCATGCACGCGGCCGCCTGGAACCCCTCGCCCGGCACCGCGCCCACGACCAGGGCCACCCGCGCACCCGACAGGGGGATCACGTCGAACCAGTCGCCGCCGACCCCCGCGTGCCGGCGGGACGGCCGGTAGTGGTGGGCCACCTCGACCGCGCTCTGGTCCGCGACGCTGCGCGGCAGCATGCTCTCGTGGAGGGTGAGGGCCGCCGCGTGCTCGTTGGTGTAACGGCGGGCGTTGTCCACGCAGACCGCGGCGCGCGCGACGACGTCGTTGGCGAGCACGAGGTCGTCCGCCTCGAAGGGCCGCGCGCGCTTGCGGTACAGATGCACGAAACCCAGGGTCACGCCCCTGGCCCGCACGGGCACGAGGATCAGGGAGCCGATGTCGTACTTGTGCATGGCCCGGACGCGCCGGTCGGCGGAGTTGCGCAGCCACGCGCCGTCGAGGTCGAGGTGCGGGATGAGCCGCGGCTGCCCATCGACGAGGCTTTGCACGTGGGGCGAGTCGATGGTGTAGCTCCGCAGCTCCCCGAGCTCGGAGAGCCCCTCGAAGACGCCGGGGTCGGCGGCCTTCCGGGCGACCAGGCGCACCGCGACCCGGCCGGTGCACGCCGGCTCGGGGTCCGGCTCCGTGCCCGCCATGACGCGGTCCAGGAGGTCGACCACCGCGACGTCGGCGAATCGCGGCACCAGCATGTCCACGAGCTCCTCGCACGTGCGCCGCACGTCGAGCGTCGTACCGATGCGGACCGCGGCCTCGCCGATGAGGGCCAGGCGCTCCCGCGTCCGGTACTGGTCGGTGATGTCGATGATCAGGTCGGCCACTCCGAGGACGCCGCCGTCCGGTCCGGTCAGGACCACGGACGACACGTCCCACACATGGTCTCGGTCCGGATCCGCGGGGGTGCGCCCCTGATGGACGGCGTGGACGATCGGCTGCCCGGTCTCCAGGACCTTCCTGATCCTGCACTCGATCGCCTCGGCGTCCAGCCCCGGCAGGAGCTCGCCGATGGAGCGGCCGAGCGCCTCCTCCTCCGGGAAGCCGTGGATGCGTTCCAGCGCGCTGTTGACCCGCGCGACACGCAGATCCCGGTCGTAGACCGCGACGCCGATGGGCGCCTGGGTGAACAGCGCCTCCAGGAGCGCCTGCCCCTCGACCATCGTGTGCGGGCCGACGGGGACGGCGACGACCACGCAGCCCTCTCCCCGCCGGCCTCCCGGGTCCTGCATGCGCGAGGTGTGGAGGACGACATCGGCGGGCGGGCCGTCCCGGCGGGCGAGCACGACACGATGCCCCGACAGGCCCCCCTCCGCCGGTCCCGCGGCCCGTCCCGAGTGGTGCGCGAAGGCCTCCGGCCACAGAGTCTCCACCGAGCGCCCGACGACCTCGGAGGGGCGGTAGCCGAAGAGTTCCTCGGCGGCGGCGCTCCATGCGGAGACGAGGCCGTGGCGGTCGAGTACGAAGCCGGCGACCTTCTGGTCGCCGGGCGGGGGACGGCTCGCGGCGCGATTGCCCATGCTCGGTCCTGTCACGCGGGGGACGCCCGCGGGCCGGCGTCGACCGCGGACGGCCGGCGCCGGTGGTTCCGCGGCCGGGACCACCGACGGGTGGCTCTCACGTTCAGCCTAAGCAGACCGCCTGGCTCCCGCCCGGCTGTCGGCCTCCTCACAGCTCCCCCGTATCTCCGGGGCACACTGTGTGCTACATGCCGGTCGCACTGCGATGCGCGTGGGTACACGTGACGACAGCCACATCGTGCCGCTTGACCTGGATTTTTCAGGGAATTGGCCAGATCGGGGACCAGCGGAACACACTGTCTCCACTGATCGGTCACCGGCACATGTGATCATAAGTGGCATGAGTTGCCACTCCCTCGAGTCCGCCCCCGCCGAAGTGCACGGGGCGGACAGCCCTTTGGCCGTCCTGCCCGGCCCGCGTCCCGGCGATCGAGAAGAGGGGGCGACTCCTCTTCCGCGGCCCGATGCCGCCCTCCGCGAGGTCTTCGACGCCTACGAGGCACTGGGCAGCACCGGACCGGCCGAGGCATGGGCCGCGTTCACGGAGGGTTTCCAGTGGACGGCGCCGCTGCCTGCCGCCGAGCCGGCCGGGGACGACCCGCAGGGCGCCCCCACGGCCCGTCCGGCCGACGGCGGTCATGTGGTCACGGGAACGTGGCGTCCGGTGGCCGCGGCGCGGGAGGCACGCTGGATCGCGCTGCCGGTCCGGGCGAAAGGCGGCACGCCGGTCTTCGCCGTGCGCCGCTCGCAGGGCACGCACGACGTCGCCGGCGACGCGTTCCGGGTCCGTGATCTGTTCGTACCGACCGGCATGACGAGTTCCGCCGAGGGCACGGCTCTGGGCAACCGGCACACGGCTTACGCGTGGTCCGCCGCCCTGGGGATGGCATTCGGCTTCGGGCGGCTCCTCCTGACGGAGCCCGACGGCGTGCCCGGTCGTCCGGAGGGAACGGCCGCCTCCCACTTCGGGGCGCTGCTGACCCGCGAGCGCGAGGCGGTACGGAGCCACCTGCGGCGCCTGCCCGTCGCGCCGGGCGGCGACGAGCCCCTGGCGGAGCGGGTGCGAGCGGGCGCCGACCTCGTGCGCGACGTGTACGCGGCGGGCGCGGCCGGGGCGGACGGACTGACCGCGCCGGCACCACTGCTCCTCGCGGGCGCGCCGCTGCTCCAGTTCGCGAGGTTCGCCACGGAACTGCTGCCGCCGGGCGCCGCCGGGGCGTGACCCCGCTCTGTGCGCCCCGCGCACGGGCACGCGCCTGCGTCACAACGTTCTCCAGGACGGTGGCACAAGTTGCACCCGCGCCTCACCATATTACTTGCTTGCGAACGCACACATTGGTAGGTTCATTGGGGACAGGATCGCGCCTGCGGGGTCCGCCTCGCCAATCAACCGGGTGCGGGCGAAAACCCTCCGCCGCGCGACGGTACAGTCTCACCCCGACCTCTTGGGCCCACCGTTCGAATGGAGCCGGAGATTCCGTCACACATCCTGGTACCGGAAGACCCCGTCTTCGCGTCCAAGTTCCGTACCGTCGAAGAACCGCTGCTGTATTCCTTGCATTTCTGGTACCGGGGCGAGATTCCCGCCCACCAGAGCGACGTGGTGGACACCGCGTACTCCAGTTACGGGGAAGTGCTGCGCTCGTTCCCGGCACGGCTTCGCCGGCTCGTCTGGGAATGCACTTCCGGGCAGAGCGACCACGACTCCCCCGGCGAATCCGGCGAATCCGGCGACCCGCCGTTGCCCCGCCTCCATCCCGTCGTGATCCGGCAGTCGGACCTCGATTCCCTCGACCGCTGCTGCCGGATGCTGCGCACGGCGCACCGGGAGGGCCCCACGAACCCGCTCGGCGAGATCCTCGACGAACTGGGTGAGGGGATCGACCTCGCGGACACCTTCTCCCGCGTGCTCCAGGTCCTGAGACTCCCGGCCCCCCAAGGACTGATCGCGCGCTCGTTAGAGGGCCGGACGTCCTGCGGGGAGCACGTCCATTACTGCACCGAGATGATCCGGGCCCTGAGCGACGGCGACGAGTTCCAGCAGCTCGCCCATCGAGCTCTGTACCGGACTTTCGACTCGGCAACGAACTAAGGTCTGTTTCAACAGCTTGCTTCGAGTGAGCGGTCAGTCGGCGGTGAGGATGCCGGAAAGGCTCACGGCGGGGCGGCCGAGCATCGCTGTCAGCACGCGCTGCTGGCGCTCGGTCAAAGAGGCGACGAAGACCACTGCGTCGGCATTGACCTGATCACAGGCCTGGGCCACCTCGCGGACCTTTCCGCAACTCAGCAAAGTCCGCGACGAGTAGGGCAGACCCATCTTCTGGACCCCGCCGGCCGAGACGCCTCGTCGCTGCACAATCCGCACGACGACCCGAGCGCCCCGCGCTGTCAGTTCTGCCGCTGCCGACGCCATGAGCGCTTCGAAGTCCTTCTGCTTCGCCGAGAAGTAGCCGACCAGGACCACATCAGCCCCCGCGGCCGTGAACTGCGAGGACTGACGCCGGGCCCGCTCCGGCGGCACGCGGCGAGCAATGCGGCGGTCGCGCCTTCTGGGCTGATGCATGGACCACAGGCTAGGAGCCAGGCCCCCTGCAGCGATACCGCGTTCCCCCGGGGGCATGCGGAACTGGGGCCGGGCCCGCAGTGCGCGTGTGCGGGCGTGCGGCTGTGCGTCAACTCCACCGTTGACTACAACCGGGTCCTGGGAAACACCGTGCATGTGCACATGCGCCCCGGTGGGACCGAGCGGGCACACGACCCGGCCCACCACGTGGGACAGGCGGCCCTCGGTCCGGCCGGCGACGGCCGACGGCCCTGCCGGTTCAGTCGAGTCCGGCGGCGATGGTTTCGAGTTGCTCGGCGAAGCCGGCGAGCGTGGCCGCTTCCAGGTGGTCGATGACGCGCTTGCGGGCGCTCGCCAGATTCGTGGGGTACGCGGACTGCAGCCGCCGCAGGCCTTCGGGCGTCAGGCGCGCCACGCTCCCCCGGGCGTCGTTGGCATCGCGCTGCTTCACCACCCAGCCGCGGGTCTGCATCGCGTCGGCCACGCGCGAGATCCGGCTGACGGACAGCGCGGTCGCGGCGGCCAGGTCGGTCATGCGCATCTCGCGCTCCGCGGCCTCGGACAGGTGCACCAGCACCGCGTACTCGGACATCGTCAGCCCGGTGACCTTCAGCAGGTCGTCGTCCAACGCCTTCGGCAGTGCCACCATGACGCGCATCAGCGCACGCCAGAAGCGGTCCTCGTCCGGGTTCAGGGGCGCATCCGATGTCACCGGAGCAGAGTACCCTGCCCTCTCTTCCTCACCCGGCCTTTCACTGTTTTGCGTGCGCACGCAAAGCAGTGGTACGTTCCGGTACGGCCAATGCGGACTCGCCACGCGACTTCGCACGGCGGCCGCGGGTCCCCGACATTCCCGGCTGCGGCACCTCCGCGGCGGGAAGGACCCGTGGCGCCTTGCGCGTCCGCTCCCCGCCACACCCTCCCCACGACCGGAGCCGGCGCCGCCGTCCCCGTCAACGTCAGCCCCCGGATGCGGCGTTGCGTCATGTGGTGAGCGATCGGTCCACCGTGCGCGACGACCGAATCGACTCCGCCGGAAATGGATTCGATGCCTGAGATGAACGACATGCTCGAGGTCGAGGAGAGCGCGTACCGCCTGCTGGTGACGGTCGGCACGGTCTCGGTGGACCAGGTCGCAGCGGAAACGGGCGTCTCCGCCGAAGCGTCGGAGGAGGCACTGACGTCGCTGGTCGCGAAAGGGCTGGCCGACCGCACCTGCCGGCCCGACGCCCGGTTCAGCCCCGCGTCGCAGCCCGTCATGGAGGTCCAGTCGCGGCTGCGGCAGCAGGCAGAGGCCCTGGACCGGGCCCGTGCCACCGTCGACGCACTGTTGACGACCTATCACACCGTCGCCGACCGCACGGCGTGCCTGCCTGTCGAGCGGATCACCGGCGCCGCGGCGATCGGCCACCGCGTCGAACTCCTCCAGGAGGGGGCCCGGCACGAGATGGTCTGGCTGGTCAGGTCCCAGGGCTTCCTGACGGACGGCCACCGCTTCGGCCACCACGTCCGCCACCGCGTGCTGTGCGGCGGCAACGTCGTCCGTGGGGACGCCGAAGGCGATGTCGCACGGCATCTGGCACGCTTCGACGGCCTCGCGCGCGTCGTCCCGCACGTACCCGTGGACCTGGCGATCTCCGACCGCGACGCGGGCCTGTGCCTGCTCGCTCCCGAGCCGCCGGGGGACGAGTCGCTGCCGCCGACGGCTGTCGTCGTCCGCGACAGCGGGATCCTCGACGCGCTGAGACTCCTCTTCGAGACCCAGTGGGAGATGTCGCTGCCCTGGCAGGGCGCCGTCCGCGAGGGCGCCTCGTCCGATGCCGCCCCCGCGGCTCCGGACGAGGCGGATCTGCGGATACTCACCCTGCTCATCGAGGGCGCCACGGAGAAGGCGGCCGCCCGGCACCTGGGGGTGAGCCTGCGCACGCTGCAACGCCGGATCGGGCGGCTGATGACCCTCACGGGTGCGTCGAGCCGCATGCAGTTGGCATGGCAGGCGGCCCGCCGGGGGTGGCTCCGGTGAAGCGGGTTCACACCTGCGGACCGCTGTCGGGCAGCAGCCGTCCGGCCCTGCTCAGTGCGGCCTCGGCCTGCGCGGCCAGCGTGGTGACGAGGTCGGACGCGGACGGCAGGTCGGTGACGAGGTCGACGGCCTCGCCCGCCCAGACCGGCAGGGGCGGGATCGCCCCTCGTGCCACGTCGTCCCGGTACTCCTGACGGGCGCGAGGGTCGCCGGCCAGTTCGGCCTCCCGGCCGCGCCAGCGGTCGAGATAGGGGTGGCCGAGGGTCCGGGCGGTGTACTTCGCCGTCGGCCAGCTCGCGCCGCGGGCGAGGTCCAGCACGCTGCTGCGCTCGGTGTCCTGTCCGCGTCCCTCGACGACGGCCTTGTGGACGGAGGGGTCGGCCAGGGCCTCGGTCGTCGCCAGGAAGCGCGTGCCGATGAGGGCCCCCGCCGCACCCAGGGCCAGGGCCGCGGCGACGCCCCGGCCGTCCGCGATCCCGCCGGCCGCCAGGACCGGTACGGGTGCCGCGAGGTCCACCACGAGCGGGACGAACGGCAGGGTGGACCGCCCGCGCCGGGCGCCGTGGCCGCCGCTCTCGGTCCCCTGCGCCACGATGACGTCGGCGCCCACGTCCACCGCCCGCCGGGCCTCGTCCAGATCGGTGACCTGGACCATCAGGACCGCGTCCGAACGGCGGATCCGGTCGGCGAACGGGCCGGGGTCGCCGAACGACAACATCACCGCCGCGGGCCGGAATTCGAGAGCCCGCTCCACCGCTCCCGCGTCCACCGCCCAGGCCAGGAAGCCGACGCCCCACGGCTGGTCGGTGCCCGCCGCGACGATCGGCAGCTCCCGCTCCAGCCATTCCCGGTCCCCGAACGCGCCGCCCAGCAACCCCAGTCCGCCCGCCCGGGAGACGGCCGCGGCCAGCGCGCCTCCCGCCGAACCGCCCATCGGTGCCTGCACGATGGGGTGCCGCAGGCCCAGCAACTCCGTCAGCTCCATCGACAGCGCCATGCGCACATCATCGTCCTCTCATCGGTGCGCCGGCCTCATCGCGTCCCGATCCCGTGAGCGGTGCCGCACGCGACGGCGCGGAGCTTGTCCGGGTTGGCCACGTTGTGGATGGCGGTGACGCGGCCTTCGGTGTCGAAGTCGAAGGTGACGGTGGCGATCACGCGGTCCGGTCCGCTGAACAGCATGCCCGGTCCGCCGTTGATCTCGGCGAGCTCGGCCCTCATGTCGGCGGGGTCGATTCCCTGGTAGCTGACGGTGCCCATGGCCGCGAACCACGAGGCGACCGTCCACGCGCCCACGACCGGTTTCAGGGCCTGGCGCACCTTGCCGCCTCCGTCGGTCCACAAGGTGACGTCCGGGGACAGCAGTTCCATCAGCGCGTTGACGTCACCACCGGTCGCGGCGGCGAAGAACCGCTCGGTCACCTCGCGTTGCCGGGACCGGTCGGCGGTGAAGCGCGGCCGCCGGGCCCGCACATGTCCACGAGCGCGGTGCGCGGCCTGCCGCACGGCCGTCTCGGAGCGCTCCAGGGCCTCCGCGATGTCGGCGTGGCTGAAGTCGAAGACCTCCTTCAGCACGAACACCGCGCGTTCGAGCGGGCTCAGGGTCTCCAGTACCACCAGCATCGCCATCGACACCGACTCGGCGTCCACGACGACTTCGGCGGTGTCACGGCTGGTGAGGATGGGCTCCGGAAGCCACGGGCCGACATACGTCTCCCGCTTGTGCCGCGAGGAGCGCAGCCTTTCCAGCGCCAGGTTCGACACGATCCGGGTCAGGTACGCCTTGGGGTCGGCCACTTGCGAGCGGTCGGCGGCCGACCACTTGATCCAGGCGTCCTGGACGGCGTCCTCGGCGTCGGCCGCGGTACCGAGGAAGCGGTAGGCCACGGAGAAGAGCAGGCTGCGATGGCGGTGGAACACCTGCTGATCGAGGTCCGCGGGCATGCGGCTCACCGTACCTTCGGTATGCGGGAGAACCGTCCGCCGCGGGGCCAGAACGCTCCCGAGGCCGGCATCTTCTTCATACGGCCGAAGGTCGGCCAGGGCGAGGCGGTCACCGTCTCCTTGTACCAGGTGGCTGCACGGCCGGTCAGATGAACACGTCGCGGGCTGTCGTCGGGCCGGGTGAACTGCACGACCGCGTCGTGCCGTCCCAGGCTCACCGGTGTGTGGTAGTAGCCGAAGCGGAACGGCCTCGGCCGCTTGCCCCGCAGGGCGCGGACGATCGAGACCGCGGCGTGCACCCCGGTCGGCATGCCGCCCTGGCAGGTGCCGTGCATGACGCCGTAGCCCTGGCGGATCGCGGCCGCGTCGCCCACCGCGTAGACGGTCGGGTGCGACAGCGAGCGCAGCGCGGCGTCGGTGACGACACGGCCGCGTTCGTCGACGGTCAGTCCGGCGGCGGCCGCCAGCGGTGACACGCGGGTACCACTGGCCCAGACGACCGCGTCGGCGGCGACGGACTCACCGCCCGTCAGCCCGACGGCGCCGGGCAGCACTTCCGCCACCTGGACCCCGCTGCGCACTTCGACGCCCAGCCGGTCGAGCGCGGCCCGCAGATACGCCCCGGCCTTCGGGCCCAGGGAGGCACCGGGCTCGGTCCGGCCCAGGAGGACGACCTTGAGCCCGGGGTGCCGCTCGGCGATCTCCGCGGCCGATTCGACGCCGGTCAGCCCGGTCCCGGCGACCACCACCGTGCCGTGGCCGAGCCGCGACAGCCGGCCGGCCAGCGCCTCGGCGTCCATCGAGCTGTTCAGGGTGTACGCGTGGTCCGCGACCCCCGGCACCGAAGCCGTGTCGGCCACGCTGCCCAGCGCGTAGACGAGCGTGTCGTAGTGCAGGACCGACGCGTCGTCGATCCGTACCGTCCGCGCGTCCGCGTCCACCGCCGTCACCCAGCCGCGCACGAACCTCGCACCCGTGCCGGCCAGCAGCTCCGGGACGCTCCGCTCGGCGACCGGCTGCCCGGTGGCCGTCATGTGCAGCCGCATGCGCTCGGTGAACCGCTCCTGCGCGTTGACCAGGGTCACCTGCACGTCCGCGTGCCGGCCGGTCCTGGCCGCGAGCTGGACGGCCGCGGCCATGCCCGCGTAACCCGCTCCCAGGACCACAACACGGTGGACGCCCGCCCTTCCGGCTTCCTGCTGTGCGCTCATCGCTTCGCCTGCCTCTTCCTCGGCTTACTCGGCTTACTCGGCTTACTCGGCCCGCTGCCGACCACCACCAGATGGAGGCAGCCGCCCGGTCCGTGACACGAGTGCGATGTGACGTGCGCCACAGCCTGTGCCGCCCGCCGGAACGAGGGCCTACCGCGGGCCTCCCGGCCGGAAGGCATGTCCCGCGGCGTGGTGCAGGGAGCGCCACGCCACCACGGCCCAGGCGGCGACGAGCAGCACATAGAAGCCGACGGCGCTCCACACGAACACCTGGGAGCCGGTGCGGACGGCGAGGGCGCCGGTACCGGTGACGCACGCGCCCAGGGGGAAGATGAAGGACTACCAGGTGGGTGCGAAGGGCAGGCCCGCCCGGACCTCCCGTACGGTCAGCGCCGACGCGAGCACCAGCCACAGCATGGCGAAGCCCCACACGCCGAGGCCGCCGAACAGCGCGAGGACGGCAGCGCCCCGCGCGGAGGGCGCCGGGAGTGCGCTCGGTGCCGCCGTCGCCAGGGCGCCCAGCGCGGTCACCGACTGCCCCAGCGCCCCCACGCCGATCCACACCGTGGGCACCACCGCCCCGGTGGGGGCCTCGTGGTGCACCAGGCGGCTGTACACCATGGCGAGCACGAGCAGTATCGCCACCAGGCTCAGCCCGACCATCGCGTAGCAGGCCAGCAGCAGGGTCAGTCGCGGCTGGCCCGCCGGGGCGTGCGGGACGAGCAGCGCCCCTGTCGCGGCCGACACCATCGGCGGCACGATGGGCATGAGCCAGCCCCCGAACGCGGCGTCCGGGGCGTAGCGGTGCCGCGTGACCATCAGGTACGGCACGGTGCAGGCCGTCACGAGGCCGAGCGCGGTGCCGGCCGACCACAGCACCCAGTCCGCGTCCAGCGCCGCCCGCGGCCCGATGATCCGCCGGCCGAGCAGCAGCGTTCCCGCGCCCACGATCAGCAGGGCCATGGGCGGCGCACCGAAGAACTGCGACAGCGCCGGGTCGGCGGCATGGTGCCGCAGGGCCCGCTGCCGGACGTATCCGGCGGCGAGCACGACGAGCAGCAGCGCGGCCCCCAGCCAGACCACCGTCGCGGCGTCCCGCAGCCCGGGGAAGCCGCGCGGCAGGGTGGCCGCCGCGTTGGCGACGATCCCGGTGCCCATGACGGCCGCGAACCAGCCGGGGACGAGCGGTGAGGGCCCGCCTCTGCCCGTTCTGGGCCGGCGGGCACGGGCGTGGACGGGGCGTCTCGGGCCGGCTCCGTCCGTGGTCGGGACGGCTCGGTCGCTGCTCGAATGGGGCGGCACAGCGCAGTACGCCTCTTTCCTCGTCGTGGGGCACCGTCGGTGGTCGGCCGGCGGCGCGGGCCCACGCGGCAGCGGCCCACGGGGCGGAGCCGAGTCGTCGGCCCGTCGGCTCGCCGGCCTTAGGAGGTTATGGCGGTGTCGCGTGCACGGTGCACAACAGCGTGTGCCACGACAGCCTCAGTTCAGGACACGGCGGCGGGTGCCGTACGGCGGGCCGTCGTGGACACCGGCGGTTTCCTTCCCGGCGGGGGCCCGGGCGATGTCCTGATGTGCCGCCGTTGTGGCACGTCCGGCTCTCTCTTCCCGCGCCGTGTCGCCGTACGGTCGATTGCGCGACACGGCGGATGGGTTCGCCTCAACGACGAGCAGCGGAACCGAGGACCTCGGACGCCATGGGGAACGGCCGAGGAGACCGGCCGCGTCCACCATCGCACGCTCCGAGTGAGGAAAGAAGGCGACCACCCAATGGTGTCGCAGTCACACGCCGGGGAGCCGGCGCTCCGCGGGCTGGAATTCGGGCTCAACGAATGGCTCGTGGACGAGCAGTACAAGCGCTACCTGGAGGACCCGGCCTCGGTCGACCGGACGTGGCGGGACTTCTTCTCCGTTCCGGCCGCCGCGATCGGCCGGCAGGAGCGCCACGCGGCGACGACCACCGTGCCGGACAGCGCGGGCGACGCGGCGCTCAAGGCGGTTCGCGTCGCCGCGCTGATCGACGCGTACCGGGTGCGCGGTCACCTGGTGGCCGACACCGACCCGCTCTCGGCCGAGCCCGCGGACGTCCGTCCCGAGCTGGACATCACGGCGTTCGGGCTCGGGAACGAGGACCTGGACAGGGAGTTCGTCGTCGACGGCTTCGCCGGCCGTGACTCGATGACCCTTCGTCATGTGCTGGACGCCCTGCGGGAGTCGTACTGCCGCTCCGTCGGCGCCGAGTACATGCACATCGAGGCCGCGGAGGAGCGCCGCTGGATCCAGCGGCGGGCCGAGTCGCCGCAGCCGGTGCCGGACCGCGCCGAACAGCTCCAGATCCTCTACCGGTTGGGGGCCGCGGAGGCCTTCGAGACGTTCCTGCAGACCAAGTACGTGGGCCAGAAGCGGTACTCGTTGGAGGGCGGCGAGTCGGCGATCGTGCTCCTCGACGCCCTGCTGCACCGCTCGATCGAGCACGGCGTGGGAGAAGCCGTCATCGGCATGGCGCACCGGGGCCGGCTCAACGTCCTCGCCAACATCGTCGGCAAGTCCTACGGGGAGATCTTCCACGAGTTCGAGGACGCGGGGGACATCCGGTCGGTCCAGGGCTCCGGCGACGTGAAGTACCACCTCGGCGCGGAAGGCACCTACCGTGCCTTGGACGGCGGCGCGATCGCCGTGTCCGTCGTGGCCAACCCCTCGCACCTGGAGATCGTGACGCCGGTCGCGCAGGGCGTCGTGCGCGCCAGGCAGGAGCTGGCCGCGGACGCGGGCGAGGGCCTGTCGGTGCTGCCGGTCGTCATCCACGGCGACGCCGCGTTCGCCGGGCAGGGCGTGGTCTCCGAGACGCTCAACATGTCGCAGCTGCCGGGGTACCGCACCGGCGGGACCGTTCACGTCGTCATCAACAACCAGGTCGGCTTCACGACCTCGCCCGCCGGCGGCCGCTCCGGCACCTACGCGACCGATGTCGCCAGGTCGGTCGAGGCCCCGGTCCTGCACGTGAACGGGGACGACCCCGAGGCCGTCGTCCGGGTCGCGCGCCTGGCCTTCGACTACCGCCGGACCTTCCACAAGGACGTCGTCGTCGACCTGGTCTGCTACCGGCGCAACGGGCACAGCGAGGTCGACGACCCCTCCATCACCCTGCCGGGGATGTACGACCGCATCGACGCCAGGCCCTCGGTGCGCCGGCTCTACGCCGAGGCGCTGGTCCGCCGCGGGGACATCGGGGAACGGCAGGCGGAGGGCGCGCTGCGGGACTACCGGGCGCGTCTGGAGCAGGCGTTCACCGAGACCCACGCGGCGGTGCGGCCCGCCGGCCCCCCGGCTGTCGCGGAGGCGACCGCCCCAAGGCCGGTCACGGCCATCGCGGAGGCCACGGCCCGCCGGGTCATCGCGTCCCAGACCGGCCTGCCGCAGGGCTTCACCGTGCACCCGCGCGTCCTGCCGCAGCTCCGGCGGCGCGCCGCGACGCTGGACGCGGGAACGGTCGACTGGGCCACGGCCGAGACGCTGGCCCTCGGCTCCCTGCTGCTGGACGGGATTCCGGTGCGGCTGTCGGGACAGGATTCCCGGCGCGGGACCTTCGGCCAGCGCCACGCGGTCCTCACCGACCGGCGCACCGGCGCGGAGCACACCCCGTTGAGCTCGCTCGGCGCGCCGGCGTCCTTCACGCCCTACGACTCCATGCTGTCCGAACTGGCGGCGCTGGCCTTCGAGTACGGCTACTCGGTGGCCCGGCCCGGGACCCTGGTGCTGTGGGAGGCCCAGTTCGGCGACTTCGCCAACGGCGCCCAGACCGTCGTCGACGAGTACATCGCCTCGTCCGAGGAGAAGTGGGGGCAGCGCTCAGGAGTGACGCTGCTGCTGCCGCACGGCCTGGAAGGACAGGGGCCGGACCACTCCTCGGCCAGGATCGAGCGGTTCCTCCAGCTGTGCGCGCGGGGGAACATGACCGTCGCCATGCCCTCACTGCCGGGCAACTACTTCCATCTGCTGCGGCAGCAGGCGCTCGACGGGCGCAAGAGGCCGCTGGTGGTCTTCACCCCCAAGTCGATGCTGCGGCTGAAGGCGGCCACCTCGCCGCTGTCGGAGTTCACGACGGGCGGGTTCCGCGCGGTCGTACCGGACGGAACGGCGGACCCCGCCGGGATCAGGCGCGTGCTGGTGTGCTCGGGCAAGGTCTTCTACGACCTGGACGCCCACCGGCAGGACGCCGGCGTGTCGGACACCGCGATCGTGCGCCTGGAACAGCTCTACCCCTTCCCGGAGGAGGAGCTCGGGGCCGAACTCGCGCGCTTCCCGGCCGGTGCGGAGGTGCGGTGGGTGCAGGAGGAACCGGAGAACCAGGGGGCGTGGTCCTTCGTCGCGCCGCGCCTGGAGCGTGTGACGGGCCGTCAGGCCCGTTGCGTCAGCAGGCCGGAGGCCCCGGCCCCCGCCGTGGGCTCCGCCCGACGCCATGCCGCCGAGCAGAAGGCCCTGATCGAAGCTGCCTTCGCCTGACCGACCCCCTGAAACGGGCACCCCCCGGACCCCCGTCCGGGAGGTGCCCGTCCGCCGTGCCGCGCGACCAGCGCACACGGCACCGGCCAGAGGCGGTGGACACCCGCGCGCATGGCGACCGCCTGCGCGAACAGCCCCGGCCGCGCCTCGGAGTGGATGACGGACCGTCAAGTGCGCTGTGGCAGCAGGCCGGACGCCGGCCGTCCCGGACGACCAGGGGCACACGACATCAGGGGCGGCACGGCGACCTGCGCGAACAGCCTCCGGCCGCGCCCGGAGTGGGAGTGGGTGACGCGCCATCAGGCCCCTGGTGCGTCAGCAGGCCGGACGCCGTGGGCTCCGCCCGACGTCATACCGCCGAGCCGAAGGCCCTGATCGAAGCGGCTCGGCTGGCCGACCCCCTGGCCACGGGCACCCCGGACCCGCGTCCCGGAGGTGCCCGTCCACCGTGCCGGGGCGACCGGCACGCACGGCATCAGGGACCACTTCCACGAGGAGGTGGCGGACGGCCGCAGTGGGGTGACGGCCTGAGCGGACAGCCTCCAGCCGCGCCTGCCACAGCGGATGACGGTGCGTCAGGTGCTCCGCCTCGGCAGTCCGGAGGGCACTGGCCCCCGCCGTGGGCTCCGCCCGACGCCATGCCGCCGAGCCGAAGGCCCTGGTGGAATGGGCCTTCGGCTGGCCGGCCCCCAGCGGCGGGCCCCCCGGAACCGCCCGGGGGGCCCGCCGGTCAGAGGTGGTGGACCGTCGCGCGAGAGACGACGGCCTGGGCGAACAGCCTCCGGTAGAAGGGGCCCAGACCGTCGGGGACCGCGAGGGAGCGGAAGGCCTCCCCGATGGACAGCAGCCTGCGGTGGGCCGTCCCGCAGCACGGGTTCCACGGGGCGAGTCGCACCTCCGCCCGCCACATCGACCGGATCAGCACCAGCCCCTCCTGCGGCCCCCGGACGCACACGCTCCGGCCGAACCCGAGGAGCCGGCTCTCCATCACCGCGGCGCAGGCCTCCTCACGGACCTTCCGGCGCACCGTGGCTCGGCACTTTTCGTGCGGTGCGGCACAGCCGCTGGGCAGGCGCCACCGCTGCCCGTCCTCACTGACCAGCAGGACCCGGTCGCCGACGACGCACACCACTTCCGCGCCGTACGGCGTGCCCGGCGGGGGTTCGGGCGGCGGGCAGTACGCGACGTCCCATTCCTCGCAGTCGACGGGGGTGGTGAAGTCGGCGCCGTTGTCGGGGATGTGGTCCATGATTCCCTTCCAGCAGTCAGGTGGGCGGTGCCGGGGGCCGCTCAGGCCACGCGTTGCCGGGGCTCGCGGGGCACCGCCGGCGCCTCGGCCGCCGTGCGGCGGATGCCGAGGAAGCCCAGTACCGCGCCGAAGGCCGTCAGGCAGGCGGCGACGGCGAAACTGAGGGCGTAGCCGCGTACTGTGGCGGTCGCCGGGTCGAGGCCCGCGTGCCGCAGCGCGGTGGCGTGGCTGGTGCCCACCGAGACCAGGGCGGCCAGCCCGAGGGCGCTGCCGATCTGCATGGACGCGTTGTTCATGCTGGTGGCGATGCCCGCGTCCTCACCCGTGGCGCCGTCCACCCCGGCGACGGTGGACCCGACGAGGACCAGGCCGCCGCCGAGGGGTACGAGGACCATTCCCGGCAGCACATCGGCCACGTAGCTGCCGTGCGCGCCCAGTCCGGCGAGGAGGAGGTAGCCGGCCGTGGAGATCGCGAGTCCTCCCCCGTTGAGGACCCGCAGCCCGTAACGGCGGAGCAGGCGCGGTGCGAGCACCGTCGCGCTGAACAGGATGACCAGCCCGAAGGGGACGAAGGCGAATCCGGTGGCCAGCGGGGTGAAGCGCAGCGTGTGCTGCACGTACAGGCTCAGCGAGAAGAAGAACGTGGCGAAGCCGACGTAGTAGCAGATGCGCACCACGTTGGCGATGCTCCGGTTGCGCGAGCGCAGGAACGCCAGGGGTACCAGCGGCGCGGCCGCCCGGGCCTCCACCAGGAAGAACCCGATCAGGAGCAGCACTCCGACCCCCACGGAGCCGAGGACGGCGGGCGAGAGCCAGGCGTGGCCGGCCTTCTCCAGCAGCCCGAACACCACCAGGAGCAGGCCGAGGGTGACCAGGACGGCGCCGGGGACGTCGGGTCGGCCGCGCCGCGCCGCGGCCCGGCTCTCGGAGACGAGCCGGGGCGTGACGAGATACGCGAAGGCGGCGACGGGAAGGTTGATGAAGAAGATCCACCGCCACGAGGCGATGTCGGTCAGGATGCCCGACAGCACGACACCCAGCGCCACGCCGACTCCGGCCAGGCCGCTCCAGATGGCCATGGCCCGGGCCCGTTCCTGCCGCTCGCTGAACATCAGCGTCACCAGGGACAGGGCCGCCGGGCTCACGAGCGCCGCGCCGATGCCCTGCACGAAGCGGGCGCCGACCAGCACACCGGCCTGCTGGGCCAGTCCGGCGGCCGCCGACGAGAGCGCGAACACCGCCAGGCCGACGAGGAACAGCCGCCTGCGGCCGAGCAGATCGCCCAGGCGGCCGCCGAGCATCAGCAGTCCGCCGTAGGTGACGGTGTAGCCGTTGACCACCCAGGCCAGGCCGCTGGTCGTGAGGCCGAGGTCCCGCTGGATCGGCGGGAGCGCGACGTTGACCACGGTCACGTCGAGCAGCAGCATCACCTGCACCAGGCAGATGACGGCGAGCGCGCGCCATCTGCGCGGATCGGGTACGGGAGTCGGACTGCTCGCCATCATCGCTGATCGCCTTCTGCTCGGCCGGACCGGTGTCGCGCGCCTCGGACACCGCTGTACGGGGCGACGCTTCGGACCGGTCCCGGTCCTCGGGTGTGTTTCCTCCTTGCTTCAACTCAGCGGGGACCGCGAGTGCTGGCCGCAGATAAGGACAGCAGGGGCGCACATCCGGCTCACAGTGCCGCGCCGCCGTAACGTGCCGTCATGCGGGCATACGGGCATACGGGCATGCGTCAGCGGCCCCGGTCACGCGTCACGGCGTGCGGGGCGGTGTGTGCGGCAGTGCTCTGCCCGGCCTCAGCCGGTCACGGGGCCCGGGCCCTCGCCGGTCGTCCGGAAGCGGGCGCGGTACACGCCGGGCGTCACACCCAGGTGCCGGGCGAACGCTCTGCGGAGCGACTCGGGCGAGCCGAAGCCCGTGCGGCGGGCCACGACCGCCATGGAGTCGTCACTGCGTTCCAGCAGCCCCTGGGCGGCTTCCAGCCTGATCTGCTCCACGTAGCGGGCCGGCGTGGTGCCCACCTCTTCGTAGAAGAGCCGGGTCACGTGGCGGACGCTGACCCCTGCCCTGCGGGCCATGGCGGTCAGTGTGTGGTTGCCCCCGGGCTCCTGGGCGACCGCGTCCAGGACACGGCGGAGCGTGTCCTGTTGGGTGTGCGGGGCCTGGCACCGGGCGCTGAACTGGGACTGGCCGCCCGGTCGCTGCATGAAGACGACCATGTCCTTGGCCGTCGCCCGGGCGACGTCCGCGCCGTGGTACTCCTCGACGACGGCCAGGGCCAGGTCGATCCCGGCCGTGACACCCGCCGAGGTCATCACGTGCCCGTCCCGGACGAAGATGGCGTCGGGGACGACCTCCACGGACGGGAAGCGCAGGGCCAGTTGCTGCGAGTAGCGCCAGTGCGTCGCGGCGCGGCGGCCGTCCAGGAGGCCGGCCGCGGCGAGCAGGAACGCCCCCGTGCACACCGACGCCGTGCACCGGCTGTTCTCGTTCAGACGCCGGACGACGTCCAGGAAACCGTCGTCCTTGACCAGCTTCTCCCACTCCGGACCGCCCGGGATCACCAGGACGTCGCTGGGCTCCCCCAGGTCGTCGACCGACAGGTCGGCACCGACGCGGGTGCCGGAGGCGGTGACCACGTCCGCGCCGTCCTCGGAGACGATCCGCACCTTGTAGCGTCCGCCGAAGTCGTTCGCGGTCGTGAAGACCTCGACGGGGCCGGTCACGTCGAGCAGCCGCACGCCCGGGAAGACGAACACGGTCACGGTGAGCGGACCCGCTCCAGGGCGCTTGTGGTTCATCCGATGCCTCCGGGCCGTGCGCGGTGTGGACACCGGGTCCGGCAGAGCCCGTGCACACCGGGGAAGTGCTGTGGGACCCGCCCGCGGGCCGCCGGTCCGGGCCGGGGGTGCCGGCTCCCTGTCGGGTGCCGGCCGCGCCGGCGGGGAGGCCGTGCCGCGGACGTCACCGGTCCAGGAGCGCTGGTCGGCGAGAGCTCCGGGGCAGGTCAGGAAGCGGATCACGGTCGGTGCCGGACCGCCGTTCCCCGGATTTCCCACCGCGAGTCTACGCCTGTAGGCGCCACCCCGACCCGGGGCCCGGCCGTCCCGGCGGACCCGATGGAAGCGTTCGCTTCACCCCGCACGGCCCGCACGGCCCGCACGACGCAGACCGGCGGCGCAGAACCCGTGGCGTCCGGCTCGACGGCGGCTTTGTGCGTGCCGGACGGCATCGCGACCGGCACGCACACGGTCACGGAGCGCCCGGCGCGGTAGCCCGTCACCCGGAGCCGGTCCGGGGACGATGCGCGTCCCCGGGCCGGCCGCGGGCGGTCAGGCGCCGAAGACCTGGAGCGCCGAGCACTGGCCGGCCGGCCAGCCGGTGTTGGCGGTGAAGTTCAGCCGCACGTAGCGCGTGGTGACGGTGGCGGGCAGGGTGAGGGTCACGGCGTTGCCCGTCGCCGGGTCGAAGGTGCAGTTGGCCGACGCCAGCAGGGTGGTGAAAACGCCCCCGTCGGTGCTGCCCAGCACCGACAGGGTCTGGGTGCGCGTGCCCCAGGCGGTGGAGGGCGGCAGGTGCAGGACCAGCCGGCGGACGGCGGTGGCGGCCTGGAGGTCCACCTGGAGCCACTGCGGGAAGGCGTTGTTCGCGCTCTCCCAGTAGGTGCCGAGGTCGCCGTCGGTGGCGTTGCCCGATCCGTACACCTGGGTGTGGCTGCTCTCCGACGTGGGCTTGCCCAGCGCCAGGTCGGTGGTGCCGGAGCCGGCGTCGGTGGTGACGGAGACCTGGTTCGAGGGCTGGGAGACGTTGCCGGCCGCGTCGGCAGCGACCACGTCGAAGGTGCAGGCGGTGGACGGGCTCAGGCCGGTGACGGTGAAGGAGGTCCCGGTCGCGGTGCCGACCTGGGTGCGTGTGGAGCCGCTGACCTGCATGATCCGGTAGCCGGTGACCCCGACGTTGTCGCCGGCGGCGCTCCAGGCCAGCGCGACGGTGGTGTCGCTGTGGCCGGTGACCCGCAGTGACCCCGGCGCCGAGGGCGGGGTGGTGTCGCCGCCGGCCACCGGCGGGGTGGGCCGGACGGAGGTCAGGGCGATCTGGCCCTTGAGCATCCGGCCGCCGTCGCCGGTCAGCCGGAGGTAGTAGTCGGAGGAGCAGAAGGTGCCGTCCTCGTCGAGGGCGAGGAATCCGGACCCGGTGGGCACCGAGGCCTGGGTCTCGGCGGTCTTGGCGATCTGGTTGCCTTCGTTGTACTCGTCGAACATCGAGATGTAGATGCCCTGCACGCCGGCCCGGCACATGTTGTAGAACTGCCGCCACATGAAGTCGCCGTGCGCCCGCTGCCGCCCCGAGACGTCGCCGGGCAGCACGCACGGCTGGTAGTCGATGCCGTGCGCGACGCAGTCCGCCTCGTCGCCGACGGTGTAGGTGGCGTAGGCGTTGTCGGACTCGGCGGCGTTGCCGATGGCGCCGACCATCCACGGCGAGATCATGTGGAAGGCGTGGTAGACGTCCGAGTAGCCGGTCCTGGTGCCCGCGCCGCCCGTCCGCCACTCGCGCGGCACTCCGCCGATGACGTAACAGCCCTGCGCCTTGAACCAGTTGATCACGTCCAGGCAGGCGGCCGCCGGGAACGGGTGGTTGTCGTCGTTGAAGCCGAAGCCCCAGATGCACACCACCGGCTTGCCGTTCTGGCGCGCGTAGGCCGGTGAGGAGGTGTGCGCCGCCATCTTGGTGGTCCAGTCCGTCTTGATCTCGGACTGCATGTTCCACCAGTTGGAGACGTCGTACATGACGTAGAACTTCACCCCGTGCGACTCGGCGGCGCCGCGGACCTTGGCTGCCATCTGGTCGCGGGTGGCGCCCTCGCCACCGTTGGGGTTGAAGCGCTGGAGCGCCGCGGTGTCGATGGCGTTCTGCTGCATCCAGGAGAAGTGCAAGTCCACGGTCTGCTGGTCGTACGAGGAGAACAGCGTCGCCGGCTGCCCGTTGCCCAGGTTCCCGAACGCCGTCGGGTAGGTGCGGGTGTACTCGCGCATGTCGGGCCAGCAGGTGACGGCCTTGTTGGTCGTGGACGGCGGACGGCCCCAGTCCTGGCTCCAGTGCCACCAGCCGTTGATCGGCGCGCTGTCGCCGCCGCAGGCGAACCAGCCCTGGTAGCCCACCGTGATCTTGCCGACCACGTCGCCCGGCGGACTGCCGGCTGCTCCGGCCGGCAGGGCCAGTGCCGTCTGCGCGGCCCCGATCCCGCCCGCGGCGGTGGCCGCGATCGCGGCCTGCAGGAAGACCCTGCGCGTGACACCCATCTGGACTCCTCCGGTCGGCTGTCAACTCCCGTTGCCCGACAGGGCTGTGAGGCCGCACGCCGGACGGGAGGCCTGGCGCCGGGGAGCGTAACGACGCGATGAGCCGTCGGCAATACATCGCTCCACGAACGAAAAATTCGGCTGGAAACACGCAAGAACGCCACGCCGCCGTTTCGGGGAACCACAGGGGGTCAGCCCCTCGCGCACGTGGACGAAGGCAGAGCCGAACCGCGCCGCCGTCAGGTCGACGGGTCGAGAAGCGGGATCCGCTCGTACGGCTTCTCCAGATGCTTGAGTTCGGCCGTCCCCGCCGCCTGATGCCCGTGCAGCAACCGCGAGATCACCCGCACGCCGCGCGGCAGGTCGTCCCGGATCAGGAGGTCCAATTGGTCGGAGTGCAGCACATAGCCACCGTTCGCGCCCTTTACGGAGGTACTGCCGGTCGCTTCGGCCCATCCCAGGCCGGACGTGCGCAGTTCGGCGGAGAGTTCCCCGGCGATCGCCTGCGCGAACCGCGCCGGACGGCCGGCGGCGGGCAGGGTCAGGGACAACCGCCACGAGCGGCTGCCGGCGAGAGGGCTCGTTCCGCACCACGCCGCGACGACCGTGCCCCGCTCCGTCCCCGCCAAGGTCTCCACGGCCCATGCCGCTTCGGCCACCGCGACGGGCTCTGCCAGCGCACGGAGCAGGACGGGGTGGCCGAAACCCGCCCGGGACAAGGCCGTCGCAAGGGCGCCGACATGCCGGTGTCCGTCCGGCCCGGTGCAGCGGCCGAGGGCGTCCACCACTGCGGGGGTGCGCACGGCGGGGTCCGTCCGTACCGCGTTCAGAATTTCCGTCGCCCGCGCGAGCAGCCCGGACCACGCGGCGAAGGGGAACTCGTCCGACGCGGGCTCCCGCAGGGAGTACAGCGGCGTCCCGTCGCGGCCGTGCTGTGTCACCGTCCGGCAGCCGCCGGGCCCGTCGGTCCACTCGATCCTCGTGCCGCGCAGGTCCCGCAGGTCGAACCAGTCCCGTGTCTCCTCCCGCACGCCCGCCCGGGATGCCGCGCCGCTGCCCTCCGCCGCGGGCCGAGCCGCGTCGAAAGCCGCGTCCACCAGCGGCGTGACGGTGTCGAGGTCCTCTCCCCCGGACAGGAAGGCGAAGCGCAGCAGCAGCGCGAGGATCGGGCCCGGGTACCGCGACGCCGGGTCGTGCAGGGCCACCGCGCGGCACAGCAGGTCGAGTTCGGGCCAGGGCATGACGTGCGGGTGGAAGTGCGCGGTGTCGTCCCAGCCCACGGTCCTGGCCTCCGCGGAGTCCGGGGCTAGGACCGCCAGATCGACGTACTCGATCCCCGGTTCGAACTCGACCCTGAGTCCGAGACCCCGATCCAGCAGGAACTCCGCCCGCAGTGTCTCCTCCTCCGGCTCCTCGTCCTCCCAGGCTTCGGTCGCCTGGCTGTCGAAGAGATACAGCGGCCAGAAGCCGGGCTCCGCCGAACGCGCGGTCAGATCGTCGTCTCGGGACACGCGGACACGCTATCGCCCTGATCCGACACCCCCTTCTCCCAGCTGGGCGTCGACGACCTGCCGGGGCACGTCGGTGGGCCGGTCGCTCCCAGGGCCGGCGAGGTTCGAGGCGAACGTGCTGACCGTCGTCCCGTTCCGGAACCAGCCGCGCGGCACCAGTGATGACCGGCGCATTCTCCCGGACCGGCGACGCGTGGCTTCCGGTGCGATGCGGCCTCACCCTAAAGTCCCCCCCATGGACTGGCTGGCCCCCGTGAACACGCTGCTCGGCGCGGCGATCGGCGTCGGCGCCACGCTTCTCGCCGATCGGCTGCGCTGGCGCCGCGACCGTGCGGCGCTCCACCAGGACACGCGCCGGCAGGCGTACGCCGCCTTCATGGGCGCGTTGGCGGAGGCGTACGCGCAACTGTGGGAGATCGCACACGCCGGACGCCCGGCGGACGAGGCAAGGGCGGCGGCCCATCAGGTGTTCGCGTCCAGCACGTTGTACCCGCTGCGCTACGAACTCGCGCTCATCGCCCCCTGGGAGGTGATGGACCCGGTCAATCAGGCCTTCTGGAAGGTCCGTTCCCTCCGCGACCTCGTGGGGGGCGGCGCCGGTACGGAGGACCCGGGCTTCGGCCGGCACGTCCACGACTACCTGGCGGCGGCCGAGGAGGCGCAGGCGGCCATGCGCCGGGACCTCGGCACCTCTTGGCCCCGGCGTGACCCGGACCCGGACACCCCTGGACACGACGCCTGAACGGCCGGCTGCCGGTCCCTGTCAGTGCCCCAAGGTGTCCTTGGTCTTCTCCTTCGCGCTGCGCATCCTGCCCCGTGCCTCCAGGGCCGCGCCCTTGGACGCGAGGGTGTTCTTGTGCATCGCGTGCGCCCCCTTCCGCACGATCCTTCCGACGACCTGCTCGCACTGGGCCTTGACTTTCTCTCCCGTGCTCATCTCGGCACCTCCGCGGACTCTCACTGGGCCGCTGCCCGTGAGGCGGGCGGCAAAACCCGCCACCGGGCGACGGCCCCGCACGTCCCGGTGCGACACTTCGCGCAGGCCAGGCGGCCCAGGGGGGCGCCGGCAGAAGGAGATCCGTTGAGACTCGTCCCGTTGGCGACTGCCGCGACAGCCGTCACGCTGCTGGCGTCCTGCACCACGCAGACGCAGGTGTCACACCGTTCCACAGCGGCACGCAGCCACTCCCCGGCCGCCGCGAACGCCCCCCGTTGTGCGGCCGACGGGTACACGTGGTCGAAGGTCACGTACCGGAAGGTCCTGGCAGGTGTGTCGGACGCGCAGGAAGCCGAGCTTCCCGCCCACGGATCCGCGACGCTGCGGTTCGACACCCGGCCGGTGGGCGGTCTCGTGGCCAGGATGACTGCGGGGGCACTGGCGGCGGGGGCCGATCCCGGCGACGCGGTCGCCTCACTGGAGGCGAAGACCGGTGAGGATTTCGTCCGCGTCGGGAACCGGCTCATCATCGATGATCGGGAGAGGGACTTCGCCGTGACGCTGCTCAACGACACCGCTGTTCCCGACCGGGGCCGCTACCTGCGTGCGCTCCTGGCCGAGCAGGTGACAGCCCCCTTCTCCGCCGTCTGCACGGGAGGAACGGTGCGGGGCACCCTCACGACATGGTGGCGGGTCCCCATTGGGTGCCGGCCTCGAATGCGGGCTCACCGCACATCTGGAAGCGGCGGCCAAAGAGGCCGAGCAGCGGGCCTGCGCCGCGTAGTCCCGCACGCCGTCGGGGAGTTCGCCGGCCCTTCGCGCACGACCACTCCCCTAGGGTGTCGGCATGTCGCTGAGCCGTGTGGTGGCCTGCATCGAAGTCTTCCACTCGACCCGGTGCTGCACCGCTCCGTGCTCACCGTCGCCGGGTTCCAGCGGCTGTCGGTCGTCCCCGCCTGCGGGAACCGCCGGGAACCGCCGGGCCCTGGTGCACGTCGAAGGGCCATGCGAAGAAGGCACTTGGTGCAGGTCGCGGCCGCGCTGCCGCTCATGGCAGTGGCGGGCTGCGGGCAGTTGGGCGCGGACGAACGTCCCTGCACCGCGATGGGGGCACTGTCCGGAGTCTCGGTCCTGCTCGACACGAACCCCGCCCTGCGGTACCGGCTCTGCGTGGGCGCGTCCTGCGTCACCGGCGAACCGGGGGCCCGCGACCTCATGGTGCGGCTGCCCGACTCCGTGGGCGCCCGGAGCGTGACCGTACGGCTCACCGGGGGGCCCGGCGGCGCGTCCGCTCAGTCGTCGCCCACCGTTGACGAGCGCACCCAGGTCACGTTGAAGAGGTACCAGCCCAACGGGCCGCAGTGCCCGCCCACCGTGTACCACGTGGGCCTTCGGTACGAGCCGGGAGAAGGACTGCTCCCGGTCGGATGAACAGGCGGCGCCGCCCGCCGCGGCGTGGACGCGCGGCGGACGGACGGAACCGTGCCGTACTGCGGTTCAGGACTCGAGGGCGGCCTGCGGAGCCGGGGCCGGCGCGGCGTCCGCCCCGGCGGAGGCGCTGCGGGCGGCCGGGATGGCGACGGCGATGAGGGCGGAGACGAGGGCGATGCCGCAGCCGATCACCAGACCGGTGCGGAAGCCGTTCTCGGAGGTGAAGGTGAAGCCGCCCGCGGTCGTGGTCAGCTGGGAGAGGACCACGCCGATCACGGCGGCACCCACCGAGGTGCCCAGCGAGCGCATCAGGGCGTTGAAGCCGTTGGCGGCCGCGGTCTCGGAGATCGGGACCGAGCTCATGATCAGGGCGGGCATCGAGCCGTAGGCCAGGCCCACACCGCTGTTGATGACCATGATGGCGATCATGAGGCCCCACGCGGTGCCCGTCAGCATCAGGGACAGCCCGTAGCCCGCGGCGAGCACCAACGCGCCGCTGATCAGGGTGAACTTGGGCCCGCGGGCATTGGTCAGCTTCCCGCCGAGCGGCGAGACGATCATCATCATGATGCCGCCGGGCAGCAGCCACATACCGGCCGCGAGCATCGACTGGCCGAGACCGTAGCCGGTCGCCTTGGGGAACTGCAGCAGCTGCGGGATGACGAGCATGCCGGCGTACATGCCGAAGCCGACGAAGACCGACGCGACGTTGGTCAGCAGCACGCGCGGGCGGGCCGTGGTCCGCAGATCGACCAGCGGGTCGCGGGTGCGCAGCTCCCACCAGCCCCAGCCGAGCAGCACGACGACGGCGGCGGCGAGCAGGCCGAGGGTGGTGGCCGAGCCCCAGCCCCAGTCGGCGCCCTTGGACACCGACAGCAGCAGGCAGACCAGGCCCACGCCCAGGCCGATGGCGCCGGGGAGGTCGAAGCGCTGGCCCTTGGCACCGGCGGGGACGTCGGGGATGAAGAAGAAGATCAGCACCGCGACGACGGCGGCCAGGCCCGCGGAGCCCCAGAAGAGCACACGCCAGTCCGCGTACTGGGCGATGGCGGCGGCGATCGGCAGGCCGAGGCCACCGCCGATGCCCATGGAGGCGCTGACCAGGGCGATGGACGAGCTGAGCTTCTCCGCGGGGACGACGTCCCGGAGCAGGGCGATGCCGAGCGGCACCATGCCCATGCCCATGCCCTGCAGGCCGCGCCCGACGATCATCGGGACGACGGACGAGGACAGCGCGCACACCACCGAGCCCGCCACCAGCGGCACCGAGCACACCAGCAGCATGCGCCGCTTGCCGACCAGGTCGCCGAGACGGCCGAAGACCGGGACGCAGACGGCCGCCACGAGCAGGGTGGCGGTGATCACCCAGGCGGCGTTCGAGCCCGAGGTGTGCAGGATCTGCGGCAGCTCGGCAAGGAGTGGGGTGACCAGGGTCTGCATGATCGCGGCCGTGATGCCGGCCAGTGCCAGCGTGGCGACCACGCCGCCCGCGCGGGCTGTGGGTTGTGGGGCATTCATGACGGCACTCCTCGCACGACGTTCGAACCCTCTCAGCATGCATCGTACATAGGAAGTGCATCGCGCACATGATGTGGCTGGTGCATGCACTGTGAGATGATGGAAGCGGGCCCCGAACCAGCACACCGGCGGCCCGGCGAACGGCAGGAGGCTGAAGCACATGGGCAGGCCCACCCACGAGGTCGAGTACGAGCAGATGCTGCTCAGCCGGCACGAACTCCTGCGCCACAGGGACAGCTCCCTGGAGCGCAGCGCCTACATCCTGCTCAGCCGCATCCGGGTCCAGGGGCCCATGTCGATCGGCGAGCTGAGCGACGCCTTCGCGCTCGACGCGTCCACCCTCAACCGGCAGACGGCCGCCGCGATGCGCGCGGGCCTCGTGGAGCGCATCCCCGACCCCGAGGGCGGGATGGCCCGGAAGTTCCGCATCACCGACAAGGGCGCCCGGATGCTGGACGAGGAGCGCGACAGCATCATCGGCGGCCTGGGCAAGGTCATGGCCGACTGGCCGGACGAGGACATCGCCGCCTTCGCCTCCTACTTGAGGCGCTTCAACAGCGACATCGAGCGCCTCGACGGACGGCCCTGGCCGCGCCCGTGAGCCGGGTCGCCGTACCGCGCGCCTGAGGACCACCGGGGCTTCCCGCGCGGCCCGCGGCGGCGGGCGATCCCGCGCACGGGGCGCGGAAAGGTCCACCCCGCCGAGTACACCGATGCACGGGCGTCACGCCTCCTCGACCTCACCGTCGACGCCCTGCGCGTTCCGGCGACCGGCAACAATCACTGACGACCCGTCAGCCGGACCGGGGCGTCAGCCGGATGACCGGCAGCTCACGATCGGTCCTGCTCGCGTAGCGGGCGTACTGCGCCTGCGCGGCGACGATCCGCCGCCACGCCGCCTCGCGTTCCTCGCCATCGAGTTGTTCGGCGGTGACCTCGGTCGTGCGGCCGCCCGACTCAATGGTGGCCTCGTCGGGACGGGCGGCCAGGTTGAGGTACCACGCGGGGTGACGCGCCGCGCCGTTGGCGGACGCCACGATCAGCCAGGCGCCGTCCTCCCCGGGGAACCAGGCGACCGGCGACTTGCGGGGTTCACCGCTCTTGCGGCCGACGGTGGTCAGCACAAGGGCGTCGACTTTCCCCAGTCTGCCGCCGCCGTTGCGGACGATGGTGCGCATCGTGAACTTGTTCACCATGCGCACCATCGCGCCGGGCCGGCGAGCGCCGTAGGTGCCGGCGGCGGTGGGCTTGAAGCTCATGGGATCTCGCATCTCCTGGTGGGCGCAACGCTGTTGCGATCGGACGGTGGGACGAGTGCAGGGGCGACCGGGCCGCCCAGAAGTGCCGGGGCCGTTCAGTCTTTGGTGCTGCCGGCGTGCCGGGCGATGTGGGCGGCGCTCACGTCCCAGATGCGCCGTTGCAGGTCGGTGTCGTAGGACGAGTCCGGGGAGGGGGTGTCTGTTTCCAGAAAGAAGTAGCGGCCCGTCGTCCCGGCCAGTTCCGGTGCGGTGGCCGCCCTCAAGGTGGCGGCGGCGCCCTGCTCGGGCGTGAGGAGACTGCGGCGGGTCAGCGGCAGCAGAGGTTTGAGGACCGGGGGCGCGATGTCGTCGATGATGCCGGTGTCGACCAGGCCGGGGTGGACCGCGTTGACCGTGACACCGGATTCGCGCAGCAGTTCCGCGAGGTGGTAGCCGCTCATCAGGGTGAGCATCTTGGCCCGGGCATAGGCTTCGAGCGGCTTCCAGCCCGCCGCCGGATTGAGCTGCCGCAGGTCGTCCAGGTCCGGGTCGATGCGGGGCGGCCGGGGCCGGCCGCCGAGCCTGACCATCCGGGTGTCCTCCAGGGCCATCGACACGACGTTGACCACCCGGGACGGGGTACCGGCCCGCAGCGGTCCGAGCAGCAGCTGCGTCAGCGTGAAGGCGGCGAGATAGTCGACGGCGATGTGCATCTCGATCCCGTCGGCGTTGACCGTCCGCCGCCGGAAGTGGGAGCCGGCGTTGTTGACCAGCAGGTGCAGGGACCCGTACCGGGCCGTGAACTCCTCGGCCAGGCGGTGCAGATCGTCCTGGGAGACGAGGTCCGCGGTCAGCACCTCGACACGGTCGGCACCGACGTCCGCGGCAACGCGCTTGCGCAGCTGCTCACCCCGCTCGCGGTCGCGTACGACGGCGAGCACGGTGCTGCCCAGCCGGGCGAGCCGGGTGGTGACGACCTGGCCCATCCCACCGGCGGCACCGGTGACCAGGCTGACCTTGCCGGTCAGATCGACAGGGGAAGACGGGGGGATCATGAGGCGTTCCTCGAAGTCCGTTGCGGGGGGCTGCGTTTGAGGGTCTGCAGAGGGCCGGTCCGCCGGACGGCGACATCCGTCGGCATCATATGAGACATGTTGTCTCGCACATCTCACACGGTACTACGGCACTCCGTCTACGAGTCAAGCTGTCTCATACTTTGCACTCATAGAATGGGTGCGTGAGCAACCCGACGGACCCCCGCGCCGCACGCAGCAGAGCCGCGATCCTGATCGCGGCCCGCTCGCTGCTGCTGGACGAGGGCCCCGCCGCGATCACCCACCAACGCGTGGCCCAGAAGGCCGGCGTGGGCCGCGCCACCGTGTACCGGCACTGGTCGCAGCCCGGGCATCTGCTCCACGACGCCATGACCGGCATCGACATGCCGTTCTTCCACAACCCGCGGACACCGGTCCGCCCGTGGCTCCGGACCCACCTCCAACGACTCGCCGACTCACTGACCACGCCCCAGATCGCCGGCGTCCTGCTCACCTTGATGCAGGGCGCGCTGCGCGATCCCGAGATCGCCGCACAGCGCGACGCGTGCCACGAGGACATCAACCAGAAGCTCCGGAACGCGCTGGCGCTGGCCGTGGCCGACCACGAGATCGAGATGTCCGCCGACCCGCACGACCTCTCGTCCATGCTCGTCGGCCCCGTCCTCTACCACACCGCCATGCGGGGCAGCACCGTCCCCCCGCACCTGATCGAGCAGCTCATCGACGGCCTGGGCCAATGGCACGAGCCCCCTGCCGCGCCCGGCGGGCCGGGGCAGGCGTAGAGCGGCTCACCCCGCGGAACGCGCGCCCGGAGCCGGAGGCACGGCACGGGGGTGTGCCCGCATGCGGAGGTCGCGCGGCCTCAAGGTCATGGCGAGGGCGGGGCGGGCGCTGTGGCCGGGGACGTGTTCCAGGCGCCAGCGGGCGGTGATGGTCGCGAGGGCGAGGGTGGCCTCGGTTGTGGCGAAGGTGTCGCCGATGCATTTGCGGGCGCCTGCCGCGAAGGGAATGAGGGCGTGGCGGGGCGGCTGAGGGCGCGTGGGATCCCAGCGGTCGGGATCGAAGGCTTCGGGGTTGTCGTACAGGTCGGGCCTGTGGTGGATGAGGTAGGCGCTGTAGGCGACGGTGGTGCCGGCCGGCAGGAGATGCCCGTCCAGTTCGGTGTCGGCCGACACCACACGGGTGATGAACCAGCCCGGCGGGCGCAGCCGCAGCGTTTCGGTGATGACACGTTCGGCCAGGGGCAGATGGGGCAAGTCCGCGTGAGTGGCCGCGGCACCGCCCAGGACCGTGTCGACCTCGGAGTGGACCCGCCGCTCGATCTCGGGATGCTGCGCCAGCAGGTCCAGCGCCCAGCCCACGGTGGCCGCCGTGGTCTCTGTCCCGGCCAGGAAGAAGGCGGTGGTCTGGTCGCCGATCTCCGCGGTGCTCATGCCGCCGCCCTCTTCGGGATCGCGGGCCGCGATCAGGGCCGAGAGCAGGTCGCCCCGGTCGGTGCCCTCGGCGAGGCGCTGGGCGACGACCTGATCGAGGGTGTCGCGCAGGCGGGCACGGGCACGCAGGTAGGAACGGTTGCTCGGGGTGGGGAGCCGGTCCAGCGGGGGGATCATCAGCATCCGGCGGCCCATGCCGTTGATGAGGGTGGCGACATCGTCGAGGATCCGGCCGAGCTCGGCCGGGGGCAACGCGTGGGAGAAGAAGGCGGCGGCCGCGGCCTGGGAGGCGATCGCCATCATCTCGGTGGGTACCTCAAGGACTTGTCCGGCGTGCCAGGCAGCGGTGCGCTCGTCGATGCAGCCCGTCATGGTTTCCGCGTACCTGTGGAGACGGGCAGGGTGGAACGCCGGCTGGATCAGTCGTCGCTGCCGACGGTGCGCGCTGTACGGACAGGTGGGGAGCCCGTTGCCCGCTACTTCCCGCGCGCGATCGTAGACGGGACCGCCTTTGTCGAAAACGCGGTCACTGGTGAGGACGTGACGGGTCAGTTCCGCGTCGCAGAGCACGACGACGGTGAGCGGCCCCAACCGGATGCGGACCAGGTCCCCGTGTGCGGGCAGGGAGGTCAGGAACGCCAGCGGGTCCCGCAGCAACCGCACCAGGTGACCGGCCAGAGGAAGCGCGTGGGGGGCAGCGGGGATCGCACGCAGGTCCTTCACTTCTGCTCCGACGGCGAGGCGTTGACGGGCAGCGCGTGCCACCACCAGCCGATGCAAGGGATGTCCGGGGGCGCTCCGGTCGCGCTGGGTATGTCCGCGACGGGGCTCGTCGCCACACGTACGGCGCCGGGGTGGCGGCCGTCGGGATCGGTGTAGCGGCCTGCCCGTATGCCCCATTCGTAATTGCCGCGGATGAGGCAGGTCAGGTTGGACAGATAGCGGCGCAGGGGCTCGGAGGCGGTCGGCTGGACGATGTCGCGAACCTCGATGAAGCGGGCCAGGACACGGTCGCGCAAGGCGACGGCCTGGCTCTGGGCGTCCTGTTGGGTGCACCCGGGCCGGGCCTCGTAAAGGCCGACCAGATTCAGGACAGGCCCGGTCTCGGCAGGCCGCCGGGCGGCGTACCACAGTTCCTTGCCATAGGAGAACAGGTCGTCGTCGAGAGCGGCGACCATGCTGGCCATCTCGGTGAGCGCGTGCACGGCCGGGGCGTTGATCTCCTGATCGGAGATGTCGTCCACTTCGCTGACCTGGAACCAGGCGAGGGTCGGGAAGCCCGCGACGTACAGGAGGCGGGTGTAGAGGTAGTCGTTGAGGCTGGGCATCAGATGCTGCTCGCGGGCGGCGCGTTCCCACGCCACACCCAGGTACCAGGAGAGGTGTGCGTCCACCAGGCGGCGACGCTGGGTCGCGGAGGCCAGGTGGTGCAGCCGCTCGGCCAGCTCCACCACCGGCCCGGCAAAGGGATTCTTCGGCGGCAGCAGGCCCGCGGTCGGGCTCTCCAGTGTGCGGATGATGCGCACGGCCAGGTCCAGGAAGGAGAAGGCGTCCTCCGGGGATTCCTCGTCGCAGGCGAAGTCGTCGAACACGAACATCGTGTACGTCCAGTCCACGGCCATCTGGAGCCGCGCCGTGTCACCGTCGGGGCAGTTGCCCGCGAAGAACAGCGCGGACTTGGTGCCCGCGACCCGTTCGCGGCGTCCGGGACCGTGGCACAGGCCGTGCCGCTCCATGAAGGCCAGGCCTTGCTCCTCGAGCAGTTCGACCTCCGGATGGCGGCGCCAGGGCATGGGGAAGTACATCGCCGGCAGTCGCATCACGATGTCCGGGTCGGAGGGGGCGGTGCTGTCGGCCACGGTGCTCTCCTCCGCTGACGCGCGTTCCCGCGCGGCCCTGGACGTGTCCATGAGGTGATGCAGGGTCATGCCGTACGCTCCGCGAGGCTGTGCAGCAGCCTCCGGGCCGCGTCGGCCGCGGGTGCCGGGAAGGGCGCGTCGGCCAGCGCTTGGAGTGCCTGCTGACGACGCAGCCGGATCATGTCTTCGACAGCGTCCAGGGCCCCGGTTTCCCGCAGGACACGCCGGACCTGCTCTGCCCCGTGCTCGTCGAGTTCCGGCCGGCCCAGCAGGGTGTCGAGGACAAGCCGCTGCCGGGTGTCCGCCCGCTGGTAGCCCAGGGCCATCAGGACCGTCGGCTTGGCCTGGCGAAGATCGTCCAGCACCGGCTTCCCGGTCTGCTCGGATGCGCCGAAGACGCCCAGCACGTCGTCACGCAGCTGAAAGGACTCCCCGGCCGGGAGCGCGAAGGCGCTCAGTGGCGCACGCAGTCCCTCCCCGGCACCGGCCAGGGCGGCACCAAGGTGCAAGGGCCGTTCGAAGGTGTATTTCGCCGTCTTGTAGCGCGCAACCCGTAGTGCCGACTCGACCCCGTCGCACGCGTCCACGCGCGCGGTCAGATCGAGGTACTGGCCGTAGACGATCTCCGTGCGCATCACGTCGATCACCGGCATCACCGCGGCCAGCTCGGCCGGGGACAAGCCGGCCGTGTGCAGAAGCTCGTCGGACCACACCAGCGCCAGGTTCCCCGCCAGTATGGCCGCCCCTGTCCCCACGTCTTCGCGAGCCGGGTGATCGGGGTAGCGCGCCGCCACGGCCCGGTGCACGGTCGGTGCCCCGCGGCGCAGGTCGCTGCGGTCCATGACGTCGTCGTGGATCAGTGCGAAGGCGTGAAACAGCTCCAGCGATGCCGCCGTTCGCAGCACGACGTCGGGGATCGCCGTCTTCCCGCCGGCGTGCCAGCCCACCACGCACAGCGTGGGACGAAGCCGCTTCCCGCCCCGGGCGACGAAGTCGCGCACGTCCTCGGCGAGGTCGAACGTCCCCTCGGCTTCCGTGCCGGCACAACGAAGACGGGAGCTGAAGAAGTCGTCCAGCACCGCATCGACTCTCGACCGCACAGCTTGAAGATCCAACGCCGGTGCTCTGGAAGGGCTAGCGGTTTCCACCACACCCCCACGATGCCGCCCGGCCTGCGGCCGGGCCAACGGGACTGCACGGGCGTACGGGGGCATTGGGAGCGCGGCGGATGGCAGGCGGCGCGGCCTGCGGCCGCGAAATCGAGCCGCGCGCCGGCTACATCGACTCACAGCCGATCCGCACCGCCTGCACCGTCCCGGCTGTCACCAAGGGCTACAGCGCAAGCAACACATTCGAGGGCCGCAAGCGGTTCGGCGTCACCGAAACCCCCGGCCGTTCCTGGCCGCCCACGTCGTGACAGCGAAGGTTCAGGATCGCGAAGGGGCGAGACATCCGCCGCTCTGGACCCGCCTCAGCCACGCCAGAGTGCATGAAGCGTCACTTCGTGAAGGTAATCACAAGAGAGTCCGACTCCGGCGCTACGTACTCGTGTGCCGGAAAGTCGACGTGGCAATGACCGCTCGAGTCCACCCCGGATGCGAAGCCCTCGATGTTGTCGGCAAGGAGGTCGAGAGCTGCTCGCCCTCCCTGGATCCTCATTGCCTGGTCTTCCGTGACAAGCGAAGCAGTGTTGCGCTCCGGCTCCTCACGGAACTCGATCTTCGACAGCGACCTCTCATAGGGAAAGGGTTGCCGGTTCTCCAAGAGATCACAGCTTCCGCTCTTCCCCCGTAGCAGTCGCCCGAGTGCCAGGAGCTCTCGACGCGTCCCAGAGATCTCGAGCTCTCTGGTCTCCCCGCTGTACAGAACCTGCACCACCACGCCCCTCCCGGCCGGCCGTCTCACCGGTCTCCTGAACTGATCGTCCTGCCGCCCCCTCGGGTCCACACCGGACCTACGGCTCGACGACAGCTATCAAACGCCGTCTTGACCCAAGATCCACCCCTGCTCAGGGAACCGACCCAACAGTGCGGTCAATGATTCCGCTTGCAGGGTTCCGTCTGCCCAGGACCCGGCCGAGACGTCCACGAGCAGCAACGGCGGGGGCTGCCGCCGGAAGTCGTACACGAGCAACTCACGGCTCCCGTCACCGCCGATGATCACAGCGCCCGGGAGGCGGGTCGCCAACTCGGCCGCCTCGTTGATTCCGGGCAGTTCGTCCAATGGGGGCCAAGGCGATGTAGTCACCGGTGGACGACCATCGGCCAGTCGCAACTGGCTCTTCAGCGACGAAGTCCCTGTAGTCCTGGGGAAAATGGATGCCGAGCTTCTGCTCCACTCCCCTGATCGCCGCCAACGATGAAGCCATGGCTGTCTGCTCCTGTTCCTGATGGCTCCCGGACAGACGGCTGTCTGCAAGCCGCCCGTGTGGCGGGGCGCATTGCGGACGCCCTGCCCGGGGACCAGGAGTGCCTAGCCCCGGCGGCGGCGGCCCCTGGCCTTGCGGGGGTACGGGAAGAGGCGCGGGCTGCGGCGGGCGGCGACGTCCTCCATCCAGCCGAAGAGCACGATCGCCAGAGCGATCAGCGGGACGGCGACGATCAGCGGGAACCACTGGCTCCGCAGCAGCCACTGCATGTGGGCGTAGAAGAAGCCGTTGCTCCACAGCGGGTCGATCAGCGGCTCGCAGAGCACGAGGGCCACGCAGTGCCACAGGTAGACCGTGACGGCCCGCGAGTTGAGCAGGCTGATGACCCCGTTGAACCGCTCCAGCGGCTTCGGCCACTGCTCCCAGGAAGGGCTGAGGTGGAGGAGCAGCAGCACGCACCCGAAGGACCAGATGGCCTGGGCCAGGGGAACGGCTTCGAGGTCGGCGCCGATCCGGGGGTTGTCCACCGGCTGCTGCTGGAGCCACCAGTACCCGGCGACGAGGACGAACGGTGCAATCGAGGGGACGACGTACTGCGGGATGCGGCGCAGCAGGCCTTCGTGGTGGGCGATGCCGAGCAGCCAGCACGCGCCGAAGGTGGTGAAGTCGGTGGCGGTCTCCATGATGCGGCCGGACTGGTCGACCAGGCCGGAGTTGAGGAGTGCCGACAGTGCCAGCGGGGCGAGCAGGGTGACCCAGGGCAGCCGGCGCATCGCCTTGAGCATGAGCGGGGACAGCAGCACGAACCAGAGGTAGGCGCGCAGGTACCAGAGCGGGACGGTGATCTGCTCGGCCCAGGTCGTGGGCAGGTGGCCGCCGAAGCCGTGCAGGGAGTCCGCGAAGGGCGGTGTGCTCAGCGGCAGGATCCAGAAGGCGAGTTCGCCCCACCACCGGTTGGGGTGGCCGGTCGTGTGCGGGCCCCAGCCGTCGATGATCATGGCGGTCACCACGACGGCGCCGAACAGCCACATCGGGGGCAGCAGGCGCCTGACGCGGCTGCGGATGACGCTGAGCGCCGGGCGGCTGAGCGACCGCGCCATCAGCGATCCCGCCAGCGCGAACATCACGCCCATGGAGGGGAAGACCAGGGGCAGCCAGGTCCAGCTGAAGTTGTGGTAGATCACGACGCGGACCAGGGCCAGCGCGCGCAGCAGGTCGAGGTAGCGGTCCCGGCCACCCGGCTTCGGGGGCGATTCCGCGAGTTCGGGAAGGTGGGGGACGCGGAGCGTCAGCGTCTTCGAGGATTCGTCGACGCCGGGTGCGCCGAAGTTGACCGCGCTCATGCCGGTATCTCCGAGGTGGTGACGTCGAGGCCGACCTCGCCGGTGCGCCGCAGCTTCTGCCAGCGCAGCCGGCCGCCGGTCAGGGCGGTGATCCAGGACTGGAGCAGGACCATGTACATCAGCACGCGGTAGACCACCTGCTGCACGGGCAGCGTGATCAGGTGCCAGGGTTTCTCGCGGTCCAGGTGGAAGGACCACCAGGCGCAGAAGCCCTGGAGGGTCAGGACCGCGAGCCAGGCGCCCAGGCTCTTGGCCGGGTCGACGAAGAACACCCCGTACACCATCGCGATGTCGATGGCGGGCGCGAGCAGGGGGGTGAGCACCATGAACAGGGCGACGAAGGGCAGGCCGACGCGCCCGAAGCGGCCGGCGGCGCCGCGTTCCAGGACCGCGTGGCGGTGCTTCCACATCGCCTGCATCGTGCCGTAGCTCCAGCGGTAGCGCTGGGACCACAGCTGGCTCATACTGCCGGGCGCCTCGGTCCAGGCCCGGGCGTTCTCGACGTAGACGATCTTCCACCCGCCGCGGTGCAGCGCCATGGTCACGTCGGTGTCCTCGGCGAGCGTGTCGTCGCTCATGCCGCCCACCGCGTCCAGGGCGCTGCGGCGGAACGCGCCGACCGCTCCGGGGATGGTCGGCATGCAGTCGAGCACGTCGTACATGCGGCGGTCGAGGTTGAAGCCCATGACGTACTCGATGTGCTGCCAGGCACCGATCAGGGTGTCCCGGTTGCCGACCTTGGCGTTGCCGGCCACCGCGCCGATGCGGGGATCGGCGAAGGGCTGCACCAGTTCACGGACGGTGCCGGGTTCGAAGACGGTGTCGCCGTCCATCATCACGACGAGTTCGCTCGACGCGGCGGCCACGCCGGTGTTGAGGGCCGCGGGCTTGCCGCTGTTGGGCTGGCGGATGAGCCGGACGATCGGCAGGTCCATGCTCTCCACGATGGCCGCCGTGTCGTCGGTCGACCCGTCGTCGACGACGATGACCTCGATGGGGTGGTCGCTCCTGGCCAGTGAGAGCAGCGTGTTGGTGATGCACTCCTGCTCGTTGTACGCGGGCACGATCACGCTGACGCGTTCGGTCACCGCGGGCCCCCAGGAGAAGCCGGGCCTGCGGGTCCGCCGTACGTGGATGAGCGAGAGCACGAGCATCAGCGCGAAGCGGGCGAAGACCAGGACCCCGACGACGGCGAGCAGCACGACCAGGAAGGGCATCACCTTCATCGAGAAGGCGGTGCACCACAGGAACGCCTTGCCGGCCCACAAGTCGTAGCCGGTGACCGGGGTGTTCGCGGGGGCTGTGCCGAGCGCCTCGCTGATGGTCTCGAACTGGTAGCCCTCGGCCTTGAGTTTGTCGATGATGATCGGGAGCGCGGCCAGCGTCTGCGACCGGTCGCCGCCGGCGTCGTGCAGCAGGATCATCTCGCCCTGCCCGGCCAGGTCGGGCAGGGCGGCCTTGACGATGGCGTCGACACCGGGACGCTTCCAGTCGTCGGTGTCCTTGTCGATGAAGGCGGTCAGGTAGCCGTGCGCGCCGACGTCCTTGGTCACCGGCCAGGACCAGTCGTCGAGGGCGTCGGCCGTGGACGAGTAGGGCGGCCGGAAGAGGCTGGAGTGGATGCCCGCGACGCCCGCGAGGGCGAGCTGGGTCTCGCCGAGTTCCCAGGTGAGCCGGGTCCCGGAGTGCAGCGCGAGGTCGGGGTGGGTGAAGGTGTGCAGGCCGATCTCGTGGCCGCCGGCCACGATCTTGCGGATCAGCGCCGGGTTGTGGGTGGTCATGGCGCCGGTGACGAAGAAGTCCGCGCGGACGTCGTGCTGCTCGAGCACCTTGAGGATCTTGGGAGTCCACTGGGTGGACGGGCCGTCGTCGAAGCTGAGCACGACGGTCTTGTCGGGGATCGCGTAGCTGACCGGCTTGTCGTTCCTGGCGCCGCGTGCGTCGACCAGCGGACCGCCGACGAGCACGCTGCGGGGCACCGCGTCCTTGTCGACGGAGACCGCGATGCGCTCGTCGTGGAAGACCTCGTTGCCGGCCATGCCGCGGAGCACGAGCAGCGCCAGCAGGGTCGCCAGGACGGTCACCGGCAGGAAGAAGCGCAGCGGTGGTGCGGCGAGTCGGCGCGGCCGCAGAAGGGACTGCCGTTGGCGCTGGTGGCGTGACATGGATTTCCTGGTGTGTCGCGTGCTGCGGTCGGGACGTCGGGCTGTCACGGGGCCGAGGCGGGGGCCCCGGTGGGGGTGGCCGCCTCGCCGCCGTCGGCGCTCGGGGCGCCGGTCGCGGGACGGGCTCCCAGCGGCGCCGACGGGAGCGGTGCGTTGACGTACTGTCCGGGTTCCGCGGTGTCCGCGGTGGACGGGATCGAGAAGGCCGGCGCGTGCGACTGGGTTCCGACGAGACCCGAGATCATGGCCAGGACGAAACCGACGAGGACGAGGCCCAGCAGCCAGCCGAGGCCGCGCAACCGCCGTCCGCGGCGCCCCGTCCGGTCGACGAAGACGGGCGAGGTCTCGGCCTTGGTGAGCGTGCTGGTCACTGGAGGACCTCGGGCTTTCCGTGAACGCGTCGCCGCGCGAGGGGTCGGATGCAGAACTTAGTCCAACGCGGCGGCGAATAGCGGACTATATGTTCGATTTGCCGGATCCCCTGCCCAACTATGTGATCTTACTGAAATGAAAATGTGTAGATCCCCTCGCGGGTCTCCTACACTCCCGGTGGTCAAGCACTTCTCCGCCTGCCGGATCGGAACGCCTCGTATGCCCAGCACCCACCGCTTCGGCCGTCTGGCGGCCGCCGCGGCACTCGCGGCCGGCGTCGCGGTCCTCGCGTGCGCGTGCGGCGGCGAGGCCGCCGACGGAGCCTCCCCCAGCGCCCCGGCAACGCCCTTCGACGTCTCCTCGTTGCGGCACCCCGCCGGCCGGATGCTGGGCGTCGTCGACGACAAGACCCCCTGGCAGTACGGCATCGTCACCACCTTCACCAAGCAGGCGGGACGCGCCCCCGACATCCGCGAGTACTACGGGTCCTGGGGCGAGGACTTCGACCCGGAGGGCAACGCCTTCCTCTGGAAGCACGGGCAGCTCCCGATGCTGGAGCTGACGCCTTCCGACACGGCGCTGTCCGACATCGCCCAGGGCGCGGACGACGCCTGGATCCGCCGTTTCGCACGCCAGGTCGCGGCCTACGACGGGCCGCTCGCGCTGTCCTTCGCCGGTGAGATGAACAGCCCCTGGAACTCCTGGGGGCCGGGCCACGCCACCGCCGCCGACTTCGTCGCGGCCTGGCGGCACGTCCACGACGTCGTCCGGGGCGCCGGCGCGAAGAACGTGATCTGGGTGTGGAGCCCGCATGTGGTGGACTCCGGCTCCCGGGCCCCGCTGCGTCCCTACTACCCGGGCGACGCCTACGTCGACTGGGCCGGTGTCATCGGCTACTACGGGCCGGTCGACGGTGCCGCCTTCGCCAGCCTGTTCGCGCCGACGCTCCGCGAGATCGCGCGCTTCGCCGACCGCCCGGTGCTGATCACCGAGACCGGTGTGGCGGAGAGCGGCCGCAAGGAGCAGCAGATCCGCGACCTGTTCGTGGGGGCCGCGAAGGCGGACGTCATCGGACTGGTCTGGTACGACCAGCGCAAGAACTGGCCGGGCAGTTCGCTGCCGATGGACTGGCGGATCGACACATCGGTGGGCGCGCAGGCCGCCTTCCGCGTGGAGTCCGAGCGGGCCGGCTTCGGCCATCCGGTCAAGGACGACTGAGCCCGGGAGGCGGACCGGCCGGACGCACGCGCGGCCGGTGCGCCTCCGCGACGACGTGTCGGGGCGGCCGAGGCCACGACACGAGAACCGAGACCCAGACCCAGACCCAGACCGAGCAGAGCGGAAGTACGCGGATGACGACGGAAGGGCCGCCGGAACGGGGTGTTCCGCGGGAGTACCCGGGCCGGGGTTCCTGGCCGCCGCCCGGGCACGGCGAACCTGACCCCGCCCAAGCGGCGAGGGAGCCCTGGGAGGCCTGGCCGGCACGCCCTGGCGAACCGCAGCACCGCAACTCCCGCCGGCTGCCGCAGGACCCCTACGACCAGGACGCCCGCAGCGCCGCCCCGCCCGTACCCGAGCACCCCTGGCCCGACCCGGACCCCGCGCCGGGTGCCGGCGAACCGCACGGTGCCTGGACGGACTCCGGGCAGCAGGCGGGCGGCTGGGCACTGCCCCCCGAGTGGGCGGAGCCCTCGTCCGGCGTCGTCGTTCCGCGGCCCGCGGCCGAAGCGGTCCCGGCGGCCGCGCAGTCCGCGCCGCTGCCCGTACCGGTACGCACCGGGCCTGCGCGCGCCCCCCGCAGGGGCAGGCGCGCGGCCGGCATCGCGCTCACCCTCGCCGTGCTCGTGGCCGGTGGGGCCACCGCCGTCGCCCTGGACCGCAAGGACGCCCCGCCGCTCGCGTCCCGGCAGCTCGCCCAGGTGTGGCAGGTGCCCGCGCCGGCCGCCGACGACACCCTCGTCGGAAGCTGGGTCACCCGCGAGCTGCTGATCCGGGCGAGCACCCGCGGCGGCATCAGGGCCTACCGCCTGTCCGACGGCAGCGAGGCGTGGAAGGCCTCCCTTCCCCGGTCGGCGGCAGGGGTCCCCTGCGCCATGTCCCCGACGCTGTCCAAGAACGGGACCGGGACGGTCGCGTTCGGCACGGACGCCAACTCCTGCACGTCGCTGGCGGGCGTCGACGCGGCCACCGGCCGGATCCTGTGGACCAGTCCCCTGGTCGACCGCGGGCACCGCACGGCGACGTCCGCCCGCACCTACCTCCAGGGCGAGGTCGCCACGATCGTGAGCGGCAACTTCCTCGGCGGTCTCGACATCCGCACCGGCCGCACCGTGTGGGGCTACCGCGCCCGGGGCGACTACTGCAACGTCCGGGCGTCGGGCAGCGCGGGCGTCGTGCTCGTGGACGACTACTGCGCCGACCACGCCGACCAGTTCACGCTGCGCGCCTTCGACGGCAGGACCGGAAAACTGCTCTGGGCGCACCGGCAGCGCACGCACACCGATGTGCTGCACGCCTTCTCCGGCTCGCCCCTCATCGCCTCCCTGCACACCCCGGACGAGGACAGCACTCGGGTCTTCACCGCCTCGGGCGGCAGCCGCAAGCTGGCGGTGGGCGACTCCCAGACCATGACCGGGAACGACACGGACGCCGACCACTCCGCCCGGCTCGTCGGGGACGTCCTGGTCACCCCGGCACTGGGCGCGGACCACCTGGAGGTCGACGCGTTCGACGTCACCACCGGCGCAAAGCTCTGGACCCTGCACTCGGCCGCGCTGGCCACCGCGGTGGCGGGGGACGACGCGGTGTACGCGGTGTCCTCCGCCGGATCCCCGCAGCTGGTCCGGCTGGAGCCGCGCACCGGCGAGGTCACGCCTGTCGCGGCCCTGCCGCCCGAGGTCGCCGGCTCCGGCGTCGTCGGCACCGGCACCGTGTACGTGCTGCCGGACGACGGCGGAGTGCTGGAACTCGGCGCGCAGGGCAGGAACGGCGGGGCCCGGATGTTCCGGTGAACCCGGAACGTGCGGGCCCCGGGCCGGCGGCCCGGGGCCCGCACGTGAAGTGGGGCGGCTGCGCGCCTACTTGGTGGTGCGGTAGGCGCGGTAGACCGTCTCCTTGGCCGAGTTGCCGTCGGTGTCCGTGAACGTCACGCGCAGCGAGACGGTTCCGGGACGGGCGGGGTGACGCAGTTCGAGCCGCTTGCCGTCGACGGCCCTGGCCGGCCTCCAGGTCCTGCCGTCGTCGTAGGACACCGCGAACCGCAGGGAGCGCACGGTGCGCGCGGTGGCCGCGCCCTCGATCGTGAACGGGACGGTGAAGACCGCGCCCGCCCTGGCGGTACTGGCCGTTGTCAGCCGGGGCGTGAAGCGCACCGCCGACAGCGGCAGCCATTTCCCGGTGTCCCCGGCCACATGGGCGGAGCGGAAGGTCCACTCGGCGGTCACCCGGGTGCTGACCGCGGAGAGGGCGGCGGGGCGGGAGACATCGGTGGTGAGCCGATAGGTGCGACGCCCGGCGGGGAGAGTGGCCGCCGTACCGTCCAGGGGCGCGTCCGAGGTGAACACCGGCCTGCCGTCGGCGTACAGCGCGCTCCTGGCCCTGCTGTACACCGAGTCGCCGGCGTGGCCCGCGCCGTCGGAGAAGAGCGGCACACGGGCGGTGAAAATGTCACCGCGACGGGTCGCGCCCGCCGGGTGGTCTCCCGAACGGATCAGGTGCGGGCCGAAGACGCCGAAGTTGAAGCGCTGCGTGTACGTCTTGCCCGCGCTGTAGGACCTGGCCGCGGTGTCGGTCTGCCCGCCGTCCCACTGCGGCTCCCCCGACGCGTCCGGGGCGCCCGACTGGTAGACGGCGAACTGCCACTTCACGCCCGGCAGAACGTACTCGGTGCCGGCGCGCGGCAGGGAGCCCTCCTCCACGGACGCGGCGTACCAGGAGTCGCCCGGCATCCGGGGCGCGGCGACCAGGCTCATGGACTTGCCCGCGGCGGGCTCGCCGACGGTCAGCGCGATCCTGGCGAAGTCCTGCGGCCGAAGGTTCGCGGTGAACCCGGCCAGGTCGCCGGTACGGTTCCAGGCGGGCCGGTAGTCCACCGCGCCGTGGCTCCAAGTGCCGTTGTACTGCGCGAACGCCTCCACGGCCGGCAGCCGGGCGCCCAGCTGCCCGACCCGCAGCTTGGCGAAGTCGCCGATGTCGTACGTGGACATGTAGCCGGATCCGCCGTTCGCGACGCCGAAGTCGAAGACGGCGCCGGTGTGCACGGCGGCGCGGTCGGGCACCGTGATGCGCACCGGCTCGGCCTTGCGGGCATCCATCACCAGGGTCGTGTCGCGGGTCAGCGCGAACTTCGGCTGGACCAGCAGCGACAGCCGGCCGCCGGCGGGGTCGGACTCGGGGTAGATGCGGCCTTCGAGGGCGTAGCGCCCCGCGGGCAGCCGCACCGTGAACTCGCCGTCCGCGTCGTCGGAGTAGTCCTGCCAGAGGTCGCCGTCGAGGGCGTACACACCCGTCGCGGACAGGCCGGTCGGCCTGCCGTGCAGATCGAGGTGCTTGACCGTGAGGTTGTACGACTCGGGCTCGCGGTCGACACCGATGGCGGTCCGGACGGTGGTCTCCCCGGCGGTCGCGGTGACGGCGCCGCCGAACGCGCCGTCGGCCGTGCCCACGCGGGTGTCGGCGGTCACGGAGGCGGTCGCGGTGCCGCCGGCCGGGACGGTGAGCCGCTGCGGCGTCACGGTGAACATGCCGTCGGGGGCGGGCTTTCCGTCGTCCCCGCGCGCGTCCGCCGCCAGGTCGAGGGTGACCGGCCGGTCGCCGTCGTTGCGGTAGGTGAGCTCCTTGGTGACGGGCCGGTCGTCGGCGTGCGGCCACTGCGCGATGCCGAAGCCCAGCGCGGGACCCGAGGTCACCTGCTGGACAACGGCGCGGCCAAGGTCGGTGCGGCCGGTGCCCTGCACGAAGGCGGAGACGCCCGCGGCCGGTTCGGCGGAACCGGTGAGGACGGCCTTGATCCGCTCGCCGTTCCAGTCCGGGTGCTCCTGGGCGATGATCGCGGCGGCACCCGCCACGTGCGGGGTGGCCATCGACGTACCGCTCATCGAGACGTAGCCGTCGGCCGCCGGGTCGCCCTCGACGCCCTCGGCCGCGTGCGCGGCGACGATGTCCACGCCGGGAGCGGTGAGGTCCGGCTTGAGGGTCCCGTCCGCGGCGGGGCCGCGGCTGGAGAAGTCAGCGATAGTGTCGTCACGGTCCACCGCGCCGACGGTGAGCGCGGCCGCAGCACTGCCCGGGGAGCCGATGGTGGAGGCGCCGGGGCCGCTGTTGCCCGCTGCGATCACGAAGAGGGCGCCCGACGAGGCGGACAGCTCGTCCACGGCCTGCTCGACCGGATCGGTCTCCGGGCTGTCCGGGCCGCCGAGGCTGAGGTTGACCACCTTCGCGCCCTGGGCGACGGCCCACTGCATGCCGGCGATGATGCCGGACTCGTCGCCCTCGCCGGTGTCGTCGAGCACCTTGCCGATGATCAGGCGGGCGCCGGGCGCGACACCCTTGTACTTCCCGCCCGACCGGGCCCCGGACCCCGCCACGATCGAGGCCACATGGGTGCCGTGGCCGACATGGTCCACGGTGTCCGGCGTGCCGGAGAAGTTCTTCTGGGCGTCGATACGGTCCTTCAGGTCCGGGTGGGTGGCGTCCACCCCGGTGTCGAGGACCGCGACGGTGACCCCCTTGCCGTCGTAGCCCGCGGCCCATGCCTCGGGGGCGCCGATCTGCGCCGTGCTGCGGTCCAGGCTCGCCTTCACCTTGCCGTCGAGCCAGATCCTCGCGGCCTTGGCCGGGCCGGCGGCGACCGCGCGGCCGGTCGGCGCGGCGGCACCGGTGAGGGTCCGCCACAGGGTCGCGGCCTCGGACTTGCGGGCCCGCAGGGCGTCGCCGTTGACGCTGGGGAGGTCCCTGCTGACCGTCGCGCCGGAGCCGGACAGCGAACGCGCCGCGAGGGACCGCCCCTTGGGGTAGGTGACGATGAGCGGCAGATCGGACCGCGAGGCGTCGTCGTACCCCAGACCCACCAGGCGTGTCACGTCGAACAGCCGCCGGTCGACGGTGCCGTCGGCGACCAGCCGCTCGGCGTCGCCCGGTATGGCGTAGGTGTCCCCGTCGGCGGCCCGGGATATACGGAACCCCGTGCCTTCGCGGCCCTTTGCGGGCCTCATGCCGACGACCTTTCCGTCGGCGTCCAGGACCGCCTTGTCACCGGTGACGAGGGTGACCGTCCTGCCGGTGCCCGGCAGCGGCCCGGGTCCCGCGCCCGGTCCCGCGTCGGCGGGGGCGGCCTCGACGACCGTGGGCGTACCGCTCAGCAGGGCGGTGGCCAGGGCGAGGGCGACCGCGGCTCCTGTCGCTCGTCTCTTGCGTTCCAAGACATGCCTCTCTCTTCGGGTTTCTTCGGGTTTCGCCGGGTTTCTCCGGGCGAGCCGCGTGCGGCCCACCCGCTTCACCATTTAGCTATCTGATTAGTGGAATGATGATGATGCTGGTCCGACACAGACCTGTCAACGAGGACCCCGTCGGCCGGCGCGATTGCGGAGCCGGGCGCAGCGGTGGAATCATCGGCAGCCGAGTGGCCCCGGATCCCGGTCGAGGCGGTGGACGGACATGCCGGCAACCGACTGGGAATGGGACGACACGCTGTTCTCGGGATCCGCCCCGTACTACCGGCGCGGACGGCTCCCCTACGCCCCCGGGCTGGTGGACGCCCTCGCCGAGGAACTCGCGCTCGACGGCCACGGCCGCCTCATCGACATGGGCTGCGGGCCGGGCACCCTCGCCCTGGACTTGGCGCACCTGTTCGGTGAGACCGTCGGCCTCGACCCGGACGGCGGGATGATCGCCGAGGCCGAGCGCGGCGCCGCCGGACTCGGCCTGCGCGACAGGACCCGCTGGGTCCGCGCCCGCGCCGAGGAACTGCCCGCGGGACTGGGTACGTTCACCGTCGCGGCCTTCGGCCAGTCCTTCCACTGGATGGACCAGGAACTGGTGGCGGCCGCCGTCCGGGACATGCTCGTGCCCGGCGGGGCGCTGGCGCACGTGTCCGACGCGAAGAACGAGTCCTGGCCGCTGGACGGCCTCCCGCATCCGCCCGTGCCCTACGCGGCCATCGGGGAACTGGTCGCGCGCCGGCTCGGTCCGGTCCGGCGCGCCGGCCGGGGGACGCTGCCCCAGGGAACACCCGGCGGCGAGGCCGCGGTTCTGGCCCGCGCGGGGTTCCGCGGCCCGCGGCGCCGGATCGTCCCCGGCGGGCAGGCACTTGAACGCACCCGCGACGACGTCGTCGCCTGGGTGTTCTCGATGTCGTACTCGGCGCCGCACTTGTTCGGTGCGCGCCGGGGCGACTTCGAGAGCGAGCTGCGCGCACTGCTGCGGGAGGCCTCCGCCTCGGGCCGCTTCAGCGAACGCCGGCCGAGCACTGAATGCGTCATCTGGCGGACGCCGACCGCCTGACCCTTCCGCACCGCCGCCCCGCGCGGCACCCGTCATCGCGGGCGAGTTGACCGTGCACGGCGGCAGCCTCCTGGCCGCAGGCCGCACGTAGGGCGCCGCGGAATCCGTGCGCGCGGACCGGGAATTCGGTCATGCCGCGGATCTGCTTCGATGGGCGCAGAGGCAGCGGGTCCGAGTCGAATCAACGGGGTGGGCCGATGGACGAGCGCACAGCCGGGCTGAACGAACTCGCGCAGGGACTGCGTCCACTCGCACGCGGGGTCGAATGGTTCAACGGCTTGCCCGCCGACGAGCAGTTCGAGGTACTGCGGGACCTCAGCGGGTTCTGCCTTCAGGCCCGCGCGACGGTGGAGGACGGCGCGGAAAGTGTGCGTCTGGCCGGCATCCGGCCGACGCACACTCCGGCCGTCCTGATCACACGCGGGCGGCTGCCCGAGCAGCTGACGAAGATCATCAATCTGCCGCAGGACGAGCGCGTGAAGGCATTCCGGCTGCTGGTCGCCCTGTTGGGAGTGGCCGACAAGCGCCGCCGGGAGCGATTCTGCTCCACCGGGTGCTCCCACGCATGGCACCAGGCCCGTCCGGCGCCGGCGTCCGGGGAATGACGTCGGCATTGCTCAGGTGAACGCGACGCACTGCGTCGGCGCTGCAACCCCGCGACGAGGTCGTCGGACGCGGCGGTCCCCCTGGCGGGCCGGCAGCGATGTGCCGACGCGCCAGGGGGACTTGGGTCGCGGGCGTTCAGGACTCCGTCAGCGGGAACCGCGCTTCACGCTGCGGAGCAGGACGAATCCCGCGATCGCGAGGACCGCTCCGAGCGCCGCCGGCCACAGGTTGGCCCCCGTGTTGGCGAGGCCGCCGCTGATCTCCTGCCGGCCGGCCTGTCCCGCGGGGCTCGGGGCCGGCACGGCGGCCTGGGTCTGCCCGGCGGAACCCGCGCCCGCCTGGTCGTCGTGGTGCTCGTGCTCCTCCGGGGCCCCGGCCGCCGGGGCCTCCGTCGCGCCCGCGCCCTGGGACGCCGGGGGCGTCGCGTCGGCCTTGGGCGTCACGGTGGCCGGGACGCCGGGTGCGTCGTCCCCGGGCTGCCCGTCCTGCGGGGCGCCCGTCGAAGGCTGCGTGCCATAGCCATGGTTGCCGTGACCGCCGTGGTTCTGCCCGTTGTCGCCGCCGTCACCGCCGTCACCGCCGGCCACCGTGCCGGACGGCGGCTCGTCCGACGCGGGCGGTTCCTGCGTCGGCTCCTCGGACGCCGGGGGCTCGTCCGTCGGCTGCTCCGACGCCGTCGGCTGGTCCGAGGGCTCCTCGGTCGGCTGCCCGCCGACGCCGCAGGTGCGGCCCTCGTTGATGCAGTCGGCCGCCTCCTGCATCAGCTTCTCGTCGAAGATGTTGATGAAGTCGCCGTGGTCGGTGATCGGCTTGTGCAGGTTCTCCGGGAAGGAGTCGACCGCGAACAGCGGGACGCTGCGCCCGCCGTCCGCCAGGCTCGGCGCGTCGACGTCGTAGACGATGCGCTGGACCAGCTGCGGGATGGCCTCGAATCCCTGCGGGCAGTTGCCCGCAGGGTCGGCGAACGCCACGTGCGTACGGTGGTTGGCGCTGTCGACGTTCCGTCCGTCCCAGCAGCTCTGGAACCGGAAGGTCCGCACCACGTCACTGCCGCTGGGGCACAGCGGGTACTTGTCCTTCAGCTGCCGGTCCTCATGACCCGTGCAACTCCACGACGCGTTCGCGTTCGCGGGGCCGTTGACGAACGCCTTGGCATCGCCGGTGATGATGCGCAGCAGGCGCGGCATGGGCGTGACCTTGGTCAGCGGGTTGCCGACGAAGGTGAGGGTGACCTCCTTGGGGGTGACGATCTGACCCGCGTTGCCCTCGGTGCCGCCGCCCGGTGCGTCGGCATCCCGCTCCTTGGTGCCGTTCTGCAGCCGCAGCACGGGCCAGTAGTACGACGACCTGTCGCCCTGGTCCTGGCAGCTCGTGTCGGCCTTCGCCAGGTCGTCGATGGTGGCCAGGCCGTTGTTGGCCTGGTTGCCCACGTAGTCGTGGAAGTGGTGGGCGCCGTTGGTCACGCCGGGCGCCACGATGATGTTGTCCGAGTTGAACAGGCCGCCCGCGTTCACTCCGCAGGCGGTGGTGAACGTGCCGGGCGAGGCGTCCGACGGCCGCGGGGTGCGCGGCGCGTCCGAGGGGACGCTCATGATGTCGGCGTAGTCCGCCGCGACCGGGCCGTTCCCGCCCTGGCCCCCCTGGTCGGCCTGGCCCTGGTCTCCCCCGCCCTGGTCGCCCGGAGCCCCCTGGCTGTTCTGGTCCCCGGCCGGTGCGGTCGGCTGCCCGTCGGCGGGCGGGCTCTGGGTCTCGGGCGCGCGCAGACCGCAGGCCGCGAGGTCCTCGACGCCCTGCGGGCGGTCCCCGACGCGGTCGATGGCCTCCAGGATGCGCGCGATCGTCGCGGCGCGCTTCTCCTTCAGCGGGCCCAGGATCGCGTTGTCGGTGAAGGCGGCGTCCTGCTGCTGGGCGGCCGACGTGTCCTTCAGCCGCTGGTAGGCCTCGGCGATCTGCCCGTCCAGAGCGGCGAGTTCCTTGTCGACGTCCTCCCTCGCGCCGTCCGGCACCGAGGTCAGCGCGTTGCCCACGTCCGGGCAGTCGACAGTGAAGGCCTGCGGCGCCGCGGAGACCGTCTGCGCGTCCGGAGTGCCGCTCGCGTCACCCTCGGTCGCGGAGGCGAAGACATTCGCCGTGACCAGTACCCCGCCTCCCAGCATCAGGGCGACGGCCACAAAAGTGCCGCTCCGCGTGCCGGTTGCGCGTCTGCGCGTGTTGCGTCCCAAGGAAATCCTCCTGCGCCCGATGGGTGACGGCCTGACACAGCAAGCCGCCGCTTCATACGCAGGGGGCGCCTGTGGTGTTCAACCGCCCCGGAAATTCACAGGAGTTGTCCTCGGCCACACCGCAAGGCACCCGGGGGCGCGGTCGCATCGCAGCAGGCCGATGGGAGGATCGGCACCATGGCGACCCCGAGTTGCATCGACTGCTGCGCCGAGCCCGCGCTCGTCTGGGTGCGGACGCTCCATGAATCGGCCCACGACCAGGAATCGCTGCTGCGGTGCTCCGGCTGCCGGGCGTTCTGGTTCCACCGCTTCCACGAGTACACCGACTGGGCCGCCGGCAGCGACGACCTGACGTCCTGGTACAGCCGCCTCACGCCCGCGGAGGGCGAACGGCTCCGGGACAGCGCCGACCCGTCGGGCGAGGACGTGTCGTTCCTGCGCACGCGCGCCGCCTGGATGGACGACTCCCGGGGAGTCCACCGGGTGGAGGGCGCCCCGGACCGGCCGTTCGGCTGACCCCGGCACCCGCGTGGCTCAGGGGACGACGACCATGCGGAAGCGCGCCGCCCCCGACATCATGCGGGCGAACGCGTCGTTGATGCCGTCCAGCGGCATCGTCTCCGTCATCGGGCGGATCCCGGCCAGCGCGCTGAAGTTCATGGCGTGCTCGACGTCGCGCGAGGTGCCGGAGGGGTGGCCGACGATCGAGCGGGACGTCAGGACGATCTGGCTCGGGGTGATCGGCATCGGCTCGGGGGCGATCCCGATGGCGATCAGCTCCCCGCCGGGCCGCAGTCCGTCGACGCCCGCCGCCATGGCCTGCGAGTTGGCTGCGGTGGCCAGGACCACCGTCGCACCGCCGAGGGCCTGCAGGGCCTCGGCGGTGTCGCCGGCGGAGCTGTCGACGTAGTGGTGGGCGCCCAGTTCCACGGCCAGGGCCCGCTTGTCCTCGCCCCGTGCGACGGCCACCGTCTCGTATCCCGACTTCGCCGCGTACTGGACCGCCAGATGGCCGAGGCCGCCGATGCCGATGACGGCGACGAGGTCGCCGGGCCGGGCGATGCTCTTCCTGAAGGCGTTGTACGTCGTGACGCCCGCGCAGCCGAGCGGCGCGGCGTCGACGGCCGACAGTCCGTCGGGGATCCGGGCCAGCGCGTTGACCGGTGCGACCATATGGGTGGCGTACCCGCCCTCGTACGCCCAGCCGGGCACCTGCAGGTTCCGGCAGTCGATGAAGGCGCCCTCGCGGCAGGGCACGCAGTGGCCGCAGTGACCGCCGAACCAGCCGACCTCCACGCGGTCGCCGACCGACCAGTACCGCACGCCCTCACCGAGGGCGTCGATACGGCCGGCGACCTCGTGGCCCGCGACCAGAGGGAAGCTGACGTTCGGGTAGGCGTTGTGGACGAATCCGGCGTCCGAGTGGCACACACCCGAGGCCTCGACGGCGATCCGGACGTGGCCGGGGCCGGGCTCGGGGAGTTCCCGCTCGACGATTTCGAATGGTCCGCCCGGTTCGGAGACCTGGGCCACCCGCATGGAGTTCATCGCCCGTCCGGTGTGTGAGGGGTACGGCACGCAAGGCGTCGGTCCCGCTCATCGTGGCACGGGGCACACGCCCTCGCGCGTCGGGCGGCGGTCACCAGGGGGCCCCGCCGAGGGTGTTGGGCGCCGCACGGCGAGCGGGCACGACCGTCGCTACCAGGTGTGCTGTGCGGCCGGGGCCGCCGGGCGCGAGCAGGGTGCCGGCCATCCGGTCGAGCAGGGGACAGGGCGGCTGCGCGCCCCGCCCGCGGCGCGGAGGGGGCAGCGCCGCGGGCGGGGCGGGGGTCACCTCGCCTTGAGCGGCTGCCGGTAGGACTTGCGCAGGGACGAGGCGGCCACGGGGAGCAGCCCGGCGAGCACCTTGCCCTTGAGGGTGCTGGGTTCCCGGGTGAGTTCGACGTCGATCCGGGTGCCGTCACCCTCGGGGGTGAGCTGGAAGACCCAGCCGCCGCCGGGCCCGAAGACCTTCGACTCGTGCGTGGTGATGGTGACCCGCCCTCGCTCGGCGTCCCACTCGTAGCGCGCGCGTTCCCAGGCGGACGTGGTCCCCTCGGTCACTTCGGCCCAGGTGTCGCCGATCGCGTGGACGGTGACGGCGTCGATGGTGGGCCAGTTCTCGGCGCGCGAGGGGCCGAAGTCGGTCAGCACCGCCAGCGCGTCCGAGGGGCCGAGCGAGGAGTTCAGGTGGAAACGCACGACTGACATTGCGGATTCTGCCTTTCTTGGCACACGACTGCGCCGACTCTCCGATGCGGGCGCCCCAGACGCCCGCAGATCGTCACCCTTTCAGGTGGTGACGAGATCATTGCAGTCGTGCGCGACACCCGTCAAACAGGTGACGACAACGAAGGGAGCGGCGATCCCTGCGCGCGACATAATCAAAGTACGATTGCTTCTGACATCGCCTGGAGAGGAGCGCACGCATGAAGAGGGCCCTGTCCTACGCGGTGTCGGTGGCACCGCAGATCCCCCAGTCGGGGCGCGGGCCGCTGCCCGACGGCAGCCCGCGCATGTGGTCCCCGATCTCCTCCACCCTGATCAGCGGCGAGCGTGACGCGGTGCTCGTGGACCCGCCCATGACGGCCGATCAGGCCGCGGCGGTCGGGGACTGGATCGCGGCGTCGGGCAGACGGCTGGTCGCGGTCTACGTGACGCACGGGCACGGGGACCACTGGTTCGGCGCCGTACCGCTCCTGGAGCGCTTCCCGGACGCCGAGGTCCGGGCGACGCCCGGCACCATCGGCGTCATGGCCGCGCAGGCGGCCCCGTCCTTCCGTGAGTCGTTCTGGGAGACGGTGTTCCCCGGGCAGATCCCGCAGGGGACGGTGGAGGCGGTGCCGGTCGGCCCGGACGGCTTCGAGATCGAGGGCCACCGCCTGGTGCCGGTCGAGGCCGGCCGCACCGACACGGACGCGACGACCATGCTGCACGTGCCGGACCTGGGTCTGCTCGTGGCCGGCGACGTCGTCTACAACGGCGTCCACCCCTACCTGACGGAGTCCGGCGGCATCTCCGGCATCGACAGCTGGCTCGCCGCCCTGGACCTCGCGGAACGGCTCGACCCCCGTGCCGTGGTGGCCGGCCACAAGGACCCGAGGTCGCCGGACGCGCCGCGGCAGATCGCGGAGACCCGCTCCTACCTGCGCGATGCCCGCCGGCTGCTCCCGGAGGCCGACGGCGCGCAGCAGTTCTTCGACGCCATGCTGGCGCTGCACCCCGACCGCATCAACCCCGGCGCGCTGTGGGGCGCGGCCGTCACGCTCTTCCCGGCAGGCGCGTCGTCATAGGGTGGCGGCGACTCGGATCGGGACGGACGGGGGACCCATGGCCGCGGTGCACGCGTTGATCCATCTTCACGACTTCGACGACGGGAGCTCCGACTTCAAGCTGATCGGGATCTACTCGTCGCGGGAGAAGGCCGCGCGGGCGCGGGCCACCGCCGGGCGACTCCCAGGCTTCACGGACTTTCCCGAGGGCTTCGGCATCGAGCCGGTGGAAGTCGACCCGGACGGACCGGCAGGACCGGACGGACCCGCCGGACCGGGAGCGGAGCACCGCCTCCCCGCGGAGGTGTTCCTGCTCTTCCTCACGCTGCCCGACTCCGGCCGGGGCGAGGAGGTGCGGATCCTCGGGGCCTTCCGCACGGAGGAAGGGGCCGACGCGGCCGCGGCGACGGCCCTGCCCCGACCGCGCCTCGGCGAGCTGGAGGTCTGCCCGGTCGACGTGGACACGACGACGTGGACCGATGGCTTCGTCACCGTCGGGCCCGAGGAGGACTGAGGCCTTCCCGGCCGTCACGGCGCCGAGGACAGCCCGCGCTCCTTCAGCCGGGCCCGGTAGGCCCGTACGTTCTGGGTGTTGCCGCAGGTGGTGACGGAGTGCCAGACGCGTGAGCAGTTCTTGGAGCGGTCGTAGAACGCACCGCAGCAGCGCGGGTTCGCGCACACCTTCAGCCGGCGCAGCGTCCCCCCGTACGAGGCCGCCACCAACTGGACCAGGGCGTACGAGCGCAGCGCCTCGACGTCGTCCCCCTGGGCGCTCAGCCGCGCGCCTCCCGGGCCGAGAGTGACGGCGGCCGTCGTCCCGATCGAGGGGACGGCAACGGTCTCCGGGGTTCCCTCGGCGGGCCCCGGGGACAGCAGGGCGCGCAGGTCGTCGCGGAACGACACGACGTCCCGGAGGCGGTCGGGGTCCAGGCCGTCCGGCATCGCCGGGGCGCCGGGGTCGACCTGGTGGAGGACGGCGGCGGACGTGCGGAGCCACTGCCGCGCCGCATCGGCCGACTCCAGCAGGTCCGGCTGGCGCGGCTTGCCGAGGCTGGCCGTGTTCAGCAGGTCCTGGACGAAGCCCAGGCCGCCCGGCGCGCTGCTCTCGGGTTCCTCGTAGCGGGCGGAGGCGGGCCATCGGACCGCTGTCATCTCGTCCTCCTCCTCGCTTCCACCGGACAGATGTAAGAGCCTATCGCCTTCACCTCTGGCAACCGCCGCAGGGGCTCCCGAGGAGCCGTCCTCGCCGGGGACGGCTACTCGCCCCGGAAGTCGACGGCCGGACGGGGCCGGCCGGCCTTGAAGGCGGCGACCGCCGACGCGAGTCCGGCCGTCGCGTCCCCCGTCTCGAACAGCGGCATCGCGATGTCGAACATCGCGTCGTCCGCGGCCTTCACGCCCCCGGCGTCCCAGAGGCGCAGCAGCGCCTTGTGCGCGGCGTGCGCGCGTGTCGGTCCCGCGGCCACCTTGCGGGCGAACGCCCGTGCGGTCTCCAGGACTTCGCCGTCGGGCACCACGTGGTTGACCACGCCGGCCTCGGCCATGGTGGCGGCGGGAACCCGTTCCGAGGTCAGCGCCCATTCATAGGCACGGGCACGGCCCGCGCGCGCCGCCACACGGTGAATCCCGCCGAGGAGCGTGACGATGCCGAGGGTCTGCTCCGGGTGCCCGAACCGGGCTCCCTCCCCGGCGAAGATCACGTCGGCGCGCAGGGCGAGTTCGAAGCCGCCCCCGAAGCACAGGCCGCCCACCGCCGCGACGACCGGTACGGGAAGCTGCTCGAAGCGGTTGAAGGCGAACATGTACCGCTCGAACAGCGTCCGCAACTGCCGGGTGTCGAGGTCGGGCCAGGTCACGATGTCGCCACCGAAACTGAAGTCGGCCCCCTCCGCGCGCACGACGACCGCCCGCGCGCCCGCCGACTCCGCCTTCTCGACCGCAGCGAGCAGTTCGTCGGCCATCCGCTCGTCGATGCGGTTCTGCGGCGGGTGGTCCAGGACGATCTCGGCGACGTGTTCCTCGATGACGACGTGCAGACGGCTCATGGGTGCTCCCGGTCCTCGAACATGGTGCGATCACTTCCCCCGGTGCGGATCCGGCTCCGCGCTCTCCGCGCTCTCCGCGGTCCCCGCGAAGAAGTGGGCGGACGGGACGGTGTCGGCCAGCCGGTCGCGGAGCGCGGCGGAGAACCGCAGCGCCGCCCCGAGGGGCCGGTGGTGGATCGCCGCACGGGTGACCTTGCCGTCGGCGTTCTTCTCCAGGACGGTGACACCGGAGATCGGCAGGCCACCGAACGCGGTCGCCCGCCACTGCAGGTAGGTCGTGGTGCCCTGGGTCGCCTCGGCGATGAACTCCAGCGACTCGTAGATCGCGCTGGCGGTGGCGAGGACCGTGGCGACGAGCTCGCGGCCGGCGATCGGGCGCACCAGGGCACTCGCCTCCAGGACGACGTCCTCGGCGAACCGCGCGGCAAAGATGCTCGCGGACTGCGAGGCGAAGCCGCCGCGCCAGCCGGAGGCCGCATCACTGGCGTCCAGGGTCCGCAGGAAGGCGAGGATCTCGGCGGCCAGGACGGCCGGGAACTCCACGTGCAGCCAGTGGCCGCCGCCGGGGACGGTCGCGACGTGCGCGCCGGGGAAGCGGGGCGCGATCGTGCCGATGACCACCTCGTGCGTGACGAAACCGTCCTCGCCGCCGCGGACGATGAGGACGGGGCCGCCGTACGCGCTCGTCCCCGGTGGTTTCGCGACCCCATTGTTCCAGATGTCGACATATCGGGCCACCACCGCGGCGGGCACCAGCCTGCCGGCGCGGCCCAGCCTGTCCAGCGCGTCGCCGTCCAGGGCGGGAGACAGCCGCGTACGGACGGCGCGCTCCGCCTCCGGGTTCCCGCCGAGGGCCCGGAACGGCGCGACGGCCTTGTCCGGCAGATGCGTCCCACCCAGGGGGACCGGGGTGAGCAGGACGAGCCCGGCGACCCGGTCGGGCCGTGCGGCCGCCGCGAGTTCGACGACCTGGCTGCCCATGCTCTGGCCCATCACGACCACGGGCCCCTCGATCGCGTCGATGACGGAGGCGACCTCGCCGGCGAACAGGGTCAGGCTCAATTCGTCCATGTCCTGCGGCTCGGACGCCCGGCCACCCGATCCCGGGAGGTCGTACCGCACGGTGGGCACCGCGCCCGCCACCGCCTTGACGAGGCCGTCCCAGACGGTGGCGTCGTCCAGGAACCCGTGGACGAGCAGCAGCGTCGGCGTCGCCTCGCCGTCGCGGCGGACGGGGGTGCCTGCGGGAGGGCTCTCATCGCTCATGTCTGTCCCGTCGTCGTTGGTGGGGGCGACGGCCGTCGGGCCGCCTCGATGAGCGGGTACTCGTACATGAGCATAATCCGAATACTTATTACCGGCCAGAAACGTCTCTCACGGTGATCACTCACCGAGGAGGGCGAGGGCTCCGTACCAGACCGGGCCGGGGTTGATCCGGTCCGGGTGGCGCCGCAGCATCTCGTCGTAGAAGTCGCGCGCGCCGGAGGCCGTCCCCAGCAGCTCCGCGACGTCCCGCAGGTACTGCCGGGTCGTGCCGACGGCAGCCGGGGAATCGGGCAGGTCCTTGTTCTTGTGGCCGGCCACGACGGCGCTCGGATGCAGGGCCTCCACTTTGTCGAGGGCCTTCTGCCACTCCTCCAGACCACCGTCCAGGCCTTCGCTGAAGTACTGGTGGACGCCGTTGTAGACGACGTCGCCGGCCACCACCAGGCCGGTGGACGGCACGTGCAGGACGGTGGTCCCGTCGGTGTCGGTGTGCCCGACCTCCACCGCTCGCAGTGCGCTGCCCTCCAGTGCGAACCCGTCCGCCGGAACCGGCTGCGCGAGGACGGGGCTCTCGGGGATCTGGCCGGGCCACAACACGTCCCACATCTGCGCGCGGCCTTCGGTGGCCTGCCGGTGCATGAGCTCGAGCGTGCCCTCGGTGGCGTACACCGTGGCGCCGGGGAAGCGTTTGAGCAGTTCCGCGGTGCCCAGCCAGTGGTCACCGTGTCCGTGGGTGATGTAGACGTGGCGCAGGCGTCTGCCGGACGCCTCGATCCAGTCGCCGGTCTCCTTGATCTGGTCGCGGGTGAACGGGACGTCGACGAGGACGGCGTCCCGCTCCCCCTGGATCAGCGTGGTGGTGACCGGCGAGGAGACGATCGGCCGCCCGTCCGGCAGCCGCTGGCCGCCGGCGCGCGGGGCGCCGGCCACGACGAGGGTCTCGTAGCCCAGGGGCTCGGGGGTGGTCATGGGTTCTCCTCCCGTGGGGAGATGTCCTTGTCCGCGGCGCCGGCGAGGTCGCGCGCCCTCGCATGCCGAGGGACACCCGCCGAAGGGTCCGCCCCGATGAGGGGTCGCCGGGGCCCGGCGACCCACTCCGGGGAGGACGCGGTCGCGCCTTGGCGCCACGCGCCCCCGCCGAGGCCTCCACACGCACCTGCTACCAGCACTTTCCCACCAAAACGACGCTGGTGCAGGAGTACCCGCGGGACCCCGGGACCGGGCCGGCACACCGGATCGCACAGCACCTGAGCCGGGCCCGGTTCACGCCCGGGGGGGCACGGCCGTACGCACCGAGGCACCCCGGGCGCGTCGGCCGGGGTGCCTCGGTCCGTTCATGGCTCGCCGCGGCGGGCCCGTCAGGCCGCCGGACGCCGGGCGAAGGAGCGGGCGCGGGCCAGGCGGGCGGGGTCGAAGGCGTCGGTGGCTCCGGCGCCCACGGTGCCGCCGAGCCCGGCGTTCCACGCCTCGATCTTCCGGGCGACGCCCTTCACCTTGGGGTGGCCCGGCGCGAGGGCGACCTCGAAGTGGGACTCCTTGGGCGCCGCGAAGTCGCCGCCCCAGGCGACCACGCCGTCCAGTTCGGCGAGGATGTCGCGGACCACGGTCAGCTCGCGCGGGTAGAAGCCGCCCCGCGCGTCGAGCGGGTAGGCCAGGGGCCTGATCTCGAGCGCCGTGCCGGACAGGTAGTTCGACTCGAACGCCTCCCGCACCCGGAACGACGGCGTCCGGTACCCGAGGACGTCGCCGGGGCGGAGCTGGTCTATCTCGTAGTGGAAGCGCCGCGCGACGTGGAGCAGGACGGTCGCCGCGGCACCGCCGGCCAGGCGCACCGGCAGACCGCTTCCCTCGATCACATGGGACTGCGCCCCGTCCGCGGTGAGGACCTGCCAGCCGTTCGCCGAGCGGCTGCCGGACCACGCGGCGGGCGTGTCCAGCGCGTTCACCGGTACGGCGGCGGCGGGCGCCGCACCCAGCGTGCCGAGGGCGGCGGCCCCGGCCAGTGCGGTGGTGGTGCCGAGCAGATGACGCCTGGTCAGCTCGTTCACGGTGTGCCTTTCTTGGTGTGTCGGTGGAGAACGGCGAGCCGTGCGGAACCCGGCCGGACCACGGCCGGATCGGGGTTCGCCCGGCCCGGCACCGGGTCGTGGCCGGCGTGGCACCTGTTGTGGAGCGGGAACCACCGCGTGTGCTCGTCGACGTGCGCCAGGCCCGGCCGGGCCGGTGACACGCGGAACCGGGCGAGTAGGCGGGGCCCGTTGCCGGCGGGAGCAGCAGCGCCGAGCCGAGGAACCGGCGGGCACCGCGCCGCCACCGTCCGGGCCGATCGCCCGGCCCCGGCACCCACGGGCCGGGACCGGCCGACAGCACGCGGACCGGCTGTGAGCTAGCTCGGCGTGCCGGTCCTCGTGGCCCGTGCCGCGGCCCGCTTCGCGGCCTGCGCCTGGTAGGTCGTGAGGTTCCGGCGGTACTGGGCGGCCCGGCTGTTCTCCAGGCCGATCAGGGCGAGCTGACGGTCCGTGAAGCCCTGGCAGAACTCGTCGAACTTGGCCTGCCCGCCCGGCAGCAGGATGTAGTCGCCCGGCAGGACGGCGCCGGACGCCGTGATCAGCGCGAAGCGGGCCGGGCTGATCTTCGAGTCGGCCGTGCCGTAGAGCAGGCGGCTGCAGGACGACGTGGTGTTCCCGGCCGTCTGCCAGCGACGGTCGAAGTGGGCGCGGAAGCGGTTCAGCCCGCCGCCGTTGTTGTACTGGGAGGTCACCCAGTCGACGATGCTGCCGCCCCCCGCCACGTACTTGGCCAGCAGGTAGCCGTCGACGTCCTCGATCATGTCGGTGAAGGAGAAGCTGGAGACCGTGCCCGGGATGGCCAGCTTGGCCGTGCAGAAGGCGCCCGGGGAGGCGTACTGCTCCTCGGAGTTCCGCCAGTCCGCCCAGAAGGTCATGATGTCGCCGCCCCAGCCGGCGACGTCGCCGCCGGTCGCGTCGCCCTTGTTGTCCGGGTCGGGGGCGACCAGGAACCCGTTGGCGGTGGCCATCAGGTGGGCGGCGTCCAGGGTGTAGCCGGTGACGGGATCCGTGAACGAGTAGGCGTCCGGCACGCCCGCGCCGCGGCTGTCGCAGTAGGCGACGAAGTCGTCGTCGTAGCTCCCGGCCAGCCACCACCAGGTCAGGCCCTGGTACTTGCGGTGGCGCAGGTGCTCCATCACCAGCTGGCTCGCGTTGGTGCCGACGTTGTTCGCGGCCTTGTAGGCGAGGGCGAGGTCGTAGATGTGCTGCACGTAGGCGATGAAGGAGTCGGCGGGGCCGGCCGAGCTGTTCACCGAGCCCACGCCCGGCTCGGCGTACGCGCCGCGCCGCCAGACGTCCCGGTCCAGGTCGAAGGTGTCGGAGCCGTTGACGACCTGGAACTCCTTGATCTGGTTCATCGCCCAGTTCGACGGCAGGGGGTAGCCGAGGTTGCCGGAGAAGCCCCAGGACATGCCGGAGACGAAGGAGAAGCGTGCCCCGGTCCGCTCGGTGACGTTGGTGCAGACGTTGCGGGAGCCGTAGACGCCGTGGAAGTACCTCTTGCCGCGACTGGCCAGGCCGGCCACCACGCCGTTGAAGTAGGCGACGACACCCTGGGGCTGGCCGTCGATCTCCCACTGCTGGGCGTCGTAGTCCACGGCGAAGTAGATCGTGGTGCCCCGGTCGAAGCCGTAGCCGGACGCCAGGTCGTGGGCGTTGAGGGCGTGCTGGAATCCCTGGGTGTAGGTGAAGTCGGACAACTGGCGCGCGTTGTCCTGGTAGATGGGGAAGACCCGCAGGCCCGCGTCGAAGATGGTCTGGAGCTCGCCCGGCTTGATCTCCTTGTCGAGGGTGGAGCCCGGCGGGTCGTACAGGTAGCGGCCGACGAGGCGGTAGCCGTTGTCGTACATCCAGCGGGCCCGGGAGGCGGTGATCTGGAAGCGGGTGTCGGAACCGGAGGCCGCCCGGTCGGCGTTGCCCATCGACACCAGCAACTGGGCCCAGGTGTCGTACTCGCCCACCCCGTAGGACGAGTCGCCCTGGCTGTACAGCTGCGAGAACCCCTGGAAGATCTCCACGAATTCACGGGTCTTGTCGTCGAAGGTGCTCTTGAAGGTGGTCCGGACCTCGGAGTCGTCGGGGCCGCGCAGGATCACCGGCTCGTTGAACACGCAGGCCGCGGTGAAGAGCTGGACGAAGATGCCGGCGTCGCCCTGGCGCACGGTGTGCTGCCGCAGACCGGCCTGGGTGCCGGGCCCGAAATTCCCGTTGGGCTCCAGTCCGAGCTCGTACTGCAGGCCGATCATCAGGGACTTCTGCACGTCCCGGGAGTAGATGCCGTCGGCCGGGCCGATGCTGTACGCGCTGCGCTGCCAGTAACGGCCGTTGAGCCACTGCTGGATGGCGCGGATCTTGTCGGTGCCCCCGGCCACGACGACGTACGCGTCCATGTTGAGGATGCACTTGGCGATGGTGGCGTTGATCGTGCCGTCGCCCTCGGGTATCCCCATGTTGGCGCGCAGGTCCTTGACCGCTTCCCGGGTCACGCCGGTGAACCAGCCGTAGCTGTCGGGCTCGACGCCCCAGTAGCCCTTGCAGAACAGGCCGTGCTCGAGGATGGCGACGATGTTGCGGTTCGCGTCCCAGCCGAAGCCGATCTCACCGAGGGCCGCGAACCGGGACATGGTGGTCGGCCCGAAGCTGGCGACCACGGGAGAGATGCCGAGTTCGTACTGAAGGCCCATGATCAGGGAGTACATGGTGGACCAGCCGGTACGGCCGTCCTCGGGGCAGCGCTGATAGCCGCTGACACTTCCATAGGTGGCGTTGACCCACTGCTGGGCTTCCAGAACCTTCGCGTCCGCCATCGTCCAGCCTTCACGTCGTGGGGGGACAGGCCGGATCGGAGCCCGGCCTCTGGCCTTGGGCCACCCTAGGAGCGCGTTCTCTCCTCTCTCTCTTCATGTCTCACTTCACACGGGAGACCCCGGCCGCCCGCACCGGGCGGGAGCGGCCGGGGCGGTGGGTGCTCAGGTGGTGTACTCGGAGTTCAGCCGCACGTAGCCCTCGGTGAGATCGCAGCCGTAGACGGTGAACTCCCCGTCCGCGATGCCCAGGTCGATGCCGATGACCACCTCGTCGTTCGCCTTGAGGTAGGCGGCGACGGACGCGCGGCGGTCGTCCTCGTCGGCCCCGGGCGGGTAGACGCCGATGTCCCCGAAGCGGACGGTGACGTCCTCCTGGCGGATGTCCAGGTCGTCCTGGCACTTGCCGACGGCCATCACGACCCGGCCCCAGTTCGGGTCGGCGCCGTGCACGGCGGTCTTGACCAGGGGCGAGTTGACCACGGTCTTGCCCACCCGCTTGGCCTGGGCAGCGTCGCGCGCACCGGTCACCTCGACCTGGATCAGCTTCGAGGCGCCCTCACCGTCGGAGGCGATCATCTTCACCAGGCCCAGGGCGACCTCGTACAGCGCCTGTTCGAACTCCTCGGCCGCGACGGGTCCGGCGAGGCCGTTCGCGAAGACGGCGGCGGTGTCGGAGGTCGAGGTGTCGGTGTCGATGGAGACGGCGTTGAAGGTGGTGTCCATGACCCGCCGGAACACCGTGTCGAGCGTGTCCCCGTCCAGTTCGGCGTCGGTGGCGAAGAACGTCAGCAGCGTCGCCATGTCGGGTTCGAGCATGCCGACGCCCTTGGCGATCCCGGTGAGGGTGGCGTCGCCGATCCGGACGGTGAGGCACTTGGGGCGGGTGTCCGTGGTCATGATCGCCCGTGCGGCGGCCGCCAGGTCGGCCTCCTCCGCCGGGGGCCAGGCGAGCTCGTCGAGGTGGGCGGTGATCTGCTTCATGGGGTACTGGCGGCCGATGACCCCGGTCGAGGCGATCAGCAGTTCCCCGGGCTCGATGCCCAGGGCGCGGGCCGTGCGGTCCCTGACCTCGACGGCGTTGCGCTCCCCCTCGGGGCCCGTGGCGACGTTCGCGTTGCGCGCGACGACGACCACGCCGCGTGCCGTGCCGTCCGCCGCGGCGGCCCGCGAGAGGTGGACGGACGGCCCGGCGAACCGGGAGCGGGTGAACACCGCCGCCGTCCGGGCGGGCACCTGCGAGGCGATGACGCACAGGTCGTCGCGACCGTCGTCCAGGATGCCGACGGGCGCGACGTGCACGGCGAATCCCCGGGGGACCTGCCCCTGCAGCTCTTGCATAAGAAACCAACTTTCAGAATAGGTATGCAGTCACGTCCGAACGAGAGGCCGGAGCGACCGCCCCGGCCATCACGTCCTTTCGTACCAGACGGCGGACGCCGCGCGCCGCAGAACACCCGGCACGACCGTCCGCGCCGCGGGGGCGGGTCAGCCGGCCGGCTCCTCCTCCGCGACCGAGAGCACGGCGTAGTCGTACATGCCGTAGACCGGGGACATGGTGACGTTGGCCGCCCTCCTCCCCCGGAACAGCACGGACTTCACGAACATGTAGGGGCACATGACGGCCTCGTCCATGGCGGCGCGGTCCACCGCCGTCCAGATGTCCGCGCGCTCCTTCTCGTCGGACGTCCGCGCCCCGGTGTCGAGGAGCGCGTCGATGGTGCCGCTCGCCAGTTCGCCCAGGTTCTGATTGCCCGTCTCCTTGATCGCCCGGGAGTCCGCGATCTGCTGGAGGAAGCCGTAGCCGTCCGGGAAGTCCGCGGCCCACCCGAACATCACGATCCCGATGCCGTGCTCGCGGACGTACGCCGGTACCCCGGCCGCCTTGGTGAAGTAGTCGCCGCTGCCGAACGGCACCAGGTCGGCGCGGATGCCCACCCGGGCGAGGCCCTCGGCCAGGGCCACCGCGGCGTTCCACTCCTTGCGGCGGTCCGTACGGGCGGCGATCCGGGTGCTGAACCCCTCCGGGAGGCCCGCGAGTTCCAGCTCCCGGCGGGCCGCCGCCAGGTCCCCGGTGCCGTCCGCGCCGACCGGGTAGCGGTCGAAGGGCACGTGCCCCGCCAAGGACGGCGGCAGCAGCGAGGTGGCGATCTCGCCGGCCGGCCCGCCCCCGTAGGCGGCGAGCATCGCGGCCTTGTCGGTCGCCAACTGCACGGCGCGGCGGGCGTGGACATCGGCCAGCGGCCCGATGTTCTGGTTGATGCAGTACAGCCAGACGAATCCGGTGCGGGGGTTGTCGACCCCGTTCCTCAGCTCCGGATCGGCCAGCAGCCGCGCCTGCGCCTCGGGTTGCACGCCCACTCCGGCCAGGTCGATGTCGGCCCGGCCGTCGAGCAGCAGGCGGTCCACCTCCGGTCCGCTCACCCCGAGCCGCACCGTGATCCGGTCCGGAAGCGCGGTGCGGACGGGGTCGGTGCCGGCCCGCCAGTGCTCGTTGCGCTCCAGCTCCAGGGCCTCGCCCGGTGCGTAGTGCGCGATGCGGTACGGGCCGGAGGAGACGGGGCCCAGCCGGTAGTCGGGGAAGGTGTCGCGGGCCTGCGGCACCGCGATCGTCGTGGGGAGCGCCGCAAGGCGGTCGAAGGCGGCGAAGGGCTCGCGCAGCCGGAAGACGACCGTACGGTCGTCCGGCGCCTGCACGCCCGCCGGGCCGGCCAGGTACTGCCGGAAGTAGGCGGGCCCGCCCCGGGTGACCGGTTCCCCGTAGACGTGCTCGGGGAAGGCGGCGCGCAGGACGGCGTACCGCACGTCGTGGGCGGTGACGGGGGTCCCGTCCTCGAACCGCACGCCCTCGCGGACGTGGTAGGTCCAGGTGCGGCCGCCGTCGCGGACCTCGCCGAGCGCCTCCGCGAGGTCGGGGACGAGCCGGGGCGCGCCGTCGTCGCCGCCGGTGTAGCCGACCAGCGGGCGCCCGATGAGGCGGATGAAGTTCCAGGTGTAGGCGTAGTAGGTGTCGGCGGGGTCGAGGGAGTCGAAGTCGTCCGTGCGGACGAACCTGAGTGTCCCGCCCCTGCGGGCGGAGGGGTTCACGATTGCGCGTGATGCTGCGTCGAAGGCCACGGGGTGCCGGCGCCTCTCTCCTCGGACGGGTCTCGGTACGGGTCTCGGCCGGGCCGGCGCGGGGTGCGCGGGTCAGCCGCGCCCGGCGGGCACAGGCGCGCTCATCAGCCACATCTGACGTGCTCCGACACGCCGGTAGCCGAACTCGGTGTTGATGCGCAGCATGTGCGCGTTCTCCTGCGCGTTCCAGGTGTCCACATGGGTCAGCCGCGGCTCTGCGGCCCGGCACGCGGCGAGGTTGTGCGCCTTCACCAGGCGCCCGAGTCCGGCTCCGCGGTAGGCGGGGTCCACGACGGTGACGGCCTGCAGCGCGTTGTCGGGATTGGTCCGGGTCATGGACAGTCCCGTCCACGCCGCCATGCGCCCGGTGCCGCCGTCGACGACGCCGCACTGGTACGCGCGGCGCCCGCGGGCCGCGCGCATGCGCTCGAAGTCGCGGATGCGGGAGACCGCCGCGGCCTGCGGTTCCCGGTCGAGGCCGCCGGTGGGGGCGTCCGCGGAGAGCACGGCCTCCAGCCGCGCGGCCTCGGCCACCAGGTCGCCGGGGACCGCCGAACCCCAGAAGCGCAGCCGCAGCGGACCGCGGAGCGGCTCGGGGCGGGGCGCCTGAGCGACGTCCAGCCGCAGATGGTGCAGGACCGCCACCATCCGGGCGCCGATCCGGTCCCCGAAGCGGTGGGCGGGGGCGGCGGGATCGGCGGTGTCGGCGGCCAGCAGTACCCGGGAGCAGTGCCGGGCCGCGGCGTGGCGGCGTACGAACGCGGCGAGCCGGCCGCCCCATCCGCGCCCGCGCCAGGCCGGGTGGACCACGAAGACCGCGGCGGTGGCGGTGGCGGTGTTCTCCTCCTGGGGGAACTCCAGGCGCGCGCAGGCCACGCACTCCCCTCCGTCGTAGACCGCCCACTCCTCCACCTCGGTGGCCGGCGGGCCGACCGCGAGCGAGCCCTCGAAGTCCGTGAGGCAGGGGCGCGGCAGGTGGGGCGTGTCGGCCGCGTGCGCCGCGACGCGCAGCGCGTGGACGTCCTCGACCACGCGTCCCGCCCCGCCGTCGACACGGGTGAAGGCGGGGGTCATCGCGCCAGTCCCATCGCCTGGATGTCGTACAGCCCGAAGGCCGGATGCACGTACACATTGGTGAGGTCGGGATGGCGGTGGTGCAGGGTCCGGTCGTGCGCCATGGGGAGGATGACGGCGCGGTCCATCACCGTCGCCTCCACCTGCCGCCAGATCCGGCGCCGTTGGGCGGCGTCCGCGCAGGACTGCGCCGCGTCGATGAGCCGTTCGACCGCCGGGTCGTCGAGCTCGGCGAAGTTGAAGTTGCCGCCGCCCTGCCTGATCTGCCGCCCGTCGACGAGCGGGGCGAGGAAGCCGTACTCCGTGGGGTAGTCGGCGCCCCAGTCGGTGACGCCGAGGCCGAGGCCGAGGCGGCGCACGGTGCCGGGGTGGCCCAGGCCGCTGCGGTAGTACGAGGCGGTGTCCAGCACCTCCACCCGGGCGCGGATGCCGACCCGGGACAGTCCTGCGGCAAGGGTGCGGGCGACGAGCTCGAACTTGCCCGGTTGCGTGGCGATGGCGGTCTCGAAGCCGTCCGGGAGCCCCGCGGCGGCCAGTTCGGCGCGGGCGGCGGCCAGGTCGCCCGTCAGGTCCGGTCCGGACGGGTACGGGTCGGCGCCGCTGTGGGAGGGCAGGTGGGGCGGGATCAGGGCGGTGGCGAGCGAACCGCCGACGCCGTCCCCGCCGCGGGCCTCCAGCAGCGCCGCCTTGTCCGCGGCGTAGAACACCGCGCGCCGGGCGTGCACGTCGTGCAGCGGCGGGACGCGGGTCTGCACGGTGACGTACTGCAGGAAGCCGGTGGCGGGGTTGTCGGACCGCGCGCGCAGGGCGGGGTCGGCGAGGATCACGTCGCGCGCCTTGTGCTGGATGCCCCTGCCCTCGACGTCCACGTGGAACTCCCCTGCCAGCAGGCGCCGGTCCAGTTCGTCGACGTCGACGCCGAAGGCGGCGGTGAGGGCGTCCGGCAGGGCGCGGCGCACCGGGTCCGTCGACCCGTCCCACTCCGTGTTGCGGACGAGGTGGAGGGAGCGTCCGGGCTCGTAGCGGTGGATGCGGTAGGGGCCGGAGCAGACCGGCGCGCCGCCGTAGGCCGCTCCGGAGTCGCGGTGGGCGGGCACGGGCGCGGTGTTGGGCTGCGCCATCAGGTAGTCGAAGTCGGCGAACGGCCGCTTCAGCCGGAAGCGGAGGGTGCGGGCGTCGGGGCACTCGACGGCCCTGCACCGGCCGCCCCGGTAGGGGCCGGGGTAGCCGCCGTGGTCGAGCAGGTCGACCAGGTAGGTGGGTCCGCCGGGCAGCACGTCCTGCGCGAAGACCCGCTCGACGGCGTGGGCGATGTCGCGGGCGCCGATCTCCTCCCCGGTCTCGAACCTGGCACCGCCGCGGATCCGGTACGTCCAGGTGAGCCCGCCGTCCGAGACCTCGCCCGGCTCGCACGCCAGGTCGGGTACGACGGCGGGGGTGCGGGGGTCGGTGCCGAAGGCCATGAGTGTGCGGTGCATGGTCCGCTGGAGCAGCCAGGACCACACGTAGTAGGTGCGGGCGGGGTCGAGCGAGTCGACGTCCGCCGAGGCCACCATGGCCAGCGTTCCGCCGCGCCGGTCGGAGGGTTCTGCGACGGCGCCGACGGCGGCGTTCCAGCCGGTCATCAGCCGAGCTCCTTCACATACAGGGACTGCGTCGACAGGGTGCATCCGCGGGAGACCTTGGCGGCCGTCGAACCGATGCCGTAGTGGACGGTCTTCACCCCGTGCCGTGGGGCGTGGTCGGCGAGCGTGTAGTACAGCAGCTCGTAGTAGAGCGGGAGTCCGCCCTGCGCCGCGTAGTCGAAGCCGGCGCGGTGCGCGAACCAGTCGCCGCCGTGGGAGAGGACCAGCCCGAAGCCGGCGATCCGTCCGTCCAGGACGGCCTTGGTCACCAGCGCCCGGTCCCCCAGCCGCTCGGCGGCGGCGTACAGCACCGCCTCGGAGCGCCGCGGATCCCAGCCGGCCATCCCGTACTTGGCGAACAGCTCCGTCTCCAGGGCGGCCAGGCGCGGGACTTCGGCGGGGTCCAGGGGCTCCAGTGAGATCACGGCGTCCGACGCCTCGATGCGCCGGCGTTCCGCGCGGACCCGCCGGGAGCGCCGGGAGGGCAGCGCCATCGCGTAGTCCATGAACCCCTCGCCGGGCAGCGTGAGGGCGGCGAACTGGCCGGACACGTGGGAGATGTAGCCGCGTTCGGCCAGGACCTGGCGCTGGACCCGGTCGGAGGCGTCGACGTACGGGAAGCAGATCGAGCGGCATCCGTGGAGCGCGGCGGTCCGCTCGGCCCGCTCCACCACGTCGTGCGCGCTCCGCGGCGTCGCGTCCGGGTGCAGCAGCAGCCTGGTCCGGCCGAGGTGGCGGCCGCCGCACATCATCGAGGGCATGAGGCGGTCCGGGTCGCCGAAGCCCGCGAGGACGTCGGCGGCGCCGGCCATGCCCTCGGCCGCGCAGTGCCGGATCAGCAGGTCGGTGCGGCCCAGCGCCCAGGGCGACCCGTGGTCGGCCAGCACCATCGGCAGGGCCGCCACGAGGCCCGCCTCCTCCGTCGCGGTCAGGTAGGCCATCCACGCTCCCGCGGAATCCTGCAGGACGCGCATCCAGTCGGGGGTGAGGAAGAAGTCCTCGCCCCCGACGAGCGCGGCCCAGCCGGCCTCGCGCGCCTCCTCGGGCGTCCGCCACTGGTCGATCACCATTCCACCGGTCACGCCGGGAGTGTGGCCCGCCGCGATCTCCGGCCGCTCTCGAAGTGCTCCCCGCCGACGGCGATACCGGCCCGAGAGATCCACGAGAGAACCCCGCCCCAGGGTGTGCACAGCTTTCCCCGTCGCCGTGCGAACAGGAGACCCCCGCAGCCATGTCCCGTGTATCCACCGGTCCGAGCGCGCAGCCCACCACCGCACATGCCCTGCTCAAGCGCCTGAGAGAACACGGCGTCGAGAAGGTGTTCGGCGTCGTCGGCCGCGAGGCCGCCTCGATCCTGTTCGACGAGCAGGACGGCATCGAGTTCCTGCTGACCCGGCACGAGTTCACCGCCGGTGTCGCGGCCGACGTGCTGGCCCGCATCAGCGGCCGGCCGCAGGCGTGCTGGGCGACGCTGGGCCCCGGCATGACCAACCTGACCACGGGCATGGCGACCAGTGCCCTGGACCGCTCCCCCGTCATCGCGATGGCGGCGCAGTCCGAGTCGCACGACATCTTCCCCAACGACACGCACCAGTGCCTCGACCTGGTCAAGATCGCCGAGCCGATCTCGAAGTACGCGGCGGAGCTGCAGCGCCCCCGGGAGATCACCGACCTCGTCGACTCGGCGGTGACCTCGGCGATGACGGAACCGGTGGGCCCGTCCTTCCTCAGCCTCCCGGTGGACCTGCTCGGCTCCTCCGAGGGGATCGACCTCGCAGCCGACCACGGCCCGGCCCGCACGCCGGCCAAGCCGATCACGGCGTTCCAGCCGGGCTGGGAGGGCAGCGCGGACGAGGCGGTGGCCCTGGTGCGCGAGGCCGCCCACCCGGTGTTCGTCGTCGGCGCGGCCGCCATCCGCTCGGGTGCCGTCCCCGCCCTCCGCGCCCTGGCGGAGCGGCTGAACATCCCCGTGATCACGACCTACATCGCCAAGGGCGTCCTGCCGCAGGGCCACGAACTCAACTACGGCGCCGTCACGGGCTACATGGACGGCATCCTGTCGTTCCCCGCGCTGGAGACGCTGTTCGGGCCGGCCGACCTCGTGCTGACCGTGGGCTACGACTACGCCGAGGACCTGCGGCCGTCGATGTGGGAGCGCGGCCCGGCGAAGAAGACCGTCCGCGTCGCCCCGACCGCCAACCCCGTGCCGCGGATCTACCGGCCGACGGTGGACGTGGTCACGGACGTCCTGGCGTTCGTCGAGCACCTGGACGCCGGCACCCGCGGCGTCGCGGCGAAGAGCCGTCACGACATCGCGCCGCTGCGGGAGCGGATCGCCGAGTTCCTGGCCGACCCGGAGCAGTACACCGACGGCATGCGCGTGCACCAGGTCATCGACTCGATGAACACCGTCATGGCCGACGCCGCCGCCCCGGGCGAGGGCACGATCGTCTCGGACATCGGCTTCTTCCGCCACTACGGCGTGCTGTTCGCCCGCGCCGACCAGCCGTACGGGTTCCTCACCTCCGCGGGGTGCTCCAGCTTCGGTTACGGTATCGCCGCGGCGATCGGCGCCCAGCTGGCCAGGCCCGGCCAGCCCACCTTCCTGATCGCCGGCGACGGCGGCTTCCACTCCAACAGCGCCGACCTGGAGACCGCGGCCCGTCTCGGCCTGCCGATCGTCGCCGTCGTGGTGAACAACGACACCAACGGCCTGATCGAGCTCTACCAGAACATCGGGCACCAGCGCAGCCACGCCCCCGCAATCAAGTTCACCGGTGTCGACTTCGTCCAGCTCGCGCAGGCCAACGGCGTCGAGGGGACCAAGGCGACGACCCGCGAGGAACTGGTCGCCGCGCTGCGCAAGGGCGTCGAACTGGGCCGCCCCTACCTGATCGAGGTCCCCGTCGCCTACGACTTCACCGCCGGCGGCTTCGGGGCGCTGAAGATCTGACATGACGGACACGGGCCTTCCCGCCGTCTTCGGCTTCCTCGCCTCTGCCGGCACCGGCAGAGGCGGGGCCGCCCCCTCGGCGGACTTCGCGACGCGCGGCCGGCACACCCCGATCGGGGAACGGCTGCGCCTTCAGAGCGTGGACGCCACGCTCGTCCACCCCGGTCCCGACCCCTCCCCGGCGTACGCCCGCGGCGCGGACACGTTCGCACTGATCGCCGGGGAGATCTACAACCGCGACGAGATCCACGCCACCCTCGGCACGCACGCCGGGGTGCCGGACGCCGAGTTGCTGCTCGGCCTGTTCGAGAAGTACGGGGTGCACGCCTTCCGGCTGCTCAACGGCCGGTACGCGGCGCTGCTCGCGGCGGGCGACCGGCTGCTGGCCGCCACCGACCATGCCGGGTCCGTGCCGCTGTACGTGCGGGCGGTGCCGGGGCACGTGCTGGCCGCGACCGAGGCCAAGGCGCTCGCCGGGCGGACCGCGACGGGGAGCGGCGCCCCGCTCCCCGGGGTGCGCAGGGTCCGCCGCCTGCCGGGGCTGCACCAGGTGCCGGCCGGTGCCGTGCTGGACATCCGCACCAGTACCGGGGCGGTGTCCCTGCACCGCACCTGGGTGCCGCCCGTCCACCGGCTCCTCGTCGGCGAGGACGAGGCCGTCAACCTGGTGCGTACGGCACTGGAGCGGGCCGTGGTCCGCCGGCTCGGCGCCGGCGGGCGGCCGCTGGTGGTGCTCTCAGGGGGCATCGACTCCTCCGGCGTCGCGGCCCTGTCCAGCAGCGCGGCCCCGCAAGGGATCGACACGCTGTCGATGGGGACCGACACCGCGGACGAGTTCCCGCAGGCCCGGCTGGTCGCCGGGCACCTGCGCTCCGCGCACCGGGAGATCACCGTCCCCACGGCCGAGTTGCTGGCCCAGCTGCCGCACACCGTCCACGCGGCGGAGACCACCGACCCGGAGGTCATCGAGTACCTGCTGCCGCTGACCGCGCTGTACCGGCGGCTGGACGGGCCGGCGCGCAGGGTGCTGACCGGTTACGGGGCGGACATCCCGCTGGGCGGCATGCACCGGGAGGACCGGCTGCCCGAGCTGGACACCGCGGTGGCACGGGACATGGACACCTTCGACGGGCTCAACGAGATGAGCCCGGTCCTGTCGGCGCTGAACGGCCACTGGTCCACGCACCCCTACTGGGACCGGGAGGTGCTGGACCTGCTGACCTCGCTGGAGGCAGGGCTCAAGCGCCGCCACGGGCGCGACAAGTGGGTGCTGCGCACCGCGATGGCCGACCTGCTGCCCGCCGAGACCGTGAACCGGCCCAAGCTCGGCGTCCACGAGGGCTCGGGAACCTCGTCCGCCTTCTCCGCGCTGCTCCTCGGCGCCGGGGTCGCGGAGCCGGACGTGCCCGACGCCAAGGCCCGGGTGGTGCGGGAGCTGTTCGACCGGACGGTGGCCGGCGGTGCCGACCCGGACGGCATCGCGGTGGCCGAGGTCGTCGAGGCCGTCGCGGCGGGGGTGGCGGTGTGAGCGGCTACGAGCAGTTCCGGGGCAAGCGGCTCGCCCTGGTGGAGTCCATGCTGCACGACGCCTTCTACAACGGCATCCACCGCGCCCGGGACTTCGGCTGCGAGGTGTGGCTGCTGGTGCGGGGGGAGGAGTGGTACACCGGCGGGCGGCCGCTGTCCGAGCACCCGCTGGGCAGGGTCGACCGGGTCGTCCAGGTGGACACCCACGACTGGCGCGCGGTGGCCGGTGTGCTCACCGACGCGGACGGCAAGCCGCTGGTGGACGGCGTCCTGTCGTTCTCCGACTACCACACGGAGGTCACCGCCCGGGTCGCCGAGAGTCTCGGCCTGCCGTCGCAGGGGCTGGAGGCGGTGCGTGCCGCCAACCACAAGCACCTGCTGCGCGAGGCCCTCGGCGACGATCCGGCGAACGTGCGCTGGCGGCTGGTGACCCGCCGGGAGGAACTGGAGGCCGCCGTCGGCCACGTGGGGCTGCCGCTGATCGCCAAACCGCCCTCGGAGGCGATCTCGTTCGGCGTCCGCAAATGCCTGACGTGGGACCAGGTTCTCGACGCGTGGCGGGAGTTGTCCGCCGTCCGGGCCTCGCTGCGCGGCCAGCCGCGCCCCGGCCACGTGCTCCTGGAGGAGTACGTGCGGGGCACCGAGGTCAGCGTGGAGTCGATGACCGCGGACGGGGTGACGCACTTCTTCGGCGCCACGTCCAAGGAGCTGCACAAGGACACGCTGCTGGAGGAGGCCCACTCCTTCCCGGTCGCCCTGGACGCCGGTGTCTGGGACGAGGTCCGCGCGTGCGTGGACCGCGCGCTGCGGGCGATCTCGTACCGCCAGGGCCCGGCGCACACCGAGGTGATGATCACCGAGGACGGTCCGCGCATCGTCGAGGTCAACCCGCGGCTGCCGGCCCACATGATCTCGACCATGGTGACCGACGTGTGCGGCACCGATCCGCACCTGGACGCCAAGCTGCTCGCCCTCGGCGCCGAGCACGTGCCGCACCGCGGTCCGGGCGACGGAGCCGTGGGCGGCGCCGCGGTGGTCGTGCTCTTCCCCGACGAGCCGGGCGAGTTCACGGGGATCGACGGCACCGGGGACACGGCTGCCACCGACTCCGCCGGCGGGGAGGGCCCGTCGACCGGGGTGTCGGTGCACCTGCACCACGAACCGGGGGACCTGGTCGCCACCCGGCTGGACAACTCCGCGTCCGTCGGCTTCGTGTACGCACGGGCGCACTCCGCGAAGGAGGCCCTCGACGAGGCCCGCAGGGCGGCGGGCCGCATCCGCATCCACACCCGGAAGGAGGCTCCGTGAACGGCCAGGCCGACTCGCACATCTCCCCGCGCTACGCGCAGATCCCCACGTTCATGCGGCTCACGCACGACCCGGCACCGGTCGGGCAGGACGTCGTGGTCATCGGCGCCCCCTACGACGGCGGCACCAGCTACCGCCCCGGGGCCCGGTTCGGCCCCCGGCAGATCCGCTGCGAGTCCGGCCTGATCCACGGGGTCGGCATCGATCGCGGCCCCGGGGTCTTCGACCTGCTCTCCGTCGTCGACGGCGGGGACATCGACCTGACGCCCTTCAACCAGCACATCGCCATCGCCACCGCGCAGGACCACCTGTCCCGCCTGCTGGCCGGCAACGCCGCCTTCCTCATGCTCGGCGGCGACCACTCGCTGACGCTCTCCGCGCTGCGGGCCGTCCACGCCAAGCACGGCCCGGTGGCGGTGCTGCACCTCGACGCCCACTCGGACACCAACCCCGCCATGATCGGCGGCGAGTTCCACCACGGGACGCCGTTCCGGCACGCCATCGAGGAGGGCCTGGTCCAGGCGGACGCCATGGTCCAGCTCGGCATCCGCGGCCACAACCCGCGGCCCGACAGCCTGGACTACGCGCGCGGCCACGGGGTGCGCGTCGTCACCGCGGACGAGTTCGCCGACCTGGGCACGGCACGGACGGCGGACCTGATCCGGGCGACGATCGGGGACCGCCCGGTCTACGTCTCCGTGGACATCGACGTCGTCGACCCCGCGTTCGCCCCCGGCACCGGGACGCCCGCCCCGGGCGGGCTCACCAGCCGGGAGGTGCTCGCGCTGCTGCGCACGGTCGGCGACCTCGCCCCCGTCGGGTTCGACGTCATGGAGGTCTCCCCGCTGTACGACCATGCCGGGATCACCTGCGTCCTGGCCACCGAGATCGGCGCGGAGCTGCTCTACCAGTACGCCCGCGCACACCGGAAGAAGGAGGAGAAGTAGTGGCGACTCTGGACGTCACCCGGTACCGGGAGGACCTGCTCGCGCTCGCGACGCAGCTGCCCGCCGTGCCCCGCCTGGACCTCTACGGGTTCCTGGAGGCGGCGCACAAGCTCTCGCAGCAACTCCCCTACGAGATCAGCGACACGCTGGACGCCTTCAACCAGGGCGGCAACGAGGACGGTTACCTGCTCCTGCGCGGGCTCCCGGTCGAGGCGGAGGAGGATCTGCCCGTCACGCCGTCGGCCACGCCGGCGCCCGTCGACCGCGAGCGGCTGAACATGGAGGCCTTCCTGGCGCTCGTCGGCCGCCGGCTCGGCCTGCACACCGGCTACGCGGAGCTGCGGTCGGGCTCCGTCTACCACGACGTGTACCCGTCGCCGGGCGCGCACCACCTGTCCTCGGAGACCAGCGAGACCCTGCTGGAGTTCCACACCGAGATGGCGTACCACACGCTCCAGCCCAACTACGTCCTGCTGGCCTGCTCCAGGGCCGACCACGAGCGCCGGGCGAGGACCCTCGTCGCCTCGGTGCGCAAGGCGGTCCGCCTGCTGGACGAGGAGACGATCGACGCGCTCCACGGCACCAAGCAGCCCTGCGAGGTGGACGTGGCGTTCCGCGGCGGTGTCGAGGACCCCGGCGCGATCGCCAACGTCACGCCGCTCTACGGGCCCAAGGACGACCCCCTGCTCGGCTACGACCGCGAACTGCTCAAGCCGCGCGAGGGCGCCGGCGCCGAGGCCGTGGCGAAGCTGTCCGCGTCCCTGGACGAGGTGACCGAGGGCGTCTCCCTGGAGCCCGGCGATCTGCTGATCGTCGACAACTTCCGCACCACGCACGCCCGTACGCCCTTCTCGCCCCGCTGGGACGGCAAGGACCGCTGGCTGCACCGCGTGTACATCCGCACCAACTCGGGCGGGCAGCTCCCGACGGGTGGTGAACGCGCCGGCGACGTGGTCACCTTCACCCCGCGCCGGTGACCGCCCCCTGACGCGCCCCGCGGTTCCCGCGCCGATGAGCGCGGGAACCGCGGGGCGCCGGCGTCCCTAGCCCGCCTCCGCCCCCCGTGCCGCCGCGGCGGCCGGTCCGCGGTGCAGGCTGAGCATCCCGAGGCAGAGGGCCGCGGTCGCCGCGGCGAGCACCCACCACAGGCCGGCCGGCGCGTGTGCCAGGAAGAAGGCCACCAGCAGGGGGACCACGGCGAGCGCCAGTCCCACCAGGACCTGGTTGAACGCCTGGTAGGACCCCAGTTGCCGTTTCGGTGACAGGGTGACCAGCAGCACGGACAGGGTCTGGGTGGAGACGATCTCACCGAGCGTGTAGACGGCCATGCCGAGCACCAGCAGGGGCAGCAGGGCGCGGAGCGGCAGCGCGTCCGCGCACCCGAGGACCACCAGCAGGCCGGCGTGCAGGGCCGTACCGGCCGCGACGACCCGCAACGGGGACCGGTTCCCCAGGCGGCTGCTGACCGGGAGCTGCAGCACCACCATCGTCACGGTGTTGACCGCGAACAGGAGCCCCACGATCCAGGCCGGTGTCCGCAACTGGTCGACGAGGTAGACCGGCAGGCCGGCCTCGGTGGCGACGATCACCGTGATCAGAAGGAAGTTGGCGACGGCGATCCGCACGAACAGCGGATCGCGCCACGGACGGCCTCCGGCCGGGACGGCTTCCTTGCGGGCGGGGCGCACGGTCGGCAGCGGCAGGTAGAGCAGGGCCGCCACGGCGAAGCTGGCGGCGTTGAGCAGGCCGACCAGGACGAAGCCGGCACGGTCCCCGGAGGCGACCAGCGCCAGTCCGGCGAGCAGGCCGCCGAAGCCCATCCCCGCGTTGAGGGCCACCCTCGACAGCGCCAGCCACCGCCCGACCTCGCCCTCGGGCGCGATCCCGGCGGCGAGCACCGGTACGGACACCTGCTCCGCCCGCTGCGCGACCGCGGCGACGACGGCGAGCGCGACGAAGCTGACGATGTTGTGGACGAACGGGTAGGCGACGAAGGCCGCCGTCCGCACCAGTGCGGCGGTGACCAGCACGGGTCTGGTGCCCCAGGTGTCGACGCACCGCCCCACCAACTGGACGGCCGGCAGGGCCAGTAGGGTGGCCACCGTGAGGGCCGTGCCGATCGTGGTGAGCGAGAAGCCGGTCACCGCGAGGAAGAACAGCAACTGGTAGGGGTAGAAGAAGCCGGTGCCCACGGCGTTCACCAGGGCCGCGAGCCCGAACCAGCTGACCCCCGCGCCCCGGGGCAGCATGGCCGCCCGGGGTGGCTTCGTCTCCTGCGGCGCACTCCCACGCGTCGTACTGCCGGACTCCTCCGGAGCGTTCACAGCGGGCCTCTCCTCTTCGTTTTCCGTATTTTCTGTTGAGTGCATGACAAAATTGGCCGAAAACCGCAGGCCTGCCGGGCTCATGTGGGCATCAGCGCGCTGTCCTGTCGCAGGATCGCCTGGGCCAGCGTGCGCAGGCTGGGACCGGGGTCGATGCCGAGTTCCTCGGCGAGGGTCCGCCGCACGCGGCGGAAGACGCCGAGCGCGTCGGCCTGACGGCCCGACCGGTACAGGGCCAGCATCAGGTCCCGGTGCAGACTCTCCCGCAGCGGGAACCGCTCGACGAGTTCGTACAGTTCGGGGATGACCTCGTCGTGCCGACCGAGCCGCAGCTCCAGGGTGACTCGGTAGTGCACCGTGGCGATGTGCTCCTCCTCGAGCCGTATCAGGGCGTTGCGCAGGCCCTGATACGTGATGTCGAGCAGCGCCGGACCGCGCCACAGCTCGTGCGCCGACCTCAGCAGCCGGACCGCCTCCTCGGGCCGGTGCCACCGGTCCATGTCCCTCGCGGCGGCCACCCTCGCGCGGTAGGTCGCGATGTCGACCGCGCATAACTCCCCGCTCAGCCGGTATCCGGTGCTGCACGACTGCAGCGCCTCGGAAGGACCGCCCGCACCGGTCAGGGCACTGCGCAGCATCCAGATGCCCGTCTGCACCTGCCCCGTCGCGGTGCGTGGCGGCCGCTCGTCCCACACGGCCCTGATCAGATGGTCCGTGGCGACGATCCGCCCCGGTTGCAGCGCCAGCGCGGCCAGGAGCCCGCGCTGTCTGCGGCCCGGAACCGTCACCGACGCCCTGCCGACCCGTAGTTCCAGCGGGCCCAGTACCGCGATCTGCACCGGTCTGGACGCACCGTCGCCCACCTGCACTCCCATGAGGATCCCCCCTCTGTACCTGACACGCGTAGATTCACGGAGCCATGAACCACTGCATAGGCAGTACACGGATACCCGGAAGGCATATCAAATGATGCGGTGAAGGGCACAGGAGTTCGCTCGCTCCATACCCGCGCACCCGTCCAGACCGGCCGCTTCGCCGCCCGGCACGCGAGAAGCGCCACGGCCGGGGCGATTTCCGGAAAACGCCTCCGCGGGCGGCCGAAATTCGCCGCCCATGACCGATCGGGGCATACGGCGGCGTTGCCGCGCAGCATTCCGGACAAACATCGGCCGGCGCCGGGCGCCGCCCCCGCCTCACTGCCAGGCCGGGCACCCGCCCCGCACCCGGAGGGCCGCCACGTCCACTGTCCGAAAACCTCCCGGCCCTCCTATCGCTCTGCGTACTGTTGATCTCACTCTGTGTTTCAGGAGGGGTGAATGAGGCAGCAGCGCCGCATGGTTCTCAAGACCGCCGTGGCCATGGGTTCGTCGGTCCTGCTGGGAGCCGCACGACCGGAGCCGCACGCCGCCGGCGGCCGGCGCGCGAGCACCGCCGGGCTGACCATGCGCTGGCTGGGAGTGGCGGGCTGGGAACTCCGCTTCGGGGAGACCCGCCTGCTCTTCGACCCCTATCTGAGCAGGATGCCCTTCGAGTCGCCCGACGGGGAGCTCGACCCGTCGCTCCCGCTGCGGACGGCTCCCGACAGCGTCGAGCGGATCGCGCGGGAGAGCCTGTCCGGCGCTCCCGACCTCGTCCTGGTCAGCCACGGGCACTTCGACCACCTCGCCGACGTACCGCAGTTGCTGGCCCGCGACGCCTGGGCGGGGCACCGCATCCGGACCCTGTGCGACGAGACCTCGCACCATCTGCTCGCCGCGATGGACGCCCCCGCCCGGCGGCTGGCCGACGTCGTCCGGGTGCAGGGCGGGGAGTACCTCCAGTTCCCCGGCTACACCGTGGAGGTCGTGCGCAGCCTGCACAGCCAGTTCGGCGACCACGGCTACTTCGCGCCGGGAACGCACACCGCCGCTCCCGCCGCGCCCCGGACCCTCGGCGACCTGGTGGAGGGCCGGACGCTGGCCTACATGGTCCGCTTCGACGGCGGCCCGTCGGTCTACCTGTCCGGCACCAGCAACCTGGCCGAGCGCGAACTCACCGGCCTGCGGCCGGACGTGGCCGTCGTCGGCATGACCTCGTACTCCGCTGTGCACCGCTACCTGGAACGGCTGCTGGAAGTGCTCGGCGACCCGCCCGTCGTGCTGCCCAGCCACCACGACGACATGGTCACCCCGCTCGCCCGGCTCGCGACGGCGGGCCCGGGGACGGTGCCGGCCCGGTCGCCGGCCGCCGCGGCCCTGGACGAGGCGGCCGCCGCCCGCGGCGCGGGAACGCGGGTCGTCGACCCGGTCGCCCTGCGGAGCTTCACGCCGGCCTGAACCCCGGGGCCTTTCCTCCACCACGAGCTCTCCTCTCACCGGTCTCTCCGCCCGCTCTCCGCCCGGCACGCCGCGCGACGCGCCGCACCACCGGTGAGCCGCCGACCCACGGGGCGCAGGCGGGAGTTGCGGGGAGCGGCCCGTTGCGGGCACGGCGCGAAGCTGCGAAGGTTCCCCGCGTTCTGACGTGTCCACGTCCCGGTGTCCACGGCACCGGGCGGTTCCCGCGGCGGTCGTATGCAGATCAGCACGGTCCCGAACGGCACCGCCCGCGGCGTGGGCCGAGGCCGGCTGCCCACCGCACTGCGCCGGCTGCTGCTCGCGCAGTCCCTGAGTCAGGCCGGGTTCGTCGTGATGAACCTCGCCATGCCGCTCATCGCGGCAACCACCCTGCACGCCTCGCCACTCGGCGTGGGGCTGGTCTCCGCGTGCCAGACCGTCGCGTTCCTGCTGATCGGGCTGCCCGTCGGGGTCTGGGTCGACCGGATGCGCAAGCGGCGGATCATGATCACCGCCGACCTCGTGCGAGCCGCGGCCCTCGCCCTCGTCCCGGCCCTGTGGGCGCTCGACGCCCTCACCGTCGCCGCCCTCTGCGCGGTCGCGCTCGTGGTGGGCACCGCCACGGCCTTCTTCGACGTCGCGGAACAGAGCTACCTTCCGCACCTGGTGGCGGCCGACCGGCTCGTCGCCGCCAACGCGCGCCTGGTCACCGTGGAGCAGACCGCGGCCGTCGCCGGCCCCGGGACCGCGGGACTCGTCGTGCAGGCGGTCACCGCGCCGCTGGCCGTCGCGGTCACCGCCGTGTCGTACCTGGGCTCGGCGGTCTTCCTCGGCCGCATTCCGGACCGCGGCGAGCGGATCGCGGCGAAGACCGGCGAGCCCCTGCACCGCGCGGTGGCCGAGGGCGTCCGCCATGTGTGGCGGCATCCGCTGATCCGCCCCCTCGTGGCCTGCTCGACCACGATGACCTTCTGCTGGAGCATGGGGTACGCGATGCTCCTGGTGCTGCTCGCCCAGGACCTGGCGGTGCCCGCCGCCACCATCGGGCTGCTGTTCACCGCGGGCGGGGCGGGCGGGCTGCTGGCCACCGCCGTCGTACGCCGCCTGATCGAACGACTCGGCGACGGACGCGCCGTCGTGCTGAGCGTGACGCTGGCCGGCCCCTGCACGCTGCTGTCCGCGCTCGCCGCCCCCGGACCGCGGCTGGCGCTGGTGGCCTGCGGCCAGTTCGCCTTCGCGGCGGGCGTGGTTGTCTACAACGTCGCCCAGGTCAGCTACCGCCAGCGTTCCGTGCCGCCCGACCTGCTGGGCCGCGTCAACGCGACGGTGCGCTTCTTCGCCTGGGGCGCGCGACCGCTCGGCGTCATCGCCGGGGGCCTCCTCGCCGAGTCCTTCGGGACCCGGACGGCCGTCTGGGCCGGGGCGGCCGGCACCGCCCTGGCGGGCCTGTGGCTGCTCTGCTCCCCGCTGCGGTCGCTGCGCGTACTGCCGGGTCCGGACCCCGCACCGCGACCGGACCTCCTCCACTGACCCCGCCCGCCGCACCACTCACCCGTCGCAGCCCACCGAAGGAGACCCCGTGCACGGCGCCGGCCCGGCCCCCCTGGTGTGGATCACCACACCCGACAACTACGACCCGCGTGTCCAGGAGCGACTGAAACGCGAGGGCTCGGGGCGCGTGGACATGCTGCGCGCGGCCGGCTTCGACGTGCGGGTCGTCCACTCCTGCGACATCGTCCCCGCCTGGAACGGCCGCCCGCGCCTCCTGCACGACGGGGACGACCTGCTCGCGGAGCGGGCGGGCTTCCTCGTCACGTCCTGGACCTGGGACCCGGGCATCGCCCGCCACCTGGAGGCCGTCGTCCGGACGATCCGCGCCTCGGACAGCGTGCTCCTGACGGACGGGACCCTCGATCCCGACGGCCTCGGCACCGACAAACTGGCGATGTACCACCACGCGGCATCGCTGGGCGCGCCGGTCCTGCCCACGGTCAGTGTGCCCTTCGGCCGCTACGCGCGCCGCGCCCTCGACGCCGTCCGCTCCGAACTGCCCGAGGGCCCCTATGTGGTGAAACCGCGTTCGATGGCCATGGGATTCGGTGTGCTGAAGGCCGACACACCCCAGCACCTCGCCGCCACGGTCGACCTGCTGGCACCCTCGGGCCTGGGCTGCCTGGTCCAGCCCCACCTGCCCAACACCGGCGACCTGCGGGTCTACGTGTCCGAGGGCAAGACCGTCGCCGCGCTGCTGCGACGCCCCGGCGACGAGGCGTACCTGGCCAACGTGAGTCAGGGCGGCAGCGGCTCCGTGCACGAACCTCCCGGTGACACCGCCGCGTCGAGCGAGCGGCTGGCCCGCAGTCTCGAGGCGGACTATCTGTGCGTGGACTGGCTGCTGACCGGGGACCGCCCCGTGTTCAACGAGTGGATGACCGTGCTGGCCGGCTACGAGGACCTCACCGGCGCCCCGCGCCGGCGCGTCGAAACAGCACTGGTCGACCACATCCGGCACCGCCTCTCCGCGGCCGCGTGACCCCGCCCCGGTCCGGGCACCGGCGTGAGCGCCCGGACCGGGGTGCGGGCCGTTCTGATTGAATGGTCCGCATATGACTGATCCGCTGTCGAACGGGACACCGCTGGACGTCGACCTGGTGCGGGCCGCCCAGGCAGGCGACGCGGGCTCCCTCGGCCTGCTGCTCGCCAGGCACCAGGCGGCCATGCACGGGGTCGCCCTGGCCGTGCTGGGCCACGGACCGGACGCCCAGGACGCCGTGCAGGAAGCCGCGCTCATCGCGCTGCGGCGCATCGGGGACCTGCGCGACCCGGAGGCCGCCGGCCCGTGGCTGCGCATGGTGGTCCGCAATGTGTGCCGTGCGCAGCTGCGGAAGAAGTCGGCGGTGCCGGTGGCCGAGCTCGAGGGGTTCGCCGCCATGGACCGCTCGGGCGGCCCGCCCGACCCGGCGGACGTGCTGGACGGGCACGTCCTGCGGGACTGGATCTGGAGTGCGCTGGACAGGCTGTCGCCCGGGCTGCGGCTGGTGACCATGCTGCGCTACTTCACCGACGTCACGTCCTACGAGGAGATCGCGCTGCTGTGCGGCACCCCCGTCGGCACCGTGCGCAGCAGGCTCAACCAGGCCCGGGCGCAGCTCGCCGGCGGACTGGCGCGCACGGGCGACCAGGTCCACGACGACGTCGCCACCCGTACCGCCCGCCACCGCCGCCTCGCCGAGGAGACGATGACGGCGGCCCATCGCGGCGAACTCGCCTCGGCGTGGGCGGACTGGCGGTCGCCCCGGCTGGAGGTGACCTGGCCGACCGGCAAGCACTCGGACCTGGACTACCTGGGGTTCTCCTTCACGCGTGACGTCTCCGAGGGCGTCCGCCAGAGGCTGCTGAACGTGGTGGCGGGCCGCGAGGTGGTCATCTGGGAGGCCGCCATCATCAGCCCGCCGGAGGACCCGTTCCACTGCCCGCCCAGCGTGGTCTGGGTGCACTTCCTGGACGCGAACGGTGACGGCAGACTGCGTCTGTACCACCCGCGCCACCGCTGAGCCCGCCCCGCGAAAAAATCTTGGCGGCGGATCGAACCTCTTCGCTCCTCACCGCATCGTGGGGGTATGAACGCAACCTTTCCGGAGACGGAGTACGGCGGCCCTGCGCCCGCGGTGCGCAGCGTCCTGGTCGACGGGGTGCGCCAGGTCTACCGGGTCACGGGGCACGGGCCGGTGTGCCTCGTCCACTCGGGGGGCCCCGGTGTGCACCCCGAGTACCTGCGCATCCCCGCGCTGGAACAGCATCTGACCATGGTCTACGTGGACCCGGTCGGGTCCGGCGACAGTGACCTGCTGCCGGACGGGGACTACTCCATGTCCCGCTACGCGCGCTTCGCCGAAGCCGTGCTCGACGACCTCGGGGCGCCGACCGCCTGGTTCCTCGGCCACTCGCACGGCGGTTTCGTCGCGCTGCAGTTCGGCCTCGACCACCCCGAGCGCCTGGACGGGCTGATCCTCTACGACACCGCGCCCGTGTACGGGCCGGAGATGAGCGGGACGGCCACCCGGGAGATGGACCGGTTCGTCCGGCGCTGGCCGGACCGGCCGGAGGCCGCCGAGGCGGGGCGGGTGTGGGGCGCCCGCATGTCGGGGACACTGGAGATCACCGACAGCGGGTCGCGGGAGCGCTACCTCGCCGCCGTCCTGCCCGCCTACTTCGCCGACCACCGCGCGACGATCGGGCGCATCGGCAGCGCGCCCGCCCTCCGGGCCACCCATGACCCGAACCGGCTTCCCGCCGACTGGGACGTACGCGACCGGCTCGGCACCATCCGGGCACGGGCCCTGGTGATCGTCGGCAGCTACGACTTCATCTGCCCGCCCCGCTACGCCTACGAGATCCGCACCCGCATGCCGGACGCGCGGCTCTGCGAGCTGACCGCGAGCGGCCACTTCGGGCACATCGAGGAGACGGAGAGGTTCGTCGCCGCCGTGCTCGATTTCGTCACCACCAACCATCACAAGGGGAACCACGCATGACCACCACAGTGCCGACCGGCCTGGCCGAAGAGACCGAGATCAGGGCCTACAGCGACTTCGTGACCGGCGCGCCGGCGGACGTGCACGAGGCCCTGGGCATCGGCGCGCGGCAGTTCGGCGCGGCGCGGGCACTGGCCATCCGCGAGGACCCGAGCCGTTTCTTCAACCGGGTCGGGGGATTCGGGCCCGATGAGCCGGTCACGGCGGACGTCGTGGAGGAGGTGTGCGGCTTCTTCCGCGACCAGGGCGTGCCGCGCGGCTCGTTCATGATCGCGCCGTCGGTGCTGCCGTCGGACTGGGACGCGACCGCGGCCAAGTGGGGCCTCACCCAGGGCGCCCGTTTCGCCAAGCTCGGGTACGACGTCGCGACCGCGGTCGACACCGGTGACAGCGCGGCCGCGCTCGACCCGGACCTGCGCGTCGGCCCGGTCGAACCCCACGAGGCCCGCGAGTGGGCCACCGTGATGATGACGACGTTCGGCTTCACCACGCCAGCCATGATCGACATGGCCTCCGCATGCGTGGGCCGGCCGAACTGGCGGCAGTACGCCGTCCGGGACGGGGAACGGATCGTCGCGGTCGGCAGCGTCTTCGTGAACGGCGACTGCGCCGACATGTTCGGCGGAGCGACGCTTCCGGAGGCGCGGGGCCGCGGTGCCCAGTCGGCACTCCTCGCGGCCCGCGTCCAGGCAGCCCGTGACGCGGGCTGCCGCTGGCTCGTCGCCGAGACCGGGGCCGAGGGCCCCGGCGACCACAACTCGTCCCTCCACAACATGCTGCGCTCCGGCTTCGCGCCGCTGTACGAGCGGGTCGCCTGGGTGTGGGGCGAGTAGCCGGACCGGGCACCGGGGCGCCCGCGCCCGGTCCCGGTCGCGGGCGCCGCGCGGGCCGCCGCCCCAGGTCACCGTCCTGACACGGGCGCGGCGGCCCGCGCCAGGGCCTGGGTGACGGTGTCCGCGACGGCCGCCGCGGTCAGGCCCGCTTCCGCGAGGATCTCGGCGCGGCCGGCCTGCCGGGGAAAACCGTCCGCCACCCCCAGGACATGTACGGGGGTGCGGACACCGGCCTCCTGCAGTGCCTGGACCACCGCCGTTCCCACGCCCCCGGTCCGCAGGCCGTCCTCGACCGTGACGACCAGCGCGTGGTCGGCGGCGAGGGCGGGCAGTTCGTCGGGGAGCGGCTTGACCCACAGCGGGTCCACCACGGTGACCTCCACACCCTGCTCCGCGCAGAGCCCGGCCGCTTCGAGGGCGACCCGGGCCGTCGTCCCGACGGCGATCAGCAGGACGCCACCGGTGCCGGATGCCGCACGCAGGACGTCGACCGCGCCCACGCGGGCGGCCGCCGGGATGTCCGGGCCGACCGCGCCCCGCGGGTAGCGCAGGACCGTCGGGGCGTCGGTGACCGCGACCGCCTGCCGCAACTGCTGCCGGAGCGTGCGCGCGTCGCGGGGAGCGGCGATGCGCAGGCCCGGGACGGCCTGGAGCATCGCCAGGTCCCACAGCCCGTTGTGGCTCGGCCCGTCGTCGCCGGTGACCCCGGACCGGTCGAGCACGAGGGTCGTGCCGAGGCGGTGCAGCGCGAGGTCCATCAGCACCTGGTCAAGTGCCCGGTTCAGGAAGGTGCCGTAGAGGGCGACCACCGGGTGCAGCCCCGCCATGGCCATTCCGGCGGCCGAGGCGACCGCGTGCTGCTCGGCGATCCCGACGTCGAAGAACCGTGCCGGGTACCGTGCGGCGAAGTCGTTCAGGCCCACCGAGCCGGGCATGGCCGCGGTGATCGCCACCACGCCGGGGTGCGTTTCCGCCAGCTCCACCAGTTCGCGGCCGAACGCCGCCGACCACGACGGGGCGGAGGGCCGCAGAGGGCGTCCCGTCCGCGGGTCGATGGTGCCGATGCCGTGCAGGTGGTCCTCCTCGTCCTGCTCGGCGGGGGCATAACCGAGCCCCTTGCGTGTGATGCAGTGGACGACGACGGGCGCCCCGTGGTCCTTGGCGCGCTCCAGGGCGGTCTCCACGGCGGTGATGTCGTGGCCGTCGACGGGCCCGAGGTAGTGCAGTCCCAGCGCGGTGAAGAGGGAGTACGGCGTCACGGCCTCGGCCGGGCCCTCCAAGCCCGCCCGCAGGCCCTCCTTGATGCCTTCCTTGGCCGCGTGCAGGGTGCGGTGCAGCGCCCGGCCCGTCGTCCCGGCGCCGCCGAGGGCCTGTTTGCCCCAGCCCGCCAGGCGCTCGTAGCCGGCGTGGGCCCGCAGGGCCGCCAGGTGCCGGGCGAGCCCGCCCACGGTCGGTGCGTACGACCGGCCGTTGTCGTTCACGACGATCACCACCGGCCGGTCGGGGGCCTCGGCGATGTTGTTCAGCGCCTCCCAGGCCAGCCCGCCGGTGAGGGCTCCGTCGCCGACGACGGCGACGATGTGCCGGTCCGACTCGCCCGCCAGCTTGCGGGCCTTGGCCATTCCGTCGGCGTACGACAGGGCCGCCGACGCGTGGGAGTGCTCGATGTGGTCGTGCGCGGACTCCTCCCGGCTCGGGTACCCGGAGAGCCCGCCGCGCTGCCGCAGGCCCGTGAACTCCGCGGCACGCCCCGTCACGATCTTGTGGACGTACGCCTGGTGCCCGACGTCCCACAGCAGCAGGTCGCACGGCGAGTCGAAGACCCGGTGCAGGGCCAGGGTCAGTTCCACGACACCGAGGTTGGGGCCCAGGTGGCCGCCCGTGGCCGCCACGTGCCGGACCAGGAACTCGCGGATCTCCCCGGCGAGCCCGGCCAGTTCCGTACGGCTCAGACCTCGCAGGTCCGAGGGCTGGTTCACCCGTGCCAGCAGACTCATGCCGCCGCTCCTCCTGTGTGCCGATGTACCGTCGGCGGATGCGCGGCGGGCGGGCCACCACCGCCCGGCGCGCCCGCGTGCCAACTCCGCGGGGCGGGCCGCCGTTTCACGGTCCGGCCTGCGCAACCGCGTTGACGACACTAGGGTCCGTCTTCAAACGGATCTTGCCCAAAGCAGGAACGACGCGAGTGTGACCGCTGCTTCGTAGGAGGTGGCGGTCTTCTCGTAGCGGGTTGCGATGCCTCGGAAGCCCTTGAGCCGGTTGAAACAGCGTTCGACCATGTTCCGTTGTCGGTAGATATCGCGGTCGAACCGGGGCGGTCTGCCACCGTCTCGGCCGCGGTTGTGTCGGTGCCGTTGCTGGTCTGCTTTCTCGGGGATGGTCTGGGCGATTCCGCGTTTGCGCAGGTAGGCGCGAAAGCCGCGCGAGCTGTAGGCCTTGTCTGCGATGACCTGGTCGGGCCGGCAGCGTGGTCGGCCCAGGCCGGTGCGGGGAACGCGGATCCGTTCCAGGAGGGGCCGTGCGCAGATGCTGTCGTGGCGTTGCCCTGGCGTCAC